>JAGXNS010000019.1 GCA_019894855.1 Promethearchaeota archaeon
CTCCTATTTTAATAAACTCTTTCTATATTTTAAATTCACTTTTTATGAAAAGTAAGTTATAAATCGTAATATAAAATTATGAATAAAAATCTCAGACAAAAATCTTTTAATAATATCTTCCTATTAATTTTACATAGGTTTAAGAAAGGAGTGGTTAAATTGTTGAAATATAAAATCATAATTGCTGGAGCGAAAGATGTTGGTAAATCTTCGTTGATAGCTCGTTTTTGCGATAATGTATTCAAAGAAGATATGAAAGCAACGATAGGAGTCGACTTTAAAAGAAAAAATATTACTATACAAGGAGCTCATAGTGATATTTCATTAGAGTTGAATATTTGGGATTTTGCGGGAGAAGAAAAATATCGCACATTATTTCCAGCGTATGCACACGGTGCATCAGCAGCGTTTATTCTGTTTGACACCACTAGAAGAGAAACATTAAAAGACATCGATAACTGGGTTGAAATTATTGATAAAAATGCGTATTCTAATATAGTTAAGCAAATCATAGCAACTAAAATCGATTTAAAAGGTAAGAGAGAAGTTTCTAAAAAGGACGCTGAGATATTTTTTAAAAAATATGACTGGTGTACAGAGATCACCAGTACTTCCTCGAAAACTGGAGAAAATGTTGAGAATGCGTTCATTCGAGTTGTCAAAGAGATAGTTAAGAATAATCTACAAACATGTAAATCGTGTGATGAAATCTTTAATAAAAAGTTGAAGAATTGTCAATATTGTGGAGAAAAAGTAGACATTGAGCTCAGTCCTCTCTAAAAAATACTAGAGATCTTCTTTTTCTCTATTGTAAAGTGAGGGTGGAGGTCTTGCTTTACCAAGAGATTTACTCTTAATTCGATTAACAAATGTATGTAATTCCCTTTTTGCATTTTTTATAGATGTTTTAATCTCTTGAGATACTAATTCATATCCGATTACTGAATGTCCATGGCTAGGATAGAAGCTATTTATCTTTAAAGTGTCCAATAATTCCAACGAATCAATGTACTCCGAAATCGAGCCTGATTCGTAAATATTTGATAAGGTTCCTTTAAATAACATATCGCCAGAAAAAAGATAATTTTTATAAGGCTCATAAAGACAGATACAGCCTGAAGTATGCCCCGGTGTTTCGATCACTTTCAACATTGTGTTTCCTAAATCGATAATGTTTCTATTTTCCAACCACAAATTAATTTTCATGTCGGTTAAATCGATGCCCCATTTTTTCCCTTTAGTTATTAATTCATCGCTATGTTGTATTTTAACCGCAGCCCATCGATGTGCAGCAATGGGACAATGAAAATAAGCGTTAGCGCTTATGTGATCGAAATGTTCGTGTGTATTGATAACTAATCCTATGTCTTCTACTTTTAAACCAATTTCTGTAGTGAGCAAATAGTTAAAGCTATTGAATTTAGTAATAATTCCTGTATCGATTAAAACATTTAGATCATCACCAATGATCAGAAAAATATGACATCCTGCGGTTCTCGAGTAAAACTGGTATACATTCGGCCTTAAAAGGTTTAATCTGTATCCTTCGAGTTCGCCGTACATATCGTCTTCTTTTATCAAGCGAGGTGTGAATGGATTTAAACTCTCATACGGCATAAATTTTCACATTTTATTTATTTTCAAAAATATAATGAATAACATGAAGGACTAATGACTTAAAAATAAACACACAATTCAAAAAATTAATGAACAACTTAAAAACTCAATTATTCACTCTTAGAGATGAAGATATGAGAGATTTTAGCTTCATAGTTACCAAAAGAAAAATATTGTTCGAAGAAAGAATTGATAAATACTTACTTAAAAAATATAAAAATCTATTTAAGGATAAAAAAGCATTATAGTGATAATTAAATTTCATTTTAATTAAAAAAATAAACATAAAATATTTTTCAGTGATAAAATTTTGGCAGCAGGTAAAATTTTAATTATATTAGGTGCGCTTCTAACTATCCTCGGAACTTATGTTTTTGCCCTTTTCTTATTTTTCGCTGGTGTTGTAGGCTCTGGTCTAGGATTCGCCATGAACCTTTTTGATATAATAGCATTAGATCCTAGTTTATTGGGCATTGACGCTATTATATTCTATATAATGGTGGTTATTTTTGCAATCTGGCTTGTTTCTGGAATTCTACAGCTCGTTGGGCTAAAATCTAGAATCGTTGGTATTATCTTTTCACTTTTTCCACTAGGTGTTGGAATAATGTTTTTGTTAGTCTTTTACACAACGATCTTAGGTCCAATAAGCGGACTTTTCACCCTTTTCACCATAGGTGAACATTTCGGAAGTTTCTTCCCAATTCTCGTCGATATTGGAGGAGGTACGGGATTAGGAGCTTTCTTCCTGGTTGGTGGAGGCGCTTTAGGATTAATTGGTAGTATTCTACCCCGAGATTAAGAAAAAAATAAAATTTACTCTTTTTTTTTTATTGAGTTTTGTTTAAGATAGACTCTAATATTTTAACATCTTCTAGTTTGTTAATATTTTTAAAGGAGAAAAGGTTAGGATCTATTTTTTTAATGTATTGTTCAATTGAGATGTAGTTAATCTTCCAATCTTGACCGATAATTTTAGTTAATTTATAGTGCCTTTGTTTTAAATTTATTAACGAGGTTTCATATGCTTTTCTAATAGGGTAAATTGCGAACAGAGGCTCTAAAAAATTGTTTTTCCATTTTGGGATACAGCAATCGAATCCCTCGCAATGGTTTAGTATAAATTCAATAACATCAAACTTGACAAGGGGATTATCGCAAGAAAGCACAAAAACTTTTTTATATCCTAATTTTTGGAGTTCTTTAAAAGCAGTATAAAGTCCGATTAATGGCGAGCTTAATTTTTGCTTTAAACCAATCTCGTAATCATCTACAATAAAGGCTGATATTTTCGTGTAGTCAATTTCATTTACATAATTCTGAACTTGTTGTTGTGAATTAGCAATGAGAAAAACATCACGCTTAAAACGAGATACCGTTTCTAATTGGTGAGAAATAAAAGATTTTCCTTGAAAGAAAAAAAGACCTTTATCCGAACCAAAACGCGTACTCTTGCCCCCGATAAGTATTGCAAAAGCAAGATATTTATTTTTATCGTTAATTTCTTACCAACTATCTTAAAAAATCACTAATAATCTATTAAATCAAGTAATAAAAATAATAAATCATTTAAATTAGTAGCAGATGAACTAGATTTTTAATCCTTATTACCCATAGAATAATAAAATGGCTCTTAATTGTAAAAAAAATCTTAAAATAGACAAGCCTGTTGAACAGTGTGCTGTGTTTGGTGTTACCTGCGACGATAAAAACTTTTCTATCTCAAGACAGCTTTACCTTGGGCTTATTTCTCAACAACACCGCGGTCAAGAATCCACTGGAATTTCTATCCTTAAAACCGGAGGCTCAATTGTTACTTATAAAAATAAAGGGTTAGTTTCTCAAGTACTAAATGATAAAGTTCTCTCCAAGTTGTGGGGAAATGTAGGGATTGGTCATAACAGATACGCTACAACTGGAGCTCAAGAATATGATTCATTAGAGTATATTCAACCCTACCATTTTAAAAACGATGAAATCGAGTTTTCATTAGCGTTCAACGGAACAATTCCAAACTACCACGAATTAAAACAAGAGTTAGAGGCTCATGGTCGAATTTTCATAACTAATACTGATACAGAAGTTATCGCCCAATTAATAGCTTATACTGCAAATGAAACTGATAACTGGCCCGAAATCTTGAAGGTGACGAGCAAGTCTTTAGATGGTTCTTATTCGCTCCTAATATTGACAAGCGAAAGCGATATTTACGCTATTAGAGATCCCTTGGGTTTCAAGCCTTTATGTTTAGGAGAAATGATAACTAAAGAAAGAAAACATTACATAGTCTCCTCTGAATCTTGTGGTATTGATGTTGTCGGAGGTAACTTACTTAGGGATGTAAGGCCAGGAGAGATAATTCATCTAAGTAGTGAGAAGGGAATTCATTCAGAAATGGTTGTAGAAAGCGAGAAAACTGCGCTTTGTCAGTTTGAATTCGTTTATTTCGCTCGTCCTGATTCAATTATTGATGGAGTCTCTGTTGCCCAAACTAGACTGCAATTAGGAATTAATCTTGCCAAAAACGATCCAATTCTGACCGATCCTCACTTTAGAGATAATGCAATTGTGGTTCCAGTACCCGATTCTGGACGAAGTGTCGCCGTAGGTTACGCACAAGAAGCAAATTTACCTTACATGGAAGGGCTCATGAAAAATCGCTACGTGTGGCGCACTTTTATAATGCCTGGACAAAAAAAAAGAGAAGCGGCAGTTAAAGAGAAATTAAACCCTATAAAAATTTTTGTTGAAGGGAAGAATGTAATTCTTCTGGACGATTCGATTGTAAGAGGTACCACAACAAAAAAGATTATTAGCTTAATTAGAGAAGCAGGTGCTTTATCAGTAAATGTAAGGATAAGTTGTCCTCCGGTGATAAGGCCGTGTTATATGGGGATCGATTTTCCTACAACTTCAGAATTAATAGCTGGTCGTTTTAAAGAATTATACGGAAATGAAGCATATATCGATGAAATTAAGAAAAAAATCGGAGCAGATTCTCTAAGATATCAAACTATCGAGAATCTAATGAATGCAATAGGAAAAGGAAAAGACCAGCTATGTATGGCGTGCCTTACTGGAATTTATCCATTAAAATCTGTAAACAGGATTATAGAATTAGAAAAGGCTATATCATCTGATAGAAATTAACTGATCTACCTAAAAAATGCTACTCTACTCCATCAAAACAATACGTGCATAATTTTTCTTTTGGCAACCCAATAGCTTTAACTAGATTTTCTAACTTCTGATATTTTAACGTCGTTAAATGCAATTTTTCGCGTATAACATCAACCATTGCCTTGTAATTATCAGATTCGGGATCTGTATATTCTGCTGGGTTTTCTAAATCTCTACCGATTAAATCTTTAATAGCCCATCTTCCTGCTAAATCTAGCTCAGAACGAGATCGAGAAAAGTTTAAAAATTTACATCCGTAAACAAGTGGAGGACAAGCAGGTCTCATATGTACTTCTTTTGCCCCAGATTCAAATAATCGTTCAATTTGTTTTCTTAATTGAGTACCTCTTACAATGGAGTCCTCACAAAACAGAAGTCGCTTATTTGTAATGAGTTCTTTTATTGGAATTAGTTTCATCTCTGCAACTTTATCGCGTATGGATTGTTCTTGAGGCATAAAACTCCTCGGCCAGGTTGGAGTATATTTCACAAATGGTCTTCCATAAGGAATTTTTGATTCGTTAGCATATCCTAATCCGTGAGCGGTCCCAGAATCGGGAATTCCCGCTACGAGATCAATATCTAAATCATCCTCTTTTCGTAAAAAGGCACCACATCTATATCGAACGTCTTCTACATTAATTCCTTCGTAATTAGAAGCGGGATATCCATAATACACCCACAAGAAAGAACATATTTGCATTTCATCTCCTGGAGCAACTAATTCTTCTATACCTTGTTGATCAATAAAAGTAACTTCTCCCGGTCCCATGTATTTCACTATTTCATACCCTAGGTTAGGAAATGAACATGTTTCCATCGCAACCGCAAATGATCCTGGTTTTTTACCTATAATAAGAGGTGTCCTTCCTAGTAAATCTCGTGCAGCGTATATTCCATCTTTAGTTAAAAGAAGGAGGGTACATGAACCATCAATCATTTTTTGGGCTTTTTGAATGCCTTCTTCGAATGTACTACCTTGACTGATTATAGTAGCTACTAATTCAGTAGGATTAATTTCGCTACCTAGCATTTCTGAAAAATGAGTTCCATTATTTAACGCTTCTTTAGCAAGTTCATCTATATTGTTAATTTTCCCAACTGTTGCTATGGCAAAAACTCCTAAACGGGAGCTTATGATTAAAGGTTGATCCTCATAATCCGAAATTATACCGATACCTTTGTTCCCATGCATTTTTTTGATATCTTTATCGAATTTAGATCTAAATTGGCTCGTCGTTATATCTTTGATGAACCTTTGAAACCCACCAGAGTTTTTTACAGCCAAACCCCCTCTCTTAGTTCCTAAATGAGAATGATAATCAGTGCCGTAAAATACATCCTCTACACAGTCCGTATCTGAGATAACTCCAAATAAACCTCCCATTTTTTTTCCACGTCCACTAAGTATTGTATTTTATAAGAATTATTAAAGTGAATTATTAATATGATAAGATTTGACAGTATAGTCCTTTTTTCAATATATAAAAAAAATAAATAAATAAATGAATAACATTAGATCGCTCCTGGTATATCTTCCCTTTCAAATCGTATCATTGAGAGCGCATTTTCGGGGCATGTAACTGCGCATAAGCCACAGCCTACACATTTATCTGGATCAATTTCTGCTATCTCGTTTATTACGATCGCATTGAATTTACAGCGTTCTAAACAGGTTCCACATGCAACGCATAATTCTTCGTCGACTTTAGATATAAAATTTGCTCGTGCTAAAGATCTTGGGTAGTTGAGTCGAGTCAAACCACCTATCATTCCGCAACAACACTCGCAACACGCACAAAGGATTGTAGTGTTTTCTGCGCGATTGTCCGTGCAATGAACTAAACCTACTTCAGATGCCTCCATAGTAAGTCTCTTGATCTCCTCCCGAGTTGCAGATTTAATGTCGGGGTCTTCCATCTCTAACACAGCTTTCGCATATGGTCCTAATAGTGTGCAATTATGAATCGGATATTTGTCTTTACATTTTCTAATTCCTTCAACCTCGCTTCTTTGTCTACATGGACAAGGAATTATCGCAAAATCGTCCCATTTATCTATAATTTTGTAAACCTCTTCGATTGGGACTATTTCTTTTTCATGTTCAACTTCTTCTGATACCGTCAATACTCTAAACCGTGGTGTGCCCTTCCTACTGGTTTGCCACGTTTTATAATATTGGTCTTCAATAAAAAATTTCCTGCTTAACTCTGCAAACTTTTTTGCGTCCTTATGTTCAATATTTTTTTTTAAGATAAACGGGATATCGTAAACAAAGAGAGGCATAGGCTGCGCATAACTCCTACCTAGTTTTATAATAAATCCTCTCTCTGTAGTATCTTCAAGCAAGTTCATAAGATCTTCTTTATCCATTCCTGCCATTTTAGCGAACTTCACAATGGACATCGTTTTAGGAAAGACGGGAAGGTGTTGTACAAGTGTAGCAATTTTTGGTTCGTACATCAAACTTAAATATTCGAGATATGTTTCCGTAGGCTCTCCATTTTCGTCTTTAGGATAAGATTGAGAGGCTCTTTCTAATTTTTTTGCAATTTTAATAAGATCGTCTTTATAATCTTCTGATGCAATCATTTAAATTCATTTTAAAAGCTGATTTTATGCTTAATATTAATTAAAGATAACAGATAAAATTAATTAAGGTTTAAAGCGAATGCTTGAAAAGTCCACCAATTAATTGACCTGTGCTAATTCCTGCGTCTCCCGGGGGAATTTTATCATGCTCTAAAAATGTTGATCCATTTCTTAAAATGGTATCTTTAATTGCATTAGAAAATAATCTATTATAAGCTACTCCTCCAGTTAAACCAATTTTATCAACATTATTAAGATCAGCAACAATTATGGCTATATCTGCAAAAGCTTCTCCAAAAACCATGTGAAATTTTGCCGCTATATCGTTACGATTAACATTAGGATTTTCAAGGAGTGTTAAGATATTTACAACCAATTCTGATGTATTTATGAAAAACATTCCGTCTTTTTTGTAATATTTAATTTCTAAGTCAATTCTATCTGGATTCCCTTTTGAAGCAAACCCTTCGAGCTTCATCGCAGGTTCGCCTCGGTAAGTTTTGAGGTTTGACGCTCCTAAAAGATAGCTTATCGCATCAAATATCCTTCCAGTAGAACTCGTTAATGGTATGTTCTGGTCAAAGGACGATTTTGTATTATGCTCAAACTGAGAAATAATGGCGTTTAATTCCACATTTTCGTACTCCAAATCACTTGCTAATCTAATTCTTTCAAAAATTTTTTTGCTTTCTTCTGTTTCCATAGAATTTAAGATTATGGACGCTGCCATTCGAGCAGGAAACTTAGTACAGCGATCACCTCCAACCATGGGTTGGTATTGTAATTGACCTAATCGTTCGTAGCCTTTGTAACCACTTAATAAAATCTCTCCGCCCCATACATGTCCGTCGTCCCCATATCCAACTCCATCAACGCTAATTCCAACGATTTTCTCATCCAGATTTATGTTATTTTCCGCCATTAAACTTAAAATATGAGCATAATGATGTTGAATTTTATAGGTTTTAATATTGTACTGAGTAGATAGTTCTTGTGCTAGTTTGGTTGTTACGAAGCTTGGATGAGCGTCGCAAGCGATATATGTAATCTCAGAATCTTTTATTTGTAGCAACTTTTTCATATGGTATAGAGAATCTTTTAAAAATTCGTAAGTCTCTAGGTGAGTTACATTTCCAATATGTTGAGTAGGGAAAATTCGATTATTACGCAGTATAGCCCCGGTGACGGCTAATTCTGGACCAGTTGATATCGCTGCTGGTGTTTCTACTTCAAATGGTAATGCAAAATACTCTGGAACATAACCTCGTGATCGCCTTATGAGCTTCACTTTATCGTTGTGAATCCTTAATACGCTGTCGTCTGCTCTTTGGTATATGGGTCTATTATGAAGTAGGAAGAAATCGGCTAAATTGTTGAGTTGATCAAATATATTTTCGTTTTCAATTGCCATAGGGATATTTGACTTGTTCCCACTTGTATAAACTAATGGCTGGTTTCCAATTTGGTCAAAAATTAAATAATGAATACCTGAATATGGAAGCATAATCCCTACATTGTTTAAACCGGGAGCCACGAATTCGCTAATATTAGAGTCACTGAAATTATAACTTTTCTCTAAGAGCACGATTGGTCTTCGAAAAGATGTAAGAAGCCGTCTTTCATTATCTGAAATCTTTAAATAATCTTCAAGAATGCTCAAATTCGGAACCATTAAAGCAAATGGTTTATGTTTACGCTTACCTTTCCTCCTGCGAAGTTTAAGAACTGTTTTGTCATCGTTAGCAAGGCAAACTAAATGGACTCCACCGATTCCCTTAATTGCCGCAACTTCCCCTTCTTTTAGCCGTTTTGTAGTTATCTTTAATATTTCCTCAATCGAATTTGTTTTGAGAGAGGTTTTTTCTTTATCGTAAAGTTGATAATTAGGACCGCAGACGGAGCAAGCAAATGTTTGAGCGTGAAATCTCCTATTTTGAAAGTTAGAATATTCTGCTATACAAGATTCTGGTTTTGCCTCTTTACAGAAAGGAAATTTTATCATTGTACTCCTTTCTCTATCATAAGGTAGTTCTCTTACTGTCGTAAATCGTGGTCCACAAACAGCACAAGCAATAAAGGGATAATTGTAATACTTTTGTAAATCTGGATTTCGCATGTCTTTCAAGCAACCATTACAAATTGCAATATCTGGAGGTAAAGTTAGACTAATACCCCTTCCTTCTTCGCTGGGTTCTATTCTTAAATTGGTAAAAGTTTCGGTTATTTCACTTTCTTTAACAGTGAGTTTTTCAATATATGAAATATTAGGTTTCTTCTTTTTTATGTTATCAATAAATTCCTCAAAATCTTCTCGATTTCCTTGTAAAGCAAGACTAACACCCGCATTTCCTCGATTAAGGATAACACCTCTTAAATCGTGAATTCGCGCTAAATTATAAAGAAAAGGACGAAATCCTACCCCTTGAACTATTCCCGTTATTTCCAGATTATAAGTTATATACTTCAAATAGAACTGCTAAAATCCATCTATATTTTGAAACTAATCTAATAAAGTATCCCTTAAAAATAAAATTAATATTTTATTATGATAAGAAATATAGAACAAAGATGTAATTTCTAAATAACTACACTTATTTGATTTACTATGACAAATAACGATTTAACATGGGACATACCTTATCATAAAGCTTTTTTCAAAACTAGTCATAATTCTTTCAATATTTCTGTTCGAAAACAACTCTATCACGGTGTTAGAGGTCTTGAATACGACATACACGACGATAGGATTCAAGAAGTTGGCGATTTTGAAGTATATCACTTGCCCAAACATGTTGCTACCGCAATTAATGTGGATGGAAATCCTGGAGATTTATTGCTATCCAATTGGCTCACATTATTGAAGGACTGGTCAGATGAACAGAATAATGAACACGCACCTATAACTCTTTTTATTGAATTAAAAGATTGTATTGTTGACGCAAATAACGAACCTAGCGAACTATATGGAATTAAAAGGCTAAATAAAGTGATACTGGATGTTTTATCACCTAACTATCTATATTCGTATAGTGACTTTAGAAAGAATAATCATCAATGGCCTATTGTTAGGGAATTAAAAGGGCGAGTAATTATCGTATTGACGAGTTATTGGGGTGGTTATTGGGCATCGAGTGAAGGAGGGTTCAATTCTCGTTTGCAATATTTAAATAATTGCTTGAAGGGCGAGGATGATGTATGCTTCGTATCTTGGATCGAAGAAGATAAAGGAAAACAAAAAGTATACATGAAAGATAAAGCAACTTTTTGGAAATGTAGCTTAGAGTTTAGCACAAAACATTACGCAGAGAATGTTAAATTACAACGTCCCACCAGAGTTGACTACGATAAAATAAGAATGGGGCGTCACGTGAAAACATATTACGAAAAAAATTATGAGAATGGATTTAGAGCCAACTTCTTTGCGACAGATTCTTGGGCTGAGGAAAAATATAATAAAGTTTTTCCCTGGTCAATTTAAATTCATAATGAATTATATAACGCTTCTATGAGCTTCTCACTGCGAGGATCACCAGTAAGCGTTGAAACCATTTTATTCATTACGTAAGAAAAGCTCATTTTTGCATCGAGATCAACGGCTACTACGGAACCACCATAACCTCCCCAATAAAATAGGTTTGGGTTCGGACCAATCGGTGTCTCTTTACTTTGAAGCCCCCAACCTAATCCGAAACGAATTGGCACATTTAATACCAAATCCTTACCATAAGACTGCTCTTCAATTGAGCGTTTAATAGCTTCTTCAGATAGTATATGAACTCCATCAAGCTCACCACCACATGCCAATGCTGCCGTTATTCGTGAAACTGATCTCGCATTTCCATGACCGTTATCGGCGGGAATTTCAGCATTCCTCCATTCTCTAGTCTTTGTTATTTTAACATCAATAATTGGGTTAGTCAAACTTCTCATCGCAACTGATTTGGGATCGATCTCACCAAAAGTACTTAAATCTACCGGAGGGGGAGGTATTAAGTCAGCAACTCTAATGTCGTGTTCTTCAGGCAAACCTATGTAAAAATCAGCTCCGAGAGGATTTGCGATTTCTTCTCGAAAAAAAGTCCCAGCCGTCTTTTTTGTAACGCGTCTTATCAATTCACCTAAAAGATATCCAAAGGTTGTCGTGTGATATCCACTTCTAGTCCCCGGCTCCCACCAAGGTTTTTGAGCTGCTAAAAGATTTACCATTAAGTCCCAATCATAGAGTTTCTTAGCCCGAATAATCTTATCCCACCCTGCCAAACCAGAAGTATGACTAAGGAGATACCGAACAGGTAGATTTTCTTTTCCAGCTTGAGCAAACTCAGGCCAGTATTTAGCAATTGGAGCATCTAAATCCAATAAACCACGATCTACAAGCATGTGAATGCATATTGCTGTCATAACTTTAGTTGTGGAGTAAACATTTACGATTGTATTTTTTTTCCACCGTTTAGTTTTAGCGGCGTTAGCGTAACCACCCCAAAGATCAACTACATGTTTACCATTGAGAGTTACAGCAAATGAAGCACCAACTTCTAAATTATCGTCAAAATTAGATTGAAAGGCTTCCTTTACAGACTTGAATTGCTCCTCACAAAAACCTTCAATTTCAATTTCACTTGTCATACTTACATTTCAATTGAAGCGTTTATAAAACTATACCATAAAATAGTAAAAACTGATAATTTAATTAGTACAATTAAAAACGAGCAATTTTTAATGATATTTATAATATATACTACATGTACCCTCCATGGAAACCATGCAAGGTCCAATAGGATTCAGCGGAGTACAAGATGTTTTAAATAATTCACATTCTGTAGGATAAATTTTACCAACCATGACTAAGTGGCAAGAACATCCTGGAGGTATATCTTGTGATTTATTAATCTTTATATCAAATTTCTTATCGGCGTCAAATTCTTCGTATTTGTCTCGTATAGCCAATCCTCCGTCAATTATTCGTCCAATTCCTCTCCAAGGACTTGAAACTGACTGGAAAACATCGGCTATAATTCCCTGGGCAATTTTATTTCCCTCAGGTTTTACAACTCTCGAATACTCGTTTAATGTTTCGAATTTTTTATTTTTTATTTGCCGGAGAAGCATTAAAATGCCCAATAATACGTCGTTAGGTTCAAAGCCGGCGATTACATTAGGTACTTTATAAGCGTCTGAAAATATCTTAAATGGTTGTAAACCTATAATTGTAGAAACATGACCTGGTGATATAAATCCATCAATCCGAAGCTGCGATTGACTGATTAAAAGCTCCAATGCCGCTGGAATTAACTTATACGCGCAAATTACAGAGAAATTGGAAGGAGGTCCGCTTTGAACTTCGTATCCGATTAAAGGAGCTGTGGTTTCAAAACCAATAGCAAAAAATATTACTTCTTTATTTGGATTTTCTTTTGCAATTTTTATTGCGTCGTGCGGCCCATAAACTATTCTTACATCTGCACCTTTTGCCTTTGCTTGGGCTAAAGATAGGTTAGTGGCTGGAACGCGTATCATATCCCCAAAAGTAGTGATGATCGTGTCGTCTCGTTTCCCTATCTCAATTGCTTTATCAATATCTGCAGCTGGACATACACAAACAGGACACCCCGGACCTGAAAGGATTTCGATCTCCTTAGGTAACAACGGTCTTAAACCATACTTTGAAAGAGTGTGTTCGTGAGTGCCACACACGTGCATAAACTTAACTGGTTTATTTATATCCTTGACAAGTTTATTAATTGATGTAATTATTTTTTCAGTGAATTCTCTGCTTCTTAAAATTTTAATTCCTGGAATATCCATCTTTTTCAGTTTATTTTAATCAATAATTATGTGTTCTAAAATTTGACCAGAAATATCAAAACACTTTATGTTATCAGAAAGATTGTAAGGGTGTGCCAATAACATAGTAAATCTTCGTTTTTTAAAAATCTGGTTTAGTTTCTCATTCGTTGAGAGCATACCTGATGGGCGTGATATGAAAGTTCCTTCGTATGAGAAGTCTAATGGAATACTACAGGTTGGTCTGATTATTTCAAAATCTTTTTCACTATTAGTACAAGCTTTTGACGAGATTATATATTCAGATACAACTCCTTTATGAACTCCCAATATCCCTTTCATTTTTTTAGGATGCCCCTTTTGACACATATCAACTAAACCCTCGAGAAAATCCTTTTTAATCATAATTTGATTTAATTTCATATTATCAATTAATAATAGAATTTCATCAATTATTTCTAAAACTGAGTCTGTTGAATGTCTGTTCCAATTCCGTAATGAGGAGACGATCCGACTAAGTTTGAATTTATCTGTTTTATTTTTAATTAAATAAGCTTTCAGTTTTTTTGGATATCTTCTAAAATCAACTTCTAACAAAATTTCATTGTTGATTTCAAAATGCAAAAGATAGTTATCTCCGTTAACAGAAATAACTTCTGGAAATTTTTCAAGAACTTTTCGATATTCTTCCTTTCTTACATCCATATTTTTCTCAAATCGTTATGGTTTATTTTATTTATGATTGAAATATTAATTTCTAAAAATATTTTACTAAATTCGGAGTACATTAGTGCCGTATTTTAGCTCCGAGAATATTCATAATATTATCTAAGTATGGTTTATTGAAAGTTTAGCAAATTATAATAATGTAATTTATCTTTATATAACTTAAAAATATTAAATTCAAATAAAAATATTCCTACTACTAGAATAACTTGGCATGTCATAATGAGAAGTAAATTAATATTAACTAAGGAAATTGAAGAAGAAGTAATATCATTTTTAAAAAGATGTGGTGCCAAAAAAATATCTATTTTTGGTTCATATGTAAGAGGAGAAGCCACTCCTGAAAGTGATTTAGATCTTATTGTAGAGTTTGAGGAAAGCATAAGTCTTCTTGACATAGTTGGTTTTGAAATAGATTTATCTGAACAATTAGGAATTAAAGTAGAATTATTAACTGAAAAATCAATAAGCCCTTATATTATAGAAAGTGTATTAGCAGAAGCAAAAGTGATTTATAGTTGAAGGATAATAATATTGTTTATATAAAACATATAAGAGATGCGATTAAGTCAATACTTGAGTACACAAAAAATATTAATAAGAAGAGCTTTATTTCAAAAAATATAATTCAAGATGCTGTTATAAGGAGAATTGAAACAATTGGAGAAGCAGCGAAAAATGTATCTATTGATTTCAGAGAGACATATTCAGAGGTACAGTGGAAAAAAATCGTTGGAATGAGAGATAAATTAATACACGGATATTTTAATGTGGATGTGGAAAGAGTTTGGAATGTAATTATTAATGATATTCCTATTTTAAAAAAACAAATTGAAAATATAATTGATAAAGAAAATTAACAGATTCTAGGGATAGGCTCTCCTAAAGGCATATCAATAAACCGGGTTCCCCCTACTATCGTGTTCAGAAGTACCCTTTTAGGATTGTCTGCCTTGACTACACCAATTATCACTGCATCTTTTCCGATTGATGTTGATTTTATTTTATATAAGATTTCTTCTGCTCGATTTGAATCTACAGACATAAGAGCTCTCCCCTCGGAGGCAATCGCATAAGGATCTAATCCCAGCATCTCACATATGGCATTAACTTGCTTTTTGATAGGAATTTTGTCTTCTTCTAAGGTAATACTTACATTTGATTTATTTGCCCAATCGTTAAGTGCCCCTGCTATACCACCTCGTGTTGGGTCTTTCATTGCGTGAATGTGATTCTTACTAATATCTTGTTTAAGAATGTTATAGATCTCAAGTAAGTGCTCTACATCAGATTCCAAATCGCTTGATATATTCAAACCTTCACGGCTCCCAATTAATGCCGTTCCATGATCACCAATACTCCCCGTTACAATAATTTTATCCCCTGGTTTTAAATTATTATCTAACACCTTTATGTTTTTATCCTTGATTCCGATTCCCGTTGTTGCCATTATCATTTCGTTTAGAGTTCCCTTAGGCATTACCTTGGTGTCTCCGGCTATAATAGCAACGTTCGCCTCTTTAGCTTTGTTATTAAAAGAATTGAGGATTTTGTTTAATTGATCGAACTTAAAACCTTCCTCTATAATAAGTATCGAAGTTAATGCTATAGGTTGAGCTCCCATCATTATTAAATCGTTTACAGTGCCGCAAACGCTTAAAGTCCCTAAGTTGCCTCCCGGGAAAAAAAGCGGATAAACAGTGTGTCCATCGGCCGTAATTACAATTTCTTTTTCATACTCATCTAAAGGAATTGTAGCCCCATCGTCAAGCTCTTTAACTCCTATACCCTTATTCACGTTTTTAAACGTAATATTCCTTGTAACAAATGAGATTAGTTCTTCTTGTAACTTTCCACCAGCACCGTGAGCTAAAGTAATTATACTTGAACTCACTTTTTTCATACTCATATATGAAAATAAGAATTAAAAATTAAAAGCATTTAGAATTTGGAGTATAAAATCGTTGCCTTCATACGAATTACAATTTTATTCCATAAGCGTCAATTATATCTGGAAATTTCTTGAGTTCATTTAGATCTTCGTTAGAGATCGCTTCGTCTAGTGTGATAATTGAAATTGCTATATTTCCCTTCTCCTTTCTTCCACATTGTAGCCCGGCTATATTTATTCCCTTATTTCCTAAAAAGGTTCCAATATTCCCGATCACTCCGGGAACATCGTTGTTTCTCAGAGCAAGCATGTAGTTCGAAGGAGCAAAGTCATAAAAAAGTCCGTTTATCTCGGTTATTCGAGGATTTTCCGAGAAAACAGTTCCAGCAATTTTGGTAATAGAACCATTTTCAGCCATAATTGAAATTTTTATGTAATTTTCGTAATTAATTGGTTTACCGTACTTTTCTACAATCACGTTAATTTGGTTTTCTTTTAAAATCTCTTCTAAGTTAATATAGGTTATTACATCTATTAGTCTTCCATCAAAAAGAGACTGCAATATAACAGCTTTAATTGGATCAAAGTTAGTAAATGTCTCACCTTTATACTTAATCTTTACACTAACAATTTTTGACAGGTTAAATTGTGTAATGAATTTGCTTAAGGAAGCCCCTAATTCTATATAAGGACGATACAAATCGGCCATCTCTTCTGACATGTTAAAAGAAATATTGACAGCATCTACGAATATCTTGGAATTAAGAGCTTGGACTATTCTTTCAGCTGCTAATTTCGCTACTTCAATTTGAGCCTCAAATGTGCTAGCCCCTAAGTGAGGCGTTGTAATACAATTATCTAACCCGATAAAGGGTGCGTCCTTAGGATCGACTGGTTCTGTAGAATAAACGTCAATACAAGCTCCTCCAATTTTTTTGTTTTTTAGAGCGTCGTATAGTGCTTGTTCATTGACAACACCCCCCCGAGCAACATTAACAATAATAGCTGTAGATTTCATTTTTTTTATCTCAGCATAACTAATTAAATCTTTTGTTTGGGAGGTTAATGGAACGTGAATTGTAATATAGTCTGATCGAGCTAAAAAATCGTCAAAATTATCTAATAACTCAGCACCTATATCCTGACCTCGCTTTTTTGGAACGAATCTATCGAAAGCTACAGCATTCATGTCAAACGCTTGGCATTTTTTTACAACAGCGGCACCAATATTCCCTAAGCCAATAACTCCTACGGTTTTCCCTTGTAATTCAGAACCTCTCAAGATTTTTTTATCCCATCTACCTTCACGCATAGAATTGTTGGCTTTAGAAACGTTTCGCGCAAAATTTAACATAAGGCCAATAGTTAGCTCAACTACCGCGTTAGCATTGCCTAATGGAGTTATCAAAACGACAATTCCGTGTTTATTGCATTCTTCAATATTAATGTTGTCGTATCCCGTACCAGCTCGAACGATAACTTTCAATTTTTTCCCGGCTTTAATTATATCTGGAGTGAGTTTAGTAGCGCTCCTAACTATAACACCATCGAAGTGCTCTATAATTTCAAGAAGTTCTTCTTTACTTGTTTTATCGTTAATCGTGAGTTCAAAATTTTTAAATTTCTTTAATATTTCAACTCCTTGCTGAGCTAAACCATCCGAGACCAAAATTTTGTAATTTTTTAATTCCATCACATACCACTTAAATTTTAATTACACTCTTATTAGAAAAATAAATACCGTAAATTTATTATCTTTTCGAATTAGAAACCTAGTTTATTGAGACCTTGTCTAACTCAGCTTAGCATATAAATCCCAAAAAACATGAAGAAAATATCTAAGAATACTTAAGAATAAAATAAAAGTTAAAAAATAAAAAGTTTAATTAATAAAAAATTTTAATAAAATTCACAATCTTCAAGTATCATAGACAAATCTATAACCGGTAAGTCAGGTTTGTTTCGACTGGCAGCTAAATGTAGATTATTTTTACAAAAAACACAAGCGCTAACTAAAACTTCTGCGTCTGTTTCGATTGCTTCCTTTAAGCGATCTTCGTTAATGTTTTCCCAGCACGCTACAGTTTCATCTAAACGGTTATTAGCAATATCTAGTGAGATTTCTCCATATAACGCTCTTACTCCGCCTCCTGCACCACAGCATAACGACATTTCTCTGTTATGTCTCATCTCGATAAACTTAACGCCTTCAATCATGTTCATTAGCTCTCTTGGTTCGTCGTAAACTCCACAATATCGTCCTAAGTGGCATGGATCGTGATATGTGATAACCATAGGGTCTTCTTTTGTTCGTTTCGTGTATCTTATTTTAAGACCTTTTTGTTTTACGATTTTAGGAACAAATTGAACTAAGTGAGAAAGCTCAAAGCCAAGATCTCCGCCATGAAACTTAGTGTATTCCGTTGTAAATGTAGAAAAACAACCAGCACAAGAAAAGACGAGTTCGTTTACTCCTAACTTTTTGATCATGTCAAGGTTATATTCAACTAATTGAAGCGCTTCGTCTTCTAACCCAGTTCGGAACATAACCGACCCACAACAATATTCATCAGGAAAAACAATGAATTTTACGCCTAGTTTTTCTAAAATTCGACTAGTTGCCGTGCTTAACTCGTTATTACGATATGAACTTGTACAACCAACGAAATAACCTACTAAATGTTCGTCGATATCGCTCGCTTTTAATTCTCCAGATTCGATTTTTCTAGTATGTTCTGCTCCACGTTGATAAGCGTCGTATCCTTCTTTACAAGTTTCTGAATCGCACCAATTATATCTATCAGTTCCACTTTCTAGAAACGGATTTTTATTTGTTAGTATCGAGTTTTTTAAGATTCCGAGTTTTTCAGGTAGAACACCTTTCCGTACGGCAGTTCTTCTGTAATTTTGAAAAACTTCTAATGTATCGATTCCTACTGGGCAAACTGTTCTACAATGGCCACAAAGCATACACTGAAACAGAGCAGGAACGATTTCTTCTTTATCGAAATCAAGCTCCTTTTTAGATAAGGCTTTGAGGATTCTATTACGTCCACCAGCATAATCTCTTTCGGAAAAGGTTATACTATACACTCTACAAACGTTACGGCAATAACCGCATTGTACGCATTTCTCGAAATCATTGTCTGTTTTAAGTCCCGGATCAACTAAATTCTCTTGGTCTGGTGCAAAAAATCCTGAGACTGGAGAACCAGTCGTTATTACTTTTTTAACATCACTTACTTTTTCATTCATTTTATTTTTACCTCATTTCAGTTTTATAATTTTAGGCTGCTTTGTAGAGTCGTTTTGCTATCCAAAATAGGAGTCCAACGCGCCAAGTTCTCATTTTTGCTTTCACCAATCTATAAGAGTTTACGAGATCTTTTGGATCAAGTTTGTTTTTCATAGTTAGTAAAGCCGCTGCTTTTTCAGGATGGAATTTTAGGAAATAGAACGTATTCACTACACCTAAGGTGTATAAACTATCTCCATTTTCGTAGTTGTTTATGGTGATATCGTTAAAAACTGCTTTAATTCCGAAAAATTCTCGAGAGTCCTTAATATCCGAAAGACCGAATAGTTTGACTCTGTTCCCACCTATAGGCCCAGACATCATATAAAATGCCTTTCGATACTTCGTGCCAGCTTTTTCAATATAAAAGTTGTAAAAATCTTCAACTCTATTATCCGATACATAATATTCTTGAAATATCAGATTTTGACACCATCGGCCTAAATTTAATTCAGTATCGGCCATGTCTCTCCATTTTTCCTTTAGATACCATTCCTCAACGCTAAGTCCGTCTAATTTTGAAGCTGTTTCTTTCGCAAATAAAACGCTTTGGGAAGTCACACTAGGATCGTCAGAATATACTGCATAGACAAAAAAGCCTCGGGATGGATAAGTCCAGTGAGCATACTTCTCAAATTCTTTATCTGAGAGCGAAAGGAAAAGTGGTTTACTTGCATCGCTATTTTTCAAAGTTCGAAAGAACTCAGTTGCCATTTTAAATGTGTGAAAACTGTATCCTACCATTTCTAGGGACGTTTTAAGAGTAGTAACTTCTAATTCTACTTCAGCAACAGCGCCAAATATCCCAAAAGAGCCTATAATATTATCAAGTGATAAGTCTCCTTGAGATTCGCGAGTTATAGTTTCAGTAGAACCATCTGGTTTCACAAAAACAACAGATCGTAATACATCAGTCATTATTCCATTTTTCAAGACACCAACTCCTACTTTACCAGAGGTAGCAACAAATCCACCAACACAACTTGCCCTATAGCTAGTAGGATAACATTTTGGAGCTAATCCGTACTCGAGAAGTTCTTCCATAAGTTTTTGCCAAGAAATTCCCGCATCGCATTTGACAATCATGTTTGCCTTGTCAATGTTGTGAACTTTGTTCATTCGGCGTAAATCAATTATTACACCACCATTAGTAGGTGTAGAAGCCGAATAACACGAAGTTCCTGCGGCTCGAAGGGTCATAGGCAATGAATATTCATCGCATTTTTGCATTAATTTAGAAAGTTCTTCGGTATTACCAGGACGAATTACGTGAGTCGCTCGATATTCTTCTTTGAACTTGTAGTGATACTTCGATAACAATGAAAGATCACCGGAAGTTGCTTCAATCTCGTAGATGTCTGTGCTTACGTGTGGAGAGGGTATGAATTCTTCTACTTCTTTTGTAAATTTAGTCTTTCCAATTTCTTCTTTTTCTTCAATTTTTGATTCATTCATTTTTTTTTTCACCTCATCAGTATATGGGAGGAATGGGTAGTTCTAATAAGAGCCCTAATAGAAAAGCCCCCCACCATCCTGCTAACGTAAAGTATCCAGTCATTCTTGCGATATTTCTCTGTCCAGAAGCTCCAAATAAGAAGCTTGCGACACCTGTCATCAATCCAAAGGCTCCAAGAATTATATGAAGCGTGTGGATCATTCCGGAATAGTTAAGTATTTCCGGTGGAGTCAAGAACATTAATAGAATAACGTTTATTATCGTTACAATTAATGCTCCTCCAGCAGCTAATCCATGCCACATAACATATTTTGCTTCGTCGTATAGGACAAGAATCGTACCAATCGATAACGAAATTAAAGCTGGTAAACCTAGAATTATACCTATATGCCAACTAGTAAAATTTGGATCAAATCCAGGAGATTGATAATCACCTAGTCTAGGAGCAAATATTTCAATACCGTCTAATACGACTATTACAGTCATCAAAACTCCGAATATCGTTGCCATAATCCAAATGAGCGTTTTTAGCGTACCTTGTTTTCTAAAGTTTAGTATAATAATCAGTGCTATAAATATTGCAACAGCTGCAACGGAAAGGATTATTTGTATTTCAGGTTCCATATGTCTTTACCTTTTTTTTTTTTATTTTGTTTAAATTTGTAGTTAAATTTTTAATATTTTTTATAATCATTTATAATGCTAAATAAACCTTTTTATTCCATAATCACCCAAAAATTACGCCTAATAAGACTAATAAAAATCCTACTAACATGTAGAGCGAAGCAATCTTGAAAATTAGAAATGTAAGTTTATTTGTTGGTTTTATCAAACTTTTGATCGACAAAATTATAATAAATAGCGACATGACACCCCAGATAATTCTGATAATGCCGTTTGCGCCCAATAATCTCGCAGCTTCGTAAAGCGCTACGCTGCTAAGAAAGGCCCCAATAGCTATTACGCGCATAGTTTGGGCTTGCGAACTTACAACAGGCCACATAGGTATCTTTGCTTTCTTATAACCCTCAAAATTTCTAGGAATTAATGCTATCGTAAGAATATGTACCGGTATCCAAGTAAGAATGAAGATGAGCAATAAAAATCCAATCCAATCTAAACTCCCCAAAATTGCCACTCTACCCGCCCAAGCAGGGAGACCACCAGCTATTCCTCCGAAGATAATACTAAATTTAGTTCTTCTTTTTAACCAGATGCTATAAACAACTACATCAAAAAAGAAACCAAAAAAAATAATCAAAGCTGATAACCAATTGAGAGTTAAAAACGCAAGGAAAATCCCTACAACAGTCAACACGGTTCCAATTATAAGCACTGTGGAGGTCGTAACCTTTCCACTAGGTAGTGGTCGATCTTTTGTTCGTTCCATGATTGCGTCGATATCTCTATCTATGTACATATTTAGAACAGTAGTACCTGATACTGCAAGATACAGCGAAATTGCTAAATGCAGTAAATTAAACCAATTAATCTCTATTGCTAAACTTGCAACTGTTATCAAATAAGATAAAACTCCAGTATACACTAAAAGTATTGTCTGTCTAGCTTTAATCAGTTCTCCGAAGAGCGTCAATATATTTTTAAAGTTCAAGAATATCCCCGAGCGTTTACTGTTATTATTCAGTTTATAAATGAAATAAATACCAATAAAAGTTTAATAGTGAAATTAAGAATGCTATATAAAATTTTATTTCGAAAAATATAAGATTAGAATAGAAAAAAATAGGATTAGAAAAAAAAAGTTTACCGATTTAAGCGGTTTTTTCAGTAAGAATCAGAGGTTTAGAATCATGGCTTATGTGAGCCGCTGCTGGGATAGATTTTAGATTCTTCCCAAGTGCATATAATCCGATGACAAAGCCTACCAAGAGAACCCATACTCCTATAAATACTATGGTTCGAAAACCTTCGAAATTTTCCAATGGTAGTGGACGTACCATATGTGCCATTGCAAAAGGGAAGGTTAAATTAAACCCGGCAAAAAATGTCCAACCCAGAATTGTTTTTAATCGACCTTCAACCTTGAAAAAGTCGATAGCATGAACCATCAGAGCAACTGAAATCATAACAGCGAGTTGATGCCAGTGAGCCACGTTAAAGTTGTATTCAAGCGTTACCATTTCAGGCAATCTATAATAATCATCTGTAGTAAGACCAACATAGATTTGAGGCATAACTAAAAGTTGCGCTATCATAAGAAGGTAATAATATGACATCTTTACAGGTTCGCTAAACAACGCTTTAAGCTTTGCCCCACGCGAGGCATCTAGGTAATCGTCTTCTAATTGATCCTTAATAATGTTCTTCAAGCCAGTTATAGACATAGTTAACGTTCCAAGGATCAATAAGCCAGCACCCACCCATATTATGTAATGATTTAGCACCCATGCACCATAAGATAATGTTATAACGCCAATTGGAGTAAGCATTAAGACAATTTGATAAAGTTTGCCTGACATCTTACTCGTGCGGAAGGCGACCAACATTACCATTGCTGCTGATTGAGCAAGCTGTATGTGAAGGTGACCAACTATCATGTCTTGGACGATATCGTGATGCCCGCCAAAGGTTATACCTTTTCTAATGATTGCTTCAGCTAAAAAGGCAATAGGTTCGCGACCCAACCCCCAAATAGTACCAGTAAAGTTTTCAATAGCGGCGAGAGCTCCATATATTGCCGAAACCATAATGCATATCGCTAAAACTACGAGATTAAAATATTCCAAATTCAACCCTCGGAATGTTGATCCATCAGGATTATGTTTTGGAAATCTATTTTTCACGGGCCAAGCTGCTATAAGAAATACTATTCCACCGATAAAACAAAGCAGCAAGCCAAAAGTGAAAAGTTCGTGGAAAAGTCTTAGGCGAGTATAGGCAAAAATCATTCCGTTTATACCTACAAGAAACGCGCTAGGTATCAAAAGAATCTTTAAAGTTGGTAGCCACCTCTTTCGGATTTCGTAGTGTTCCAATATCCAGAATACATTCGCTATAAAAAAGGGTAACGCTAATGAGTGATATATCATTACAAGTCGAGCTGTCCTAGACATCACAGTGTCGTTAAGCATCCAAGGCCAAATAGGTTCATTACCAATAAGCACAGTTAAAGGTTCAGAGAAGGTCATGTAGAACATTACTTGTACAAAGACAAAAATGAACAAGACGTAATGTATCTTCTTAAAATGCGTCTCTTTTTCAACTTTCATCTCCTGCGTTTCCATTGAGGTTTCTAAACCAGTTTCCATTGGGACTGTTTCTGTTATTTCTGTTATTTTTAACACCTTAATTTGTAGTATAGACTAAAAAAGTATTTTTTACTAATTAAATAATTATTGATTAATATATCTTTTGTTTACCTTCTTTTGTAATTCCTTAACCTTAGCTTAGAAGAATACGAAATTAACAAAATAATTATTCTTGAATATAAATTTGAAATTTTTGTTCATTTAACACATTTAGATTAATATCCATTTGATATGAATTGTGTTTTATTAGTTCTATTCGATCTAGGGTGAAGTAAACTGTAGTTCAATAAGAAAATTATTAGATATTAACAAAAAAAAAGAAAAAAAAAATTTGCAAAAATGCTTTTTAATTAATTTAACTTAGTCTTCTAATTCAATACCTGCAATATCAAAGCTCCATCTTTTAGGAACAAATATTCCCCAAGCAAAAGCTATAATAGCTGCCAAGTAAACGAATGGAAAAAGGGAAAAGACTATGAATAGATATCCGACTAATGTGTAACCCGTAAATACTTCAAGGGTTGCAAGAGCTAAAAGAAGTCCAACAAGACTCATTAGAGCACCTGCTATTGTCATCATTAACGCAGACTTTCCGTTTTCTTCTCTCGTTTGTAATGGAAGCCAAATTATTAAAATTGCACTTGGAATGTGTAAAGCCATTACTAAAATCGATACAAGGATTGGTTCAGTGCCAAGTACTATGTTTACAGTTGCTTGTTTAAAGAATCCTATTGCGAGGGACATAGCAATAACATAGATTAATAGGTAATTTCCTAATTTTTCCTTTTCAGGCTTCACATTTATAAATAGACCCACGGCAAACAGTCCTACCATTAATGCTGAAAAAGTTGCTGGTACTTCTTGTAGAAAATACGCGTAAGTACCACCTGCTATAGCTATGTGAGTATTTATCCAAAGCAAAGCAAAGGAAATACCCCAATACAAGTGTTCACGTTTCCTAGTATTAAGATAAGAAGCTAACAGGAATAGTGCGAAAATTATTCCGATAATCGCTGAAAGCCATAATACAATTTTTGCTGCGTTTCCACTACCAAAATAAAAACTGAATTCCCAGGGAGTCGCAAATAACACCATTTTATTTCATCACTTTTTTTTTATATATTTTTTTTTATATTTATTTAAAAAAGTTTGTTTTTAATTATATTTTTTAAATAATGTATAATCTTTAAAGAACGTTCTATATAAAAGTTTGTGATTGAAAGACCAAATGAATCATAATTCAGAATAAGAATAAATCTTTAAATAGTAGTTGACGTCCTACTATATACTAATAGAATTTTATCTATTAGTTTAAAAAATTAAAAAAAAAATATATAATAAAAATATGTGGTGTTTAAAACGCGGATAAAACGATCTGAACTGATATTTAATTTAATAGTATTGGCTCTTTTTGCGGTTACTGCGGCTACTCAGCTCTTAAGTGCTTACGGCGCTATGTGTGTAGTATGGGATATTCCAGTAAATCCAATGATGAGCTATTGGGATATATTTGGCCATGCTGAAACTTTTGCTTGGATTTATCAACCATCGAATATAATAACCTGGATTGTAGCATTTGCTTATGGCTTTTTGATTTACTCGTATTTCACAAAAATGCCTTGGAAGCGTTTCTTTATAATTGCTATGGTTGTCACCTTCTTAGGATTTATTACTGGACTTCTACCCTCAATTATTTCAGATACTTCTGGGTTCACTGAAGCTTTTGACTTTGGTTCACCTAATTGGGGACGAACAATAGGAAATGCCTTAGTAATGGTTGTACTTCTTGCGATGAATTTCGTGCCAAGGTTAAAGGTAGCAACCAAAAAGTTTATCGAAGAACGTAGCGTAGCTGGACAATATGTTAAACAAATGATTTTAATATCCTTGTTTTTCTTCTGGTTAGCAGCAGTTTCATTCCTTGGGACAGAGTTCATGAGAAGCGCACATGTTGTTGGTGGAATCAATGTTTGGACAACTGTTGATTTTCAATTTCTTGGTGGTGTAATTACAGCAATCATTGGGACTTCAATGATGTCAACCGCTCTAATTTACAACCAAATTCGACCATCTTCAGCACTTATAACAACTAAATAAACGCAGAACAAAAGAGATATTATTAATAATGTAGCATTCCGCAAGTGATTGGAGTGTTTAATTTTTTTTCTTTTTTTATTTTTTCTTATATTTTTTCCTTATGTTTTAATTCGCCGTTTTTTGACGTTACCTATCTAATCAGCCATCGTAAGAGCATTAATTTTTAAATTTTTTAGTTCCTAACACGAACATCGATATTGGATTTAACAAGGTGTTAATTATTAATAATTTTACAATTCAGGTTGGAATGATTAATAGGGTTTGTTAAGATTTTTTTTCTTATTCATACAAGAATTTCGCGTATCACAAATACTTCTTTTATTACGCTTAACAATTCACTACGACATTAATTTCTTTCTTAAAATAGCTTTACAGAAAATGAAT
This sequence comes from Promethearchaeota archaeon, assembly GCA_019894855.1. Classification (GTDB taxonomy): domain Archaea; phylum Asgardarchaeota; class Lokiarchaeia; order Sigyniarchaeales; family SOKP01; genus SOKP01. The sequence goes on from JAGXNS010000019.1 coordinate 26,292, forward strand.
ATAAATATTCAAAAAAGATTTAAATCGGCTACATTCTTCAGAATTATTAAATAGTTTATTATTCATAAAAAAAGTCAAAATAAGCTTCTTTCAATAAAAAAAAAAAGAAAAAAATTCAAGAAGCCATTGATCGCGTTGTTAATCAAAATTGTATTGATAATATTCTATTGATAATCGACTAATCAATATATAGGTAAATTGATGATAATTGGTCTTAAATTTCATCTTATAACTATCAACAAGATTGAATATTTACGAAACGATGTATCATTATATCTTGCATTAAGATAGTGTTATTCAAAATTGTAGTATATCGTGAAATTCTAAAACTAATTGTAAGTTAATAAAAAAGAATGAAAATAAAACAGGTAAAAAAATTTGTTTTTTTTTTAATATGTTTAATGTTTACTTTTATCTTCTAATTTTGGTGCGTTTTTTTGACCTGCCAATGGTAATGTAAACAATAATATTACTACTATTATCGTCGAGATCGTTGCCGGCATTGCTGCTTCAGCGAAGGTTAGATGTGGGTTATAGTATGGTAGTCCAACGTAATAATGCTCTGTTAGGTTGCCCCCGAGGGAACATTTAACATCTACAGTAATATTAGTCCGACCTTCTTCTATATATCCTACCGGTAGTCCGGTATTTTCGTCTATCGGTGTGTCTAATGGTTCTCCGGTTTTCTGGAGTCCTGGTAAAGAAAGTCTATAAATAGGTAGTGTGTGTGAGATTGTGATGGGAGTCACATGGGTTGGTTGTTCAGTGTAGGTGAATGTATAATTAGGCGCTCCTATAGGAAGTATAGCAACAGCATAATTATCTTGATCATCGAAATGTTTCACATGATCATGAGTTTCCCATATTTGTGTCTGATTTACCCACACATCTATTTGGTATATATAGTGATACTCAGGATCAGAAACTCCATGGGTAAGTCTAACGCTAAGTTCTTGATCCGCTACATAGTATTCTAGATCAATATTTATAGGAGGATGCGCTCTCACGTTTAGAACGCTCATCGTAACACCGAAGATTAAAAATACGCTCAAGGCGTAAAATATTTTTTTTTTTGACATGTTAAACCTTTTTTTTTTTTAAAGTATAAATTTATGAATTGTTAAAATAGTTTAGCAATTTAATATTTTTACATTTTCATTGATAATAATTACCTCCTTGAACTATTTCACGCTATAATCACATATGAACAATTTTTGCTCATTGTTTATTATTGCTTGAATTGGTATTACCTAAGGTCTTAATACTAAAAAAAAAGATTAAGTAGCCCTTACATTCATCTTATATTGTGGAAAAAAATCAATGATTGAAAAAATAAAATGAAATTAATCCTTTTTAAGATATTTTAAAAGTACTACGAGAATGATAGCGACGATTAAGGGAAGGATGATTCCTAATGCCAAAGTAAATTGGGAGTTATAAAAGTCGTAAACATGAGTCGAAACTGGCGCTCCAATGGCTACTCCAGCAACTATCAGAGCATAGAATGTTCCTGTTGCTACTCCACTTTCAGAACCCTTGGTTTTCTCTTTAACAGCGCCTGCTGAAGAAGGAAATATCAATCCATGTCCTAAGCCAAGGAAGACCATACCAATAATCGGTATATATATAGGTATTGGAGCTTCTGGGGAAATTATGAAAACTCCAAATGCAGATGCTATTAACAATAATCCAATTAACATCACTCTGGTATAACCTATTTTATCGCTCATTATACCCGCTGGATAATGAATTAGTATCGAAAAGATAACCATTATGCTAAGTATCATTCCAGTTTGACCAACGGTAAAGGATGCAGACTCCAGCATTACCGTATATGCCGCAGTAACAATTCCCATATTAAACATCATTGCAAACATTGAAAAGTAAGGACTTATCATAGATTTTCTAAAAATTACTCTTCTAAATTTTTTGATTTCCTTGCGGAGGTTGAACTTCTCTTTAGATGGTTGATAAATCTCAGGAAGAAGTAGTGATGTAAACGACATGATGAATAGTATGATTGCTATTAAGAAAAATAAATTACTTGCTCCAATTATTTGAGCAACTAGCCCACCTAACATGAATCCTACCAAATTTGAAAATCCGATGGACATTCCATAAAGTGCCATCCCCCTTCCGCTCCGTTTCTGGGCAGTAGCGTCTGACATATAAGCCATTGTTGCAGGCCCTCCAAAACCACCACCTATTCCGTGGATAATTCTTCCAAACAAAAGGAAGTAAGGATCTTGAGCTACTGAGTATAAAAGCATTGATACACCATCTAAAAATACTCCGAAAGCTATTAATCTTTTTCTGCCGAATTTGTCAACTAACCTTCCAAAGATTAAATTTGAAGGAATATGGACCATGGAGTAAATTCCTACAATAAATCCCATAAATAATAACGAGGCTCCTAAATCTATCGAATATGTAGCAATTATCGGAATCGCTGCGTTACTGTCGAAATTGACCAAAAAAGACAAAGTAAGTGCTAAAAAAATATGTTTTTTTTCAATTATCAAGTTTTTTTGGCTTTTCTCTTCTGTATCATCTAAAGAGGTTTGTGAAATCTATTTTCTCACCAAAAGTAGTTTTTCTATTTATTTTATTGTTAACAATTTGAAATTTCACATCAAAATTAAAATTTTTTGTAATAAATTAAATTATTTTATATAGTAGTTTTTATTATTTTAAGTGAATGAATATGACACCTTCTAATAACCTCCTAAAACAAGAATACGAAACAATTAAAACTATGATTCGAATGTATTGTAAAAAGATTCATGACTGTGAAGAAGGTTTATGTCAAGAATGCTCTGATCTTCTCAATTACGCTGAAGAACGATTGAATAATTGCAAGTTTGGTGAAAATAAACCCACATGTGATACGTGCTCAATTCATTGTTATAAGCCTGACATGAGGGAGAAAATACGAGAAGCTATGCGTTATGCCGGACCACGGATGATTTACACGCATCCTATTATGGGATTTCGGCACTTGTTTAAAAAAATGAAAATGAAAAAAAAAGAAAATTTAGAGGAATAAAAATTCCAGAGTTTTGCTTGAATTTTAATTATAAATTATTTTAGTCAGTTCACTTTCTTGTCCTTTAAGATAATTCTTGAGAACACCCTTCTTGTTCATCGAGAGAATAACTACTTCAAGATCTTCTTGTATTTTATCCTTAATAGAAACCAATGAAAGTAATTTACCTCGCATTTTACCAGACGCATCAGTATTAGCTGTTTCGTTTGGTTTGGCAAACATTTGCTCAATCTCGTTGATATTTATCTCTCTAAGCATTTGTGCATGCGCTTCTAATTTTGGGTCTTTGTCGAACACGCCAGGCACATCTGTTGCAAATATCAGTTGTTTAGCGTGTGCTACGCGTGAAAGAATTACAGCCAATTGATCTCCCCCACAAACGCTAAAACCCATACTAGTGTCGTACATCATATCTCCTCCTATCAGGGGGACCATGCCCAAAGATAAAAAGCCTTTTAAAGAGTTAAAAGTATAATCAGTAATTACCATTTTGCTGCCCACAACCATCGAAGAGGCGTGCATTAAGTTAATAGGAATCCCTTCTTCCAGAAATGTAGTAGCAATTGTTTTTCGAAACACATTCACGATTTGTTGCGTTTTTGACATAGAAATTAATTGATCTTTGTTTCTAAACCCCTTATGAAGGTTGTATTTTAGCACGGGGTGGTGACCGCATGAACCTACTCCGTGGACAATCACAAGACTTTTGATTAATCCTAAATCAATACATTCTTTTATTTCCGCAGCAACTGCTTTTATAACTTCTTCTCTTAGTTTGTATGCCGTTGATTTGTCCGTAAGTAATGAACCGCCAAGCTTTAAAACAATTAGGTCTTCTGTCGTCATTTGTACTCCTAAATATTATATTAGAAACTATAAGAATAAGGCCAAAAGCCTGGAAACCCAAACTCAAGTATCAAGATAACGATTATGACCGCCAGGAAAATTGTGAAATTATCAGTGCCCTTAGGTGATAACGCTTCTACTACAGTAGCAATTATGCTAACAAGAATTATCGGTAAAATGAGCTTAATAATATCAAAATTCGGAACTTCTAGAGAAAAAATCAACACGAGAATAGAGCTTACTAAAATCGATCCAACCAACATGCCTATACTTCCTACTATGGTTTTTTCGCTCCCTTTGAGTCCAATCTTTTTTCCACCAAATTTACGTCCTATTATATCCGCTAACCCATCTCCACCGGAAATACATCCAATAATAAGTAGAGCAGTAGGATTTGCGTTACTTATGCCGGTAGACGGTACGTAAAACCAGAAAAAAGTCATTAATACCATAACAATTGAATAATAGAGCGTTCCCTGAAGAAGTTCTCGAGGGTCTCCCGATCTCGACATAGATGCCACAAAACTTTCGTTCTTTATAACACCCAAACCAATAGTTATAAATTGTAACACGAATAACAACGGCACTATTACAGCTATATAATGACTAATAATCTCACCTGAAAAGAGCATCCATGTAACTACGAACACGGGACCCGCAAAAATATGCACAAATTTTCTCGTAATGATTTGTGAAACTTTTCCTTTTTTCTGCATCAATGCGTTAAGCTGAACTATAGCTAATAATATTACAATAGATATAACGGTCGCAATTAAGTCCCAAACAAAAACCAAATTACTACCAAACGGATTAAATACCATAATTTATCACTATTCACATTAATAATTATTTTATGATAGAACTAACTCCTAAAAATCTTAGAAGATATAAAATTCATTTGGTTTGCGTCCAAATAAAAAATATTAAAAAATAATAATAAAAAAAAATTGAGTTTAGCTTTGTTAAATTTCTTGATTACATATTGATAATGGAATCGTTCTCAAAAATTAAGTCAATTACCTCATCAGAAGCAACCAGCCTGATTTTATCTGAAATAAACTTATTTATTCCCTGAGTATCTATAAGTTCTTTACAAACAGTAACAGTCATCATTGCCATTACCAATTTATTTTTTTCTGTATTTGATAGAATCGAATTTGAGAAAATTGTGAGCAAAAAAAGCGAAAAAAGTTAGTAAGGAATATCCTAAATTCTTATTCTTCTTCATATAATTTCTAATTTTGGGTTTCAATTATTAAAATTAAGCTTATTTAATATCTAACTCCTTTAAAATCTTTAAGAATCTTTATTCTTCCTACCTAATGAAAATATTGATAAAAAATAATCTAAAATTTAAGTAACTCCTTTTGATTGATCCCTTTAAAGTATGGATTTTTACTTGTGATTCTAGGAAAGATTGGTAATGGA
>JAGXNS010000001.1:0-88728 GCA_019894855.1 Promethearchaeota archaeon
CTCATTTAGTAACTCGTTCAGCTAAATTAAAAAAAAACTTAGGAAAATCCAAAGATAAGAGCTGCAAAACTACTTAAAGTAAGTATTATAGCTAATGCAATTATTAATTTGTATTTGTATACTTTCTTCTGTTTAGCAATTAATTCTTCTCGTTTTATTCGGTCCTCCATGTTGTCTCTAAATAACCGTTGCTGTGAAGCCTTTGTTTTTCCTGCATAAGCTAACATTGCACCCTCTTTTTTATCACTAAGAGTAGTAACAGCAGAAAATTTATACGATTTTATAAGATAGAAAACAGAAGGAATAAGAAGTAATGCGTAACCCATTGGATGTGCAATTATAGTAGAAAGCAGAGAATAATAGATCATAAGTGCTATAAATATAAAGAATAAATTATTAAAAGCAAATGCCCTAACTAGATAAATATTAAAGGGGTTCCGTGATTTCCACAGGAATAAAACAACACACGCAAAAACAACAACTACAACGACAAATATTGATATAACTATCACATTGGATAAAAGAAATATAGCCGCTAACGACATACATAATGCGTTGAGGAAAGTAAAAATTAGATCTAGAATTTCATTCTTATTTCTTGGTAAATCGCTCATGCATATCTATTATAAAATACGATATATAAGTGTTGTTAACTAAGTTATATGTTAACCTGTATATTTAAGATGTTTACTAAATCTTGACCTACCGGAAGTAAGGCAGCTTGTGGAACCTCTCCTTCGTAATAATTAAATACTACATAATCCTCGAACGATTTTTCGTCTTTTTTGAAACTCCAGCATGGCACATATCCCCTCGCCCTAAAACCAAACTCGTAAAATAGTTGTTGATGTTCAGGATTAAGAGCAGACACAAACGCTTCGCTGTATCGTACTGAGTTTTCTTTGATCACTTTTAAGAACTCTTCCAAGTACACATATAGTTCCTCTAAAGATTCCACATAATACTTGGTTTTTTCGAGGTTCTGTATACAAGGTGTATGGAGAAATGAAAAATATGATTTTGTTCCTGTGATAAAAAACTGGTAATATTCGTAACCATATTTGTCCTTGATCACATCTTTTCGAAAAGAGTTCTGAAGCACCTCGATCTTCTCGTAATTAAGTTGAATATCGGGACAAACCAAGTTAAATCTGCCCAGTCCGTAAATATTATCGCAATGGAGAAAGCTATCGAGCGCATTTCTAATTAATTGGGGAGTTTGAGAATATCGATATTCATTAAGCGCTTTCTCCCTGAAAACTACGCCCATTACATCAGATTCTACTTGATCGAAAAAGATATCTTTGTTAGGAAAGAAGGCCACGGTGTTTATTCCACAGACAGAGGTAATATACTGGGAAGCTGCGTGTGCAGTTCGATTCTCGCAATACCACATTAATATCTCGTCCTTGTAACTGCTCCACATCCACGCATAAGAGCCTATTATCGCTTTGGTAACGTCGATAATTCCTTGATATTCTTTTCTGACCATGAATCCACCCGTGTAACCCTTATAATGCTTAAAATCCAACGCGCACCGAAAGCAACCGACAATGTCTTCCTCAATCTTAAAGAGAATAAAGTGGTGCTCGTGGCTTTCGATCATTTTCTTCACTTCCCGCGGATCTTCTATTTCTTTATAAGGATATGAGCCCTCGTACACTTCTTTACAAATATTTGCTATCTCAAAGGCGTCTTTCGGCTTCGCTAAAAAAAGCGTAGGGCTAATTTTGTCCGAACCTAATTTGCTATCGATGGTAAAATCTAAATCCATACCTTTCTCCAAATCAAGATCCAAAACGTCTTCGAAAATGTCTAAGAACTCATCTACAGATTTTGGATTTAATTTTTTAAATGGAATAATATTTGGAACCGATATTGCTTCTTGTGTTATCATTTTTTTTGATGTAACTACATGGTATTGATACTTCCAACTAGAAAACCAATCTATATAAACAAAAATTGACACCAAAAATTAAGGAAACAGAAAATTTTTAAAATTAAAACGGATTTTAATTAAAATGAACGTAGAAGAAATCTGGAAACAAGTAGATTGGGCAAGTCAAGCGCGCAATATAGTTAATATGCTAAGCAAATTTCCAAACGATTCAAAAATAATTTTGATTTTAAGGCATTCCCATAGAAATGAACCTAAACCTTTAGAGAATGTGAATAAACTAAGATTAACACCCCAAGGTCATGCAATCGCAGAAAAATTTGGCGAAGGGTTGCCTATAAGCAGACCTATTAGATTATTTCACAGTATTATATGGCGATGTGAAGAAACTGCAGTAAATATACATAATGGATTCAAGAAGGTCGGTGGAGAAAGTGAATTCTTAGAAAAATTTGAACCTCTCCATAATCTAGGAATCAATAATCGAGCTGTTTTGAAAAAATTTAAAAATTATAAATTTAGAGAGATTATGTATCTTTGGGCTGTAGGATTCTTTCACTCTAAGGATTGGGAGCCTTTTATTTCATATTGCCAAAATACAGCCCATCTCATTTCGGAACACCTTAAAGATGCACCAGAAAATGGTATAAATATTTATGTTACTCATGATTGGCACTTGATGAGTTTAAGATTTGGATGGTTTGGCCTTCCACCAGACTTACAATGGGTTAAATTTCTTGGAGGTTTTGCTTTTATCTTTGAGGATGATCATTTTTTACTATTAGAGCGTGGTGAATTAAAATCAGTTCAGGCTCCACACTGGTGGAAAAGTAATTTCTGATTCTAGATTTCAGAGTGTAAGCACTAATTTTTTTCATCAAAAACCCCCGAATTTATCTTAGTTACATAAATGTTAAAAATATCTCTTTCTTACTTAATCTTCGTTAATCCATTTTTAAACATTAAAGTGAATCACTATGCAATCTAAATTAAAATTAGAAGATGCTTATGAAAATTTACGTGAGCATCTCGATAAATATCCAATTGGATTTCCAGCATCCAAAACTGGAGCTGATATTAGGATTTTGAAACATTTATTTGATCCCGAAGAAGCAGTTATCGCTACAAAGTTAACGGATAAATATGAGCCTTTAGAAAAGATTCATGAGAGATCCAAATTGGACATAAATATTTCCGAATTGCGAGAAAAGTTGGATACGATGGTAAGCAAGGGGGCAATCCATTATAAAATTGTAGAAGGGGAAAAACACTATGCAAACGCCTATCTAGTTATTGGAATGTACGAATATCAACTTAATAGGCTCACACCCGAATTTCTAGGGGATATGAGTGAATATGCCGGAAACGAATTTGGTATGGAGCTATTTGGAACGAAAATCTCACAATTTAGGACCGTTCCAGTAGAACAAAGCGTAACAGCAGAACACAGTTTACCAACTTATGAGGAACTTGAAAAGCTCGTAAGCAATAATCCTGGCCCTTATGTCGCGATAGAATGTATCTGCCGGAAAGCTCATAAAATGGGGGGTGAATCTTGTGAGGTCACATCACGTTATGAAACTTGCTTTGGAATGGGAGAGATGGCTCATTTGTATATTAATGAAGGGTGGGGAAGGGAAGTGAATCGCCAAGAAGCCCTCGAAATGTTGCGCAAGAACCAAGAAGATGGTCTAGTTTTCCAAGCAGAAAACGCTATAGATTCAAATTTCATATGTAGTTGCTGTGGGTGTTGCTGTGGAGTTTTAACAAGTTTAAAAGAATTCCCAAAGACTGTTGATTTTTTTACAACTAATTATTATGCTCAAATTGATGCAGATATGTGTGTGGGATGTGGAACGTGCATAGATGTTTGTCAGATTGAAGCAATCAAAATGAAAAATGAAATTTCCAAGGTTAATAAAAGAAGATGCATTGGTTGTGGAAATTGCGTCCCCAGATGTCCAGAAGAAGCGATTCAATTAATTAAAAAAGATAAAATTGAAATCCCCCCCAATACTCAAGAAGAACTCTTTGCAAGAATTCTTGCTAAGAAAAATGAAATTAAATCAACCTAAAATTCTCTTTTATTTTAGTATTTTTTAAATATATTTTAAATAATGTTTTAATCGAAGCTAAAGCCGAAGTTGAACACGAGTCAATTGAGAATTTAAAAAAGATATCTGTTCCTGTTTTAATAATATGTGGCGATAAAGATTTCTATTTCCACTCTGAATATATAAAAGAAATGGACAGTTTGATAAACAATTCAACTCTAAAATTCTACGAAAATAAAGGACATGAGATTATTGGTGATCTAGGTTCGCAAAAGATATCATGAAATTCATTAAATAAAAAGAAAGAGAAAAAAATTAAATATAACTTGCCATTCAAATTCTCACTTTTAGAGTATTAAGAATTCCTTTTTTCTATATCAAAAGGCATTTCTGAGTCTGGTTTTCGTGAAAGTTTTGAAGACCCTGCGTAAATAATAACAACAATAACGTAGATACCTATCATTACACTTCCACCTATATAAAATATCATCATCGGTAATAATCCCAGTATGCCCGTGATGAACGCACCGTTGAAATTAAAGCTGAAATGAAAGATCACTGTGATTATCAAGCTTCCCTTAGTATTATTATAACCCCAGGTCATTAAAATCGTTATGACGAGTACTAATATTATAAATATGTAGAAAGGCATGCGTGGTTCTATAAAGTAAAACGGTATATGCCAACAAGCCCATATAATACCCAATATGAGACTAGAAATAAGGGAACCAAACCTGGATTCGAGTTTTGGTAACGCAAACCCTCGCCAACCCGCTTCTTCACTTAATGGACCGTTGATTATAGTATTAATAACTGTTATTAAAATTAATCCACCTGTTAGCCCTGGGTTTCCAGGTGCTTCACCTCCCAACAGTAGGTAAAATAACGTAAATACTAAAGGTCCTATCATAAGGAAAAATCCTGCAAAATACCAGAAACCACCTACTTTCCACTTCAGGAAACCACTCAATAATTGTTTTATCTCTGACCACCCCCCGATAATTCCTGCTATAATTATAGCAGATATCGTGGGACTCCAAATAGAAATGTAAAAGAAAAGCGTGTCTATACTCACAACCGTCCCAAAATATATAATTGCGACACTTATAATCGTTATAAGAAAACTCAAAACAAAAAATATAATGAGAGAATTCTTTTCGAAAAAGTTAGAATTAGGACTGAGCTCAATAGATTCATTTTTACTATTCATAGTTATATTTAATTGTCAAATAATATAAATGTTGTTTTTTATTCATCTGCTTAGTAAACCTATTTCATATTTTAGATAAACCTAAATCGCACGTCTTAGCCAGTGAGAGCTCAAGAGTTTAGTCATTCAAGTTCCCAGATCCTTATCGTCTTATCGCTTGATCCAATCAAACGGCAGCATAATGAGCTAACATTATGAAAATTATTGCAAAACCTTTAATGAAATCAATACTCGCTATTCTTCCTGATGAGGAATAATCTCTAATTTCTTCTATAGGAATGTCCTGTCTTAAGTAGTTAATTAAAGTAGGAGAATCAAAATCATTTTCTTTTTTACCATTCGATTCCATAATTTTAATTGTAAGATATATTCGTTAAAAAATATGACATTTTTGGAGATGACAAAAAAATCATGCTTTAGTATGAATCCTTAAAGCGAAGATATAATCAGCGCTCGATCTGAGAGTATTTTTAAAACTTCTTACAAGATTTTTTCCAATTCGCTCATTTTGTTTAATAACCACTTTTTGAACTCAGGAAAATTATCAATTGAAGGAATCGCTATTTTTTTTCTCGGTTGTTTTACGTTTGATAGAGAATCTGTTTCTTCGTTTCGGTTCCTTCTTTTTTTTTCTGGTTCCCATTTGCGCTCTAAATCAATCTCGGTAACAGAATAGGATAAATGTAATTTTTTTAGCATTACCTGAAATTCCATTAACGCCTCTTTGGGATCTAAAAAATCTTCCGTGGTGATTTTAAACCAAGTAATTGCGAACTCTTTTGGTATCCCTTTTTTCCAATGGTGATTCCTAAGGTAATTGTAAAGCTTCTGGGGATAAAAAAGTTGGTTCACTTCTAAATTTGCCGGATTGACTTTGTTGTAGCGATAATTGTGGATTAATTGAATAAACGACCTTCCTATTTTTCGGTTGGTCTTAATAATTAATTCATACTCTGCTGAGTAGTCAATCTCTTTACTTGAACTTTTCTTCTTAGGTAATTGGATAGGGCGATTAAACTCCGGGATCTTTATTTGGCAATATAATTCAGTAAACCGGAGAATTTTATTCCAATACTTCTGGTCGTATTCGCCAAGAATTTCTGGAAGATTATCTGGACTACTATTTTGATTTAGCTCAACAAAAATTTTAGAAGAAATACTTTTGATTTTAAGAAGCTCGTCCACTATTGCTTGTGTGGTTGGAGAAGTTCGTAGTATCTCTTCTTCAAAAGATAAATCTCTTCCTTCAAATTCGTAGTTTAAGAAAGTATTGTTTTTTTTGTTGTAAAAAACGAACTGATCGCCGTTTGCTAAACTTTCTACGTTCTCCTTTGAGTTGATAACGCATCTTACCTTAGGGGAATCCACTAATCTCTCGAGTTCTTCGAGCGAAGGATTGAGTATGAAGTAAAGTGTTTGTAGCTGAGAATAGGAATTGTTACATTCATACTCGATTATCTCATTTAGGTTATGGATAGCAGTGGAATCGATGTCCACTGTCTCGAAACCGACTGTAAACAAATCCATAGACCTAAGGTGCTTCAAATCGACGTAGGGAAATATAACTAAACTTTTTTGCTCAAAAAATAACAAGTTTAAAAATTCTGAAGTAATAAAATCGTCTCCTGTATCCATTAGTTTCCTCTTCACCTGGAATTTGAAATATAATTATAAAAATATATTAATTCAACCTGAAAAAGTTTAATAACACGAGCACCATTAGATCCTCGAAGCATTTCCTCACACTATCCCCTTCGAGCGCAACGGTGGGATAAATTACCTGAGTTCCATCTCCGTATTTCTCAAACTTCGGTAAATCAAGCTCTTTTTTAAATTCTTTTTCAGAAATAGCTCCATATAAATCTCTTTTATTGAGCTGAATAACGAAAGGAACATTCTGGTCGCTGGTAAAACTGATCAATTCTCGAAAACTTCGTTTGTTTTGGTCCATTTTCTTAGGATCGGAGTCTGCGACGAATACAACGCCGTCAGCACCATCTAACACGTATTCGCGAGTGGGTAAAAACCGTTCTTGCCCGGTCGCAGTCACGATTTGGGTTACGATGTTAAATTTTACCTTCTCGAGGTTAAGATAGAAAGACAATCGAATCGAATCTTGCCACAAAGTTCTTCCGTCGGTAGTCTCGATAGAATAACCTCGGTTTAGTTTTACCCCGTCGAATTTTTCCCTTAACCTGAAGTAGTTAGTCGTTTTCCCAGACTCACCAGGACCCCAATAAACAACCTTGAACTGCAACACTTCCTTGAGAGAATTCGTCCCAGATTTACCGCTAATGCCGAGTTGTTCTTTTTCCAATTGCTTTTCTTTATGGTTGGAACCTACTGTCATTTTTTAACTCGCCTCTGATATGGTTTATACCGTCTCAAAAACCTTTCTTTTTAAGTCTCTGAGATGCTCTTTGAGATCTTGCTCTGACATCTGCAATTTTTCCATTATACTTTGACTACGTGTGATCGCATCCTTTATCTTTGCTGAAAACTTGCGCATTTGGAGGATGAGCACGCCAATGTTGACTTGAATGTCAACCAAAAGGATCACCAGAATCTCTCTTTTTCCTTTTTTGACGAGAATCACATCTCCAATTGATTTGACGTAGAGTTGTAAGTCCTTATAGATTAGCGTTGCGCGAACTAAAGAGTCTGTCTCAAAAAAATCCTGCGCTTGCCGGGCAACACCATATAGCGCCGCTCCAATGGAGCTTAAGTCCCAATAATTTAACTTCCTGTCGAACCTAGAATCGATTGCAATTATTTTCGCATCTTGGTCTATAGCAATGAGTCCATAGATGTATCCTTTTCTAGTTAGCATTCCGTAATTGTATCGCACCTCATCTAACACTTGGGCTATTTCGTTCTCGTAAAGTGTTTTAGGAACGTAAATTGTCACTTTTCACATATCACCAATCATGTTTACTTTTGTGGAGTAACCATTTTTGAATATTTAAAGGAAAAAATTTTTTAGCTTGACAAAAAAACAAAGCGATTAAAGTTTGAACACGTAATAGTTCAATAAAAGCAAAAACGCCAAGATAGAACTTAACAAAAACCACTCCATAAGAGGGATAGTAAGAGCGCAATAAACAATAAGCAAGGTAATGGGAATAGTTAGCCCAAATATGCCTAAATGTTTCAACTTGCATTTGTGTGATAAGACAATGTTCAAACTAAAAAAGAAGATAGATAAAATATAACCACCAAACGAAATGAAGGTTATAATACCGTGATAAATATCTCCGGGACCTGCCCTATCTAAACTGAACACTCCTAAAAACATATATCCAACGTTTCCAATTACTCCTAAAGCGACGCCGAGCTCGACAAACAATAAAGAAAACCTCGAACTCTTATATACGATCCGCAACTTTTTTCTCACAAAAAAATTTACGGGAAGACTTACAGCTCCCCCAAATATACAAATTAAATTGTGTATATAAGGAAATGGGATTACATTTATGCTACCCAAGTCACTAATGTAATTTACAGTGAGCGAAAATCCAAAAAATGAAGACAGCAAAACATTCAAGACTAATAATACAATATAACTGGCGCTACTGTAAAAAAGAACCCTTCCCAACCACTTTGAAAAGAGATTAAGAGGTTGATCTAAGCCGAAGACCTCGCGTGTGTTTACCTTTTGCTTAGTTATCATGATTTTTTAATTAATGCTTCGTATATTTGAAGCTAAATTTTATTTCAAGACTAGAAAAAAGTAGAATATTTAAACAAAAAACAAAAAAGAAAAATTTTAAAACTTCACAACTGATGAGGAAGGTTAAGACTTAAAGATATTTAATTGAGTTAATTTAACATTAAACTATAAAATCTATGTTTCAATTTCCTTTGATAATAAGAAAAAGTCTGAGAAATTATGGAATATACTACACTTGGACGTACGGGGTTGAAGGTTAGCGTTATAGGCCTAGGTTGTGGCGGGCCTAGCCGTATCGGTCAAGCTACTGGAAACTCGGAAGAAGAATCTATCGCAATAGTTAGACATGGGATAAATTCTGGCATCAATTTTATTGATACAGCCGAGATATATAGAACAGAAAAGATTGTGGGTAAGGCTATTGAAGGTTTTAAGAGAGAAGATCTCGTTTTGTCAACTAAAAAATCAACTTGGGGAACTATAAGGCCAGATAAAGTCATAAAGAGTTTTGAGAAGAGCCTTAAGAATCTTGGGACCGATTATGTTGATATTTATCACCTTCATGGAGTAATTTTGCAGGATTACGATTCTCTTTATTCAGAAGTGGTACCTTCTCTCCTTGAAATACGAGATCAAGGCAAAATACGCTTTCTGGGTATTACAGAAAGGTTTAATCCTGATCCTGATCATTCGATGTTGCAGAGAGCATTACAAGATGATATCTGGGATGTAATGATGGTAGGGTTTAATATATTGAACCAGTCAGCACGGGAACGAATTTTTTTATCTGCAATGGAAAAAAAAATAGGTATTTTAATAATGTTTGCTGTTAGACTTGCTCTTAGTAGACCTAAACGCCTTAAACAGTGTATTGAAGAATTAATTCAGAATAAGCAGATCAATCCCTCTACGATAGATAAAGAAGATCCGCTTGGTTTTCTTATACATGATAATGGTGCTGAAAACATAGTTGATGCAGCATATCGGTTTTGTCATTATGAACCAGGTACACATGTAATTCTTTCAGGGACAGGAAATCTTAATCATTTGAAAGAAAACATTAATATTATGCAAAAACCCCCACTCCCAAAAAAGGATGTACTAAAACTCAAAGAGATTTTTAAAAATGTAGATTCAATAACAGGACAATAACAATGTTTCTATTCTAAACTAATTAGATCAACATTACACTCGAATTTTTCGTGAACACAAGCTCTTTCTCAGTGCTGTACTTGTTCTCTTTTACGGCTAAATTAGTAATAGAAACAAAATCCCCATCGTTCACTATTTTCAAGCATTTTACCGCATTCATGCCCCACGCCTTCACTCTAATGGTGAACCCTTCAGCTTCTAAATATATAGTAAGTAAAAACGATTTGTCGCCTGATTTCAACACTAATTCCTTAAATTCTTCGATTTTAACAGTTCCTTTAACGGCGCTAATGAATTTATTATGCTGGATAGCTTGTTTCAAAGGTTCTAAGTTACTCTTGGGCTTTTTATATTCTGAACTGGCAATCGTAATTGCTTCGAACTGTTCTCGTTTCTTACTGCTAACTTCAGGAGAGAGAATTAATGTGCCTTTTCTTCCGAGGTGAACTTCGATGGTTTCGTTTTGTCCTAGCTTTGAATATCCTCCAATAGCTCGAACGAGTTCGGTTGGTTTGAAATACTCTTGATTAATATTATCTACTCGATCGTCCCATAATACGATTTTCACGATTCCAGTTGGATCGCCGAGCAAGAAAGAGCATACTTTTCCCATAGATTCGTCCTTTCGTACAAACTCGCGAATTTTTTGTATACTTAAAATCTTACCTAATAGGACAATATTACTCATCCCTTCCCTGAGGTCCGAGATTTCTATTGTGAACTCGTCATAATCGACTTCTTCTTCTAACTCGTCGTAAAGATAATCGTCAATATCGGAAGATCTTACATCAAGCCCATTTTCTCTAGCAATTATAAACAACACTCCTTGTTTCGACATAAAGTCGCCGTATTCTTCTACTTTGTTCTTAACTTTTCTTTCCAGCTCTTCTTCTGACAATCCAAGGTCTAATAATTTTTTGTATAACTCGTTTACTGAGGCGCTTATTTTCATAACCTCTCTATTTTTTACTAATAAGTAAAAATTAGTAACTAAGTATTTAAACAAAAAATTCATAAATTGAAAAACCCTAAAAAATAAGATTAAGTGTAGATGCGACCCGCCTTGTCAATATGAAGCTTCTTTCGAGCCATGTGGAAGGCGTAAGCGGAGCACGCGCAAAAGGTTCTTAGGTTTTTTTGCAGGATATACTCATTTTTCGTTATAGTTGAGTCGTTTCTGTCGGTCACGAATATAGTTAAGGCGAGCTGAGTGGTGATGCGTGGCCAAAAAAAGTTTTTTTTTAAGATTTTTTGTAAAATCTCTAAGTTGGTAATTGCTCGGGGGTAATCAAACACAGGGGCGATTCTATGAACCTTTCTCAGGTAAAATTTCGCTTGGCGTAAAACACTTTTCTCTCCTGAGCCCCACGATACGAGTCCTAACCTTAAATTATGACTGAATTGGGTCGCATCGGTTATAAACTCAAAAACAGTGTTTAACACTACGAATTGGGGTAAGTTCATCGCCTTCACAATGTTCCCCACGATCAAAGGGGTTAAATCTTTGTATTCATTAGTGTTATTCGCAAAGCTCTCGAATCTAAAAAAGTAGTTAAGCACTTTCTCTTTATTTACATGGTCCCTTGGAACCCTTTTATAGGTTCTTAAACTGTTTTGCAGAAAAATCGCATCGTTCGTTGATTCTGCCATACTTCTCTCAATTTAGTTAGTTATGTGGGTGTAGAATTTTAATTATCACACAAACAATTAATTGAGCTTTTATAAAGAAAAATTAAATTTCTAAGTAGAAAAAATAGAGTCAAGAGTTTCTTGTTTTTTAGAGGGATTTCTCGTTTTGTTGGAGAAAAACATTTGGCACTTTCCGTAATTAGTGGCTAACTTATTCAGGTTGGTTTCCACCCGTTCTCGATTGAGGTGGTGATCTTCGCACAATAAGTTTAGCGTTTGTTGTTCGCTAGGAAAATTCCAGCTCAGATTTGGGTATTCCATTAATACATCGGGAAGTAAAAAGATTTTTCTTACATTTGCGATGACTTCGGAACTCAAAGTGGAAAAATTGTAATTTCCTTTTTCTTCTTTGATCACTTTTTCTATGGATCCATGTTTTTTGATGAATTTGTAGGCGTGCTTTGGACCTATATTTTTTATACCTGAATAGTAGTCGGTTCCGATTAGGAGCGCCATGTCTACCAATTGAAACTGATCGATTTCTAACCTTTTTAGGTTTTCTATGAGATTGATCGTAACAGGAGTGATTTTTTGATATTTCCAGCGACCTTGAACTTTCCTTCTTAACGACTTCGAGAAGTTTTGGAGTATTCGAGGGCATCCAAACAAAAGTGAGTCAAAATCTTGAGAGTTAGAGTAATGAGCTACTTCATTTTTAACAAATTGAGCACATTGTGATTCTGCTGAAGCGGGAGCGCTTATGTATGGCACGCCTAATGCACCTAGAAGTTGCTTGGATTCTTTAACAATGTTGGGCCACATATACTCTTTCGATAAAGCGATTTGTTTCGCGTTTTCTCTGTTCCCTAATTGGATTAATGATCGGTAAAGCTTTTCTGTGAATAAGAAGTCGTTGAGCCTATCCTTAGTTTTAAGCTTTTTTAGGTTGGAATCGAGCCCATCGAAACAAAAGATCGGAAAGATTTTCTTGGAATAGAAAAAATTCGTCCTATAGAGCAAACCATATAAGTGTGATATCGGTCTTTGGGTGCGGTCAAGGATAAGTCCTGCTTGGGAGCCATCAAGGTTTTTGCGGGCGAAATTAAACAAGCTCATTATTACATTTGGGGCATCTACCGCTATAATCTTACCTGCAAGTTTGGAAAATTCGATCGCTTTTCGGATCACTAAATCTTGAAGTTTAACTCCCATACAATTTAGGTCGTTACAGATTATAAAAAAGAAAAATTAAAATTTATCTATCGGATATTTTTTTTTTAAGTATTTATTTTTCAGTTTAAAACACTCACCTTCCTATCATTATCCACTCATACAAGATAAATATAATATAATAATAATCCCTATCATTATGATTAAACCCAATTGGGACATTAGTAATGAGGAAAGAAAGGCACCATAATTAATACTATACTAATTATTGCTATAAAAACGACTAAGACCCATAATACAAGGATTTTCCCCCCTCCTTTTTCCAAGTCATCATAATTAAGTTCTACACCACAATTAGAGCAAAGGTCTTCCCTATCTCGAGAAATTAAAGTCATAGAGCCACATTCCGGGCATTTCACTCTTTCATTATTTGACATATTACATATATTTGAGTGAAGAATTATTAAACCTTTCTTTGATTGTAATTTGAATTTGAATGATAATTTTTTTTTAATACTTTTTCTTTTATAAGGATTTGATGAATATGAGAACAAAACAATATAATTATCAACTGATAAAACTATGGCCAAAAATAAAAACGATATTTATATCCTTCGTAAACATCGCAAGCCAAACCGCACTTTTTTAATGTTTCTGGGGATATTAGGGTTCGTAGCAATAGTCGTGCCCTTTTTTGGATCAAACTTGCGCTATATGACGGGGACATTTTTCAAAACCATTTTTGTGAATGTAGGACAAATTTGTCTTACAATCGGGGGCGCATTATTCGTAATAAACCTTCTAAAAATCTTCTTCCGCAAATTTAGCGTTAAGTCCATGATGTTTAGCTGTTTCTTGCTGTGGGTAGGGGCTTTTCTTACCGGAATCCCTTTCGAATTATTAGGGATAGCGATAGGAGGGACCCAACCACCCCAAGGATACCATTATTATTAAAAAAAAGATTTTTTTTTTATCTAAAAATCCTGAAATACTTAAAACCAGTATCGAACCCACAAATCGCAATCAACACAAATGAGGCAACTATAACTCCTAGCATCTTATAACGAATCCTACCTCCACCCCAAATAGCTAATATAATACCGATTATGAGTCCTAAGATTCCAATGAGCGAACCAAAGGCAATCCAAAACTCAAAACCACTAATCACATCTTCGAAATAATCGTACAATACCATAACAGAAGAATTTGGTACTAATTATTTAAAGAAAAAAAAACAAACCTTACATTTTATGATGATGGTTCCAATTATTTGTCGTATTAAAAACTGTTCAATTAAAAAGAAAGGGTAGGAATTAAAATCCTAACCTTCCAAAAAAATAAATTAGGGTGTGTTCAAAGAATTGCAAGAGTAGAAACCAATTCCGTGCCTTTTAAATGAGATCAGTAGCCGTAATTTCTAATTTTTTTTTACCAAACGCTTTTTCCTTTATAAGCATCGATTTTTACCTTAAAGTAAAAATAAATTTGCGGTGTTTTAACTGAAACAGATTGAAGAACTAGGCACTTGCCCTTCTTGCGAGTGCTCCTTAATGATGTACAAAACAAATAACTACAAAAGATTCGTCAAATGCGATGCGTGCGGTGTTTCGTATCCAATCCCGAAGAAGGGAAAGATAAGTAATTCTGCGCTAGAATGTCCAAAAAGTAATTTTCCGCTTTTAATTGTAGAGAGAACAAATCAGCCTGCGTATTTTTGGTCGGATCAACCGTGCTTTACCTGTATCGATTTCGATAAGTGCTCAAACGTAAAAATTCTCGTCTCGGAATTTAAAGAATTGCAGGTGTATGGCTATTAGTTCGCCCAGAAAATCCTTCGTTATTATTTCGCTCATCACCGGCCTCGCCATTATTGGAGTAATGTCTACTTATCCTCGTCCGGTATTGAGTGTGACAAGTCAAAATGACAACCCAAAGGCGAGTTCTGAGCAGAATTTAGTAGACAAAGTGTTTACTTTTCTAGCACCTAACGACACATTGCAATTTGAAGACTTAAATTTGTTCGAAAAAGTCAATTATTACGTATTACTTGAGATCGTAACTCCTCACGATTGCGAAATCAACGTGACAATCGTCGATCCGGTATTAGATGTGTACGAAGTGTTCAATACGGAAGTAAATATTTCTCAAGACGACGATTGGTTCGAAGTTCCGTTCGGGACGGCGATGGCTGGAAATTACACTTTCATTGTTTCGGTTGCATGCGCACTTACCTTAAACTTGCATATAAAAATATCGTTTGACCCGGAAGTAAAGTGCTTGTACGACGTGATATCGCCAAAATTTTTAGAACGAATGAAATTATATCAAGTGAACAAGTTCACCAACGGGATGGTGGTTGAGCATAACACCGTCTTTAAAACTGATGTGTCCTACAAGTTTTACCTCGGAAGAGTTTCGGCAATTGGGGGGTTAACTGTTGAAAATGAAATTAGAGTGGATTACGACGTGACCGATCCTAACGGGCTTGAGTTTACAATCTACCAAAACAAAACCGTAGGAAGCGTTGGTACGATTATGCACTTCGACTTCGGAACCGCTACGGAAGGAATTTACACGGTTAAAATTCGGATTCACTGCCAAGTTGATGTAGTAAACATTGCTTATGCCATCGCTGAAGATTATCAAATTAGCACCATTAACAACGGAACTGACCCCGAAACTGAACCAACCGCAAATGAAACTGCGAGTGGTTACTTCTATGTGCCGATGGAGTGGACTCTCGCTTTTGGGCTCTCTGCCGGAGGATTATTGGCTATATTGGTGGTTTTTGGGGCGGTAAGACGGAAAAAGGACTCAGTCAGCTTGCGGACCAATTAACTTTTTTTATTTTTATTTTTTTCTCTTTAAAAAGATGCTTGAAGCCTATTTTTTGGAGAATTTTTATGGACCAAGTAGAAAAGTTGTTGAATCTCTCTTATTTTACAATGATAAATCTAACCTTGGCTCAAAAGGTCTCGAAGAGATAATAAATATAAGTAAGTAAAAATATTATTATGTTAGTATAATAATGTATACTTGTATACAAAAAAGGTGATATTTATTAGTACAGTAAGGATTGATAAAAAACATTTAAAATTGTTGGATAAACTGATTTCTCATCTAACATTACGAGGAAATAAAGTAAGCAAAAAGGCTCTTGTAGCAAAGTTGATTGAGGATGCAATGATGGCTGAAGGTATTGAAGAAAATGAAATTTCAGGATCAATAACTGATGATCACGCATGGAAAGGATTAGATGATGTTTTTGAGTTAGGCATTGAAGGTTTATCTGAAAACGTCGACGAAATTTTATATCAGTTAAATGGGGAAGAATAAAATGGCTGTTTTTTTAGATACAGGATTTATATTAGCAATCAAGAACAAGGATGATAAAAATTTCCAAACTGCTCAATCTTGGATGAGGAGGTTTCTAAAAAATGAATTCGGAGAGATATATACATCTACATTAGTGTTTAATGAATTGGTGACCTTAGCATTGGTAAGAATAAAACGTCCTGATTTTGCGACGAATTTGGGAAATTATATTTTGAAGAGTAGAAGGATTAAGCTTATCAGTCTTACTGATGATGATTTTAAGAATTCTTGGGAGCTCTTTCAAAAATATAAGGAAAAAAGATTATCTTTTACTGATAGCACTATTTTAACTCATTGCAAACGGTTAAACTGCAATTTTTTAGCTACTTTTGATAAACACTTTAAAGGTTTAATACCCTCAAATTTAAGTTGAGAGTACTATTAAGAGTAGCTATTTTATAAAAAACTATAAAAAAGTATTAAAAAAAAATAAAGATTTAAGCGCTCAAAAGAGCTTTGGCATTCGTTTGCCATTCGTTAATCATTTTAGAAGAGATTCCGCTGATTTTGGAAGCAAGTTGTTCGGGATCAGAATCTAATAAAGCTTCAACTGATGTAATACCGCTTTTAGCGAGATTTTTTGCTGTTCCGTCCCCGATGCCTTTAACGTCTACTAAAGCATATTCTTCTGAATCAACAGTATTATCACATCTTTCGAGTTCTTGAACTTCTTCTTCATATAACGCTTCTACTTCGAAATTTAACCCCTTTGCTTCGGGAACTTCTCCTTTCTCGGTGTCGGCAATACCTACACTTGTAATAAAGAACTCCGCTTCTTCTGGTGGTAGATCAGGGGCGTCTACTATAATCGCTCTTCGTTTTAATGAGCTATTGGAAGAAAATCCCTTAGTTTTGAACATTACGCGAAAATGGCAGCCGTGAGCGACGATATTACCTCCAATGGCGTCGTTCGCAGAGAACATACCCATAATCTTAGTCGAGACTTGATTCGTAAGTAAAACAGCGCAATTGTAAGTTTCTGCAACTCGCGAGAGCGCGTGGATCATGTTGTTGAGAACGCCTTGTCGACGGGCTAACATGCCAATACCAACGTATTCACTCCTTAACAAAGCCATTAAGCTGTCTACTACGATGAGTCGTACGTTTCTCGTCTTACATAAGGTCTCTGCTTTTTGAATCATCTGAGATTGGTGATCAGAACTGTATATCCTTGCGTGAAATATTTGTGAAAGAACCTTTTTTGGATCAAGTTCAAATCTCTTGGCGATTCTTTTGATCTTTTCTTTAGCAAATGTGTTTTCAGTGTCAATGTAAGCTACTGCAGAACCTAAGCCTCCCTTTTTTCTTGGAAGTTGGATTGTCACAGCAATCGTGTGAGCTAAATTTGTTTTTCCGCTTTTAAACGGACCATATACCTCGGTGAGTTTTCCTGTTTGGAATCCACCGCCCAATATTCTGTTTAGCTCAGAAGAACCAGTAGTAATGTACTCGGTGTTTTCATCTATTTCTTCTGCTGTTATGAACTCGGTCATACCTAACGCATTTCTGGCATTCCAAATCAATTTCTTCGCTGTCTTATCTCCTAGTCCATCTATCTCCGATATGATGTTATGTGGAGACATCGCCAGCGCTTCCGCCGTGCTAATTCCACTTTCCTGAAGGAGTTTAATTTGTCGAGCGTTGATTGACTTTACCTGGTCTAAGTCTGAAATTTTTTACTATCAACTCCTATTTTTAATTTGAGATTACATCCCTTTAGAATCATCTACTTATAAAGAAAAAAATGGTATATAATTTCAACTATTCAGAAAAAATAGGATTGAAAATTCTAACTCTTTTAACGAAATTGGAAAATATAATATAGAAATAGCATTAAGATCTTTTTAAATCCCCATGTTGCTTAATATCTTTACACACTTCTACTAAATGTTCAAAAAGAACTTCTCGGGTCCACTTAGGTAGTTCTAAATTTATTTTTTTTAATTGTTCTGCTAATTTTCTCATGCAATTACCCGATCTTCGATATATAATCACAATAAGAAAGAATTTCTTTAAAGAATTAATTCAAAAATAGCTTGTTTGTATCAAAGTTATGGAAAAGCGGATAATGCTAATATTTATAAATAGAATATTCGATCTCATTAATCTCTCCCAGCTTATTTGTTTTCACTTGCTTTCAATTCTTTTTCTAGTAATTTAATTTTGTTATCAATGTCCTTCGTTTTACTTTTCTTTTCTCTTTCAATTGCTTTAATGTTCTGGTCAAAGATTTTTTCCTTCTCTTTTATCAAGGAGTTGTATTCTGCTTCCAATTTCTTTGTAATAGAAAGTAATTCTTTCTTTTTTGCAGTTAATTCATTAAGATTTTTGAGGATTTCGTTTAATTTGGTTTGTTGATGAAGCAACTGTTCCCCAACATCCCTAATTCGAGGATCATACTCCTCATCACATTTATTTGTAAAGTAGGTTTTTTTGTGTAACGCTATCTGCTCCACTTTCTCAATTTCTACTGCTATCTTAGTAATTTTATTACTAAGTTCTTCATCTGACATTGTGACTTTCTTTGTTTTATTTATACTATTTATGAATCATAATTTAATTATACTTACTATAGAATTGAGATTCAAATCAATATAAATTATGTGGTCAATTATGATTCTTCTTTTCCCTAAAAACCTTGATCAACGTACATAGATAGTTCTTTTAAAAAATCTTTAGGGGCGATGCCGTGAGTCAAAATTTTGTGCCACATCTTCACATTCTGTAAATGAAAGGTCGAGTTGCCTGCGTCTAACTGCTCTGCAAATTCTATGACCATATCGTCAATAGAAAACTCGGATTTATCGAACTGTCCGAAATATCCTCCAAAAGCAAAAAAAAGGTTTACGATCATCTCAACGTCTTCCTCAGAGAATCGTTCTCGGCAAGCCTTGCAGATTACTCCAAGTTTTAAGCTCGATTGATACAATTCGTGGCGATCTTTAATGTCAACTCGACAAATAGAACATCTTATCTGATTAGAAATTTTTGAATCGGGAGTGTTAATCATAGTCAAAATACTTATAAAACAGAGCTATTTAAAGGAAAAGGAAAAATCGGCCAGCATAATTTTTGCTTTATATAACGACTTAATACTAAACTAAAGAAATCCCTCTTTCTACGAGCTCGCATTTAATATCTCTTGAAAATTAATTGCCCCAAGATGTGAGTTTCATCCGCTTAGTATAATCCACACCAATTCTGTCATTAATGACAGAATCCTAATTACTCTAACTCGAATAATATCCAACCTTTTAAATTGTTAGAAAAGTGCACCTTAAAGCTTTAAAAGCATCATTTTTTCTTATTTTGTAATCCTAATGGCATAAAGCAATTTTTCAATAGATATGCATTGTGGATGGAAACATTTAATAATTTAATTCATAATTTGTTATTCAATAAATTAAATCCAATTTAAAGATATGCCAAGCATTACTTCTCTAATATCTCAAAGAATCAAACCCTCTTGTGCTGTATGGGAAATTACACTAAAATGTAATAGTAATTGCATTCATTGTGGATCAAAAGCGGGAAAAACTCGTCTTGATGAACTAAATACCGAAGAATCTTTAAAATTAGTTAGGGAAATCCATGATTGTGGTTATAAAGGAGTTGCTTTAATGGGAGGAGAACCATTAATTAGAGAGGATTGGTATGAAATTGCGAAAGAAACCAAAAAAAATAAGCTAGAATTATCAATTGTTACTAATGGAATAACTTTAATTGATAACATTCAAAAATTAAAAAGCCTAAAAGTTGACTGCGTATCGTTAAGTTTAGATGGAGGGTCTGCTAAAGTCCACGATTATCTTAGAGGTATTCCAGGAGCATTTGAAAAAACACTAAATGCGATTAACAGGCTAAAAGAAGAAAAATTACCGGTCAGTGTAATTACAGCAGTAAGTAAAACTAATTTAAATGAACTAGTTAAAATAAAAAACATCTTATTAGATCGAAATATTGCTTGGCAAATTCAGATGGCAATCCCTATTGGACGCTTTCCAAGAGAATTAACGATTTCGAGAGAGGAATTTTACACTGTAGCATTATTCATTGCTATAAATGTTAAAAAATATTCTTATAAAAGATTGCCAGTTATTGGTGCCCATTGTTTCGGCCATTTTTCAAGGTTCATACCAAATTTAGGATTGGATCCATGGGTGGGATGTCAAGCGGGAAAATCAGTTTTAGGCATTCAGAGTAATGGAAACATTAAAGGATGTTTAACGCTCTCAGACGGATATATCGAAGGAAATATTAGAACACAGAGTTTGAAAACGATTTTGGAAAAGATAAGGTTAAAACAAAAACAGTTAAAAGGTTATTGCGTAGATTGTGATTTGGCAAATACATGTCGGGGAGGATGTTTGGGAACTGCTTATGCATTAAAAGAATTTGATGAGCCTTATTGTCTAAGAGCAATCGAAAATAAATTGTTTTCTTCGAAACAATTACCAATTAAAGGAAAATTGGATTCAACAATTTCAATATTAAAAAATCTGTATCATAACATAATATTCAAATAATCTAATAATAAAATTGAATGGAGGTATCTTAAAAATGTTAGAAAAATTTTTTCAATTGAATAAAATCGGAAAAGAGTTAGGATTAAGTAAGAAAGAAATAAATAAGGTACTAATATTTGGCAATCGTAAACATACTTTATTATACAAGAGCCTATTGATAATATCATTTATTTTTTTTGGCATCATAATAATAATATTAGGATTAGAAGCCTCTAGAAATACTTATGCAGCAGGAACTTTCTATTCTACTGTGAAAATAAAAGACTTTAATAAAAAAAAATGAAGCTTAATATCGGTTGCGGAAAAAAATACGATCCCGATTATTGTAATATTGATTTATACGAAGATTTAGTGGCTGATAGACTCATGTCAGCTTTTAACCTTGAATTTGATGACAATACTTGCGATGAAATTAAAGCGATTCATATAATTGAACACTTAAGTTTTTTTGAAACTATTTATGCTCTTAGTGAATTTTTTAGAGTATTAGAACCTAATGGGAAGTTAATCCTTGAAACTCCTGATCTCGAAAAAACTTGTAAACATTATTTAAAAGCAAACGAAGAACAGAAAAAAGAGATATTGGGATGGTTTTTTGGAATACCTCATAAAGGATTGCAACACAAGATTTGTTTTCCTCCTTACTTATTAAGTGAACTATTATCCAATGCGGGATTTAGAAATATTTCCACAGTATTCTATTATAACAATGAATCTATTCCTTCTGTTAGATTTCAATGCAAGAAACTTGATGAAGGCTATTCTCTTAAAATTTTTCAAATCATAACAAAAATCCGAAAGACGATGCTCGATAAGAATTACATTGATTTTACTGATTCGTTTATTATAAAAGAGCAAGAGGATTTAATAGCAAAATTTGCGTTAGAATTATTAAAATTAGAGAAAAACGATAAAAAAGAAAAAGTTCTTGAAGTATTAACTGATATTTTAATAAAATCGCCCCAATTCGCTAAATTCTTTATAGAAGCAATAGAATATAAAGATCTTCTTTCCGGGAACGAAATAAAATTAATTCTTAAGACAACTGAATTATTAGTTGATTTGAATTTTCCTAACATTTTATTAAATTCTTTGAAAAAAGGACCACTTAAACCAGGAACCCAAAAAATTATTTTTCCTTCAATTGAATCGTTTGCTAGAAGTATTATAACGAAATTAAATCAATTCGAAAAAAATCGGGACGAAATCACAGAGAAATTAAAAGGTCTATCTGATAATAGTAAGGAAATTGAAATCAACTTTTTTTCATTCACCCTAATTAAACAAAAATCGTTGGACTATTACTACAAAGGGATTAAGGCATTTTATGTAAAAAATTACAAGATGGCATATAATAAATTTTTAAAAGCCATACGACTATATAGGGACGATTTATTTTATTATTGGAATCTAGCGAAAGTATTAGCTAAATTAGAATTAGAAGATCAAGCGATAAAATTCTATAAGTTAACACTGAGATTTTTAAGGTTACAAAAGATTCAATATAAAGATGAGATTAAACTTGATATTAAAAATGAATTAC
Organism: Promethearchaeota archaeon; assembly: GCA_019894855.1. Taxonomy (GTDB): domain Archaea; phylum Asgardarchaeota; class Lokiarchaeia; order Sigyniarchaeales; family SOKP01; genus SOKP01. The sequence goes on from JAGXNS010000001.1 coordinate 22,227, forward strand.
ACTGGGTAAGAAGTAAGCAAGGACCGACCCCTAAATTTGAACCAATAATCTCATTTGAAAAATATCACAAGATTAGTATATAAAGCTTTTCACGATTTAATACTAAACTAAAGAAATTCCTCTATCTAGGATTTCGTATTTCAATTCGCTTGTGATCTGTTTGTTTCTCGACAGGAGTTCCATCCGTTTAGTCTTGGTGTTAAATGGTTTCGATAAACAAACATTTACGCTGTTGATCCTCGAATACAACTTGTTAAAAAACGGTTGATTCTTCCCTAATGCAGGAGAGAAAGAGACCTCGTGTATCAGAATTAGAAAGATTTCTTCCCTTAGACAACGCATAATGAGGGGAAACAGTTGCGAACTGAAAAATTCATCTAAAATCGCCTTTTTTTGCTTGAAATTGGAGCAACTAGAGGCAGCAAACCTTAAGTGATGCGAAATGTTGTCGATTACTAAAAATTTGGTGTTGAAGGGTAATATGACGCTTCCTAAGGTTGCTAAAAAGGTTGATTGATCTTCGTAACTCAAAAAGGGAGACGTCACTGGATATAAAAAGATTTTTTTCACGAGGTTGTCGAACACGCCAGGAGAATTTTTAAAAAAAGTATGCAAACGCTTTTTAGGAAATTGCTCGCTAGCTTGAATCCAGACGCAATGATCTTCAGCACCTTCACAATTCATAGAAGACGCAACCATCTGGAGTGCTAAGGTCGTTTTGCCGGTGCTCGATTCTCCCGAAACCGAGATTATTCTTCGTTCCTTTAATAAATCAAACAATGATGAAATATTGGAAGGATCGCTTGGCTCCATCGTGTTTTAATCACTGCTCAATAGGTCTAACACTTCTTTTTGAGTTTTATCAATTGCTTCATCTCGTTTTCGAGATTTTTCGGATATCACCTGAGAGGCGCTGTTGTTCCCGGTGTTGTTTGTTGTGAGCTGTTGGAGCATCATCAGAGCAATTAAATCGTCTAATCGACTATCCTCGTGTGATTGACTTCCGCTGAAAAAAGCACCGAGTAGTCCATTCCCGCTTTTTTTCGCTTTGTAAACAAAATATATTACCACACCAATTCCAATTATGACTACCGTGTAGAACGGTTCTTTCTGGTAGAACATCAGCATAGCGACTATTATCGCAATTAAGCAAAATCCTTTCATATTTACCATTGCACCTCCCTTTCGTTTGGGTCTTTTACGTGTTTAAACCTTCTTTTTCGAGTGAGAAATTTTGGACTCGCTACCTGAACTTTTCCCATTTTTTTTGCTATCCCTTTAATGCTTTTCCCAACTATCCAAAACGCTCCTTTCAACGCAAAGTAGAAAGAAGTTAGAATCAAAAAATATGCGATATAATAAAGCACTTCAAAGGGAAGGACGAAGATATATAAGTCTACAAACATCCAAATTAACGCTCCTGATAACACCAGTAGAAAAATCTGGTAGATTGAATAGCGAGGGTCTCTTTTGAAGGAGTAACCAACGACTTTGACATCTTGTCCGGAAGGTTCTAATCCGATGAGAAGCGATCCCGCGAAAACAAACGCTACCACTTTAACCAATAACAAGGTCTGTATGTTAAAGATTAAGTCTAAACAGAACATAAATAAGAAAGTGGACACCAACATAGGAGCAAAAGCAACCACAAAGATTTGCAACACGGAATTTCTCTCCGATTCGGGGTTCTCGATCGATCCATGAGGGGCTACTTCTCCTCCGATTTCGCTCCGGAATTTCACCCGGAACTTGCCTGGCTTGACACCTAATAAAATCGCCATGGTATAATGCGCTGTTTCGTGAATAAATACTCCGACGAAGGCTATGACGTTAAATACCGCTTTATATCCGGGAGTATGGGCATAGCGGTAGAATACTTGGGCTATCATCGAACACCCTAGCATAACGAAAAGCCAAAAATACAATTCAATCATGATTATATCTTTGCTATTACAGGAATGTATTTAAAAGAAAAATTTAATGTCAAAAAAAATGCTAATTTAACTCTTTCTTTGATCTCCTCAATAAACTAATCATTATTTTTAAGCGGTGTTTAAAAAGAAATTTATGGATAAGATAAATGTAAGAATAAAAGTGAGTTTCAATAATGAACTTTCAACGGGAGACTTAAGAAAAGTCGAAGATAATTAATCTGACTTCAAGTATTTACGAAAATTATCTTTATTTCAATTGAGTCTTAAATCTATTATTATTATTAATATATTCAGATTGAAAGTGAAATGAAGACAGATATTAAATCAAAATCTCCATTAAAAATCTCTTCATATTCCCAATTTAGGCTGTAACCCCTACGCCTGCGATTCAAAAATTCTCCTCGTTCGGAATAAAATTGCAAAATTGTGATTTTGATGAAAAAACATATACATAATCTTCTTTTTATAGAATGTTATCACACTAATTCATGAATATTTTAAAGTTTATTCAACCATTCTGCTTCAATTTTCGCTAACCATTTGATTATATCCCATATTTTTAGAGATTTTTCATAAAACCATATCTTCAAATACCAAACTGGTGATCTTAATTCTTTGTAATTAAAAGTAATCGATATTTTTCAAAAAAATTATAAAAAAGTTGGAAAAAAATGGCAACAACAAAAAATATTGATAAATCAAAATCAAAGATTCCTATATTTGATCCATTTTACCAGTGTGATATATGTGGATCACAGGATATTGTGGAAACCCAAGAAGGATTTACTTGCCGAGAGTGTGGGATAGTATTAGAGGCACAAAAGTTAGAATATCATAGACCTTACGACGCTGATGTGGTTCAACATGCGGTATTAAATAAAACTCAGATGGGTTTTAAATCCGAAAGGCGCAAATCACAATATTCTGCCAAGTTAGAAGGGCTTAGTCGGATTGACGCATCGCGTTCAACTGAGGAAAATGTCCTAATCGCAGCCAAGGTAGAGATTAAAAGGATATTAACCGCTTTGGGTTTCTCACTTAAAGATTTTGATGTGATTTTATGTAAATTTAAAGAGAATCGCGCTCAATTAGGTAAGGGCACTAAATACAGGAGTGCTGAAATGTTGGTTCCTTGTGTGATCTATGCTTACTACAAAGAAAATAACAAGCCCATTCGCGAAAAGGACCTTTTAGAGGTCTCAAAAATTTCAAAGAAAGACTTTAACGCGTTTAAATTTTCGATTATTCGCATCTGGCCAGAATACCAAGAGCGGGATCGCAAGCAATACATAATCGAACGAATTTTAGAAGTGAGCGAACACTTTAAATTAGGCATGCCATTTTACTACCAATCACGACGCATACTAAACAGGTTTTATGATTCTATTAAAAACACAAAAGACGATGTTATCGTTGGTTTAGTGACTTCTATTACTCTCCTCTGCTCCCAAAAAAAAGAAGTGAGCGTATGTGCAATTTGTGACCGATTAGGGATAAAGATGTCAACGATTCATAGGCAAGTAGAGAGGAGAGTCATTCAAAGATTTAACGTTCCTGGATTTAAAACCCTTGTAAAATCGGCGAAATTGTTAAGAAAAGTTATGCAAAAATTAGGTGTGCTCGATCAGGGTTTTGTAGATCCAATTGAAGTTTCGAAAACTACGCTTGAAAATGACGATATAGTTCAAGTAGTACTGGGAAACGCGAGTCAAGTTTTTAACTCCCTAAATGGGAGTGAGGAGCATTTTCTTTTTGTAAAAGAAGCAAGCGGGTATTTACTTGCATCCATTACTGATAATCTAAATAATCTTAACACTAATCACAACCTCAACTTTAAGGAATATAATGGTTCAGATAAAAACGAGAGATATAACGATCAGGAGCCGGTAAAAGTAGAACTATGGAAATTTTACAACCCGAAAGGGCCACCCGTGCTTTGTTGACGATGAGTTTTGACTGATTGTATATTTTCTTAAATTTTTTTTCTCTTTTTCTATGATTTGCGATAATAATCCATTATCCTTTACTTTTCTTTTTTCATTGGACATAAATACAAAGGTAACTTTGGAAAATATTAATGATTTTTTAGCTAAATTTATGCTTTTTTCTTTATAAACACTCGGTATATGGGGAATACAAAGCTTATAATGCACTTTGCGTGAAGAATCATGAAATGGAAAAACCCCCGAGTTTTAGTTAGTGTTGTTTTAATTGTAGTTTTAGTTTATTTATCTGCAATAAGTATAAAATCTGTTGCATATTCTAATGAAGGACAAAACGAGAATTTCGACCTGTTGGGAACCTCTGATATCTCGAACTTAGAGATTTTGCAGTCAGTTTTTGAAGCAAAGAACGCTGATTACAATACTTACGGCTATTACCCTCAGATTTACTCTGATTCTCTTCAGGCGACTTATTACGCGCTATACATCTTAGAGGCTATAGGGAAATTGGGCGATATTGACCAACAAGCGGTAACTGACTACATTTTGTCTTTTTACAACTCCAGTTCCCATATTTTCTCGGACGAAAACGCTCAAAGATACTTCGCTTCAAAAATTCCGGGGAGATATTATCCTTTGTCAACGCTTTTACAAGTTAATTGCTACGCGGTGCTTTCACTGGAAATCTTGAATAGCATCAATTTAATAAACATTGTTGATATGATAACCTTTATTTGGGATTGTTATCACCCTAACCTTCACGGATTTATAGGTCAACCTTATGATAACTCTTTAGAAGAAGGATTTAAAATTCCTACTGCAGACAATACTTATTTCGGAGTCATTACTTTAGATACTTTAGGTGTTGACTGGAACTCACATGCTCTGGAACGAGATGATATTGTATCCTACATTGACAGCCTGCAATCTTTGAGTTCATCTACTGGCTTTTACAACGATAACGAGGGCATGTTCGACTCCTTAAAGGAGCCAGAACCTAACCAATTTGCTTCTTATTATTGCGTTAAAACGTTAGAGACCTTTGGAAGTAGTTATGTAGATGTAATAGATAAAAACAAATTTTATCAACACCTAACAGCGCTTTATCATCCTCAAGAAGGATATTTTGACCTCTCGGATAGCGCAATGATCAACTATTCCAACGTGGTAGCAACTGCTATGAGCTTAGAACTGGCAGATATAACCGAGTTTGTTAATTTTGAGAAAAACGATGTTTTAACCTTTATATTTAAGAATCGAAACCATCGTGGGGGGTGGGTAGGTTCCAGTTCAATCTCCTTTCAGGAATTGCTTGACACATTCCAAATAATAAGGTCGCTTTCGAACACGGGAGATATTGCAGTTTTAACTTTAAGCGATAGAGACGAAATTTCTTCGTTCATATCTCTATTTGTTCAAGAACATGGATATTCCTTACTTTCAGACGATTATGCGTCTGTAGACTTAATATATACTATTGTTTCGTCATTCGATCATTTTGATAAAATCGGCGAACTCGATATTCAAGAGGTATATGATCTTTTGTGTGGAACTGTTGTAGATTACGGTACGAAGTACAATATCTTTTCTTGCACCGGTTTAGATTTAAGTTTGGTAAAGTTTCGTTCCAAGCCTTTCGATTATTTTACTACCGGATACCACGATTATGTTGAAGACATTAACTCCCTCGTCTCCCACGAAACAACGTTTAAAATACTCAATACCTTAGATAAGATATTCAAATTAAACGATTTTGCCTCGATTATTGACCTAAATCGGGTATTGCAGGATGTAATTAATTCCCAATTCCTTGATCCGTCCTATACCGATAATTTTGGGGCTTTTTTGGTCCAGAATATATTGTCATCTTCCGAGTGGAAAAACGATCTGGTCTACCTGAAGTATTCTTACTACGCTATACAGACGATGGAAACTATTAGCCAATATTTAGGATTAGGGGACATCACGAGTCAGTATTTCGCTGATTTGGGATTCGACAAATCCGCGCTTGGAACATACATTACGAGAAACATAGTTGAAACTCCAATCGAGGTATTCTTTGATGCTAAATACTCAGATAACGTAGAGTTAGCATTAGAGAATTTGTATTACACGATACACATTTTAAACGCTATTGATCAATTCAGTTTGGATATAACTAAAATTAGTAATTTCGTAGTAAACCACCTTAACTATTCGAACATAGAAAATCTTTATTATTCCTACAAAATTTCGGAATATTTGGATTTGAATATTAATTTCAATGTTGAGCAAACCCATTTGCTTGTTCAAAATATATACTCTGAAACATACAATGAATTTTACACGACCGTTGAGAGAAAAGAGCTGGATCACGATGTGTTCTTGTGGTTGTGTGAAATCGCAAAAACTGACGATGTAAGATTGAGCGTTTCTTATTATGATACTATCGGATTAGGAAGTAACAACTTGTTTACGGTCGAATTGGTAAACCTCATCCTATCGGATTTTGGACAATATACTACGGTTAAACTCGAGTCGGTACATTTAGGAACTATCGTATTGGATCAATTGGGGAACTATACCTATCAAAAGGAAGTATATGTGCCTATTGATACAGCTAATTTTCCGATTGTGGAAGGAGAGTTATGCGTATACGACGGCGCTATAAAAAAGGGAAGCGTTCCTTTCTCTTTTACCACCGAATTTAATTCTCAGTTTACATATTCAATAGTAAAGACCGAATCTCGGATTGAAGTTAACATCTATGCAAACCACGAGTTTATTTCTGGAGACGAACCGATCTTCGGTGGCTTGATGTACGCCAATGTGTATCGAAGCGGTAATCAAGTTGATATTATGGACCTGATTACTTCTCACAACTTAGATAGCTCGACATTTACCTTCGATTATTCACCAATTTATTTCGGAAACTATTCGTTTGAATTCTACCTTAACGATCCTTATCACTCCGATCCCCAGTTAATCTGTTACGCTACATTTGACTACGAAGATCCTAACACTAATCCTGATCCCGACCCAAATCCTGATCCTGACCCCGATGACGATCCTAATAACCTATACCAAGGAGACGCTGCCGTGACCATTCCTTTAGCGCTGGGGATGGTAGGCGCCGCTACGATACCCTTATTTGGTACTTATAAAGCGGTTCGTTCGAAAAAATTCAAAAATAAGCAACTATCAAAATAGTAAATAATTTTTTTCTCTTATTTTTTTCTCAAATTTTTTCTTTTTATTACTATGATAAATATAAGCTGTAATGGCACAAAGCGTTAAAATTAAGCAATTACATCAAATCATTTCAGCGTTGGAGAGGTTCCAAACGCGAAAAAGCAGTCTCTTTAGACTCGATAAGTTAGCTTATTACCTCAACTTGTCCGAACGAGATTTAGAAGAGGTGTTAGAGCTTGTATTTCGGTTTCAGAACCTTTTTAAATCAGTGATTTCTGACTTTATTTTGTGTAAGAAGTGGAGAAATGATAAATACTATTTAATTCTAAAACGAAAATCGGATGTTACTTGTCAAAATTTGTCTGACGTGAAGGAAGTAGAGATCAACCAAACCCAAGTGAACTTATTGAGCGATGTCATATATTATTTCCAACACGTAAAGATTGGGAAGGGTTTCAACATTAATACAAACAAAACGGAACTTTCTAAGAAAGTAAAACAGCTTAACCGTTCGCACCCCTACTTTTTCGAACATAGAGGAAATGGTTTGATATATCCTTCGAAATTAGCAGTTGAGGCTGGAAAGCTCATCCAGTCCTACAATCGGAGTAAAAAAACTATATCTAAATTACAAATTGAGGACTTTATCATCCAAATAGTGTAGAGGGGACCGAGATGTGATCGAAAGCGAGAGAGAAGGTAGAACGATAATTAATAATATTTACTTGAAAGAAAAATCAATCGAGAAAAGAGAATACCAATTAAAAATCGCTAGAGCTTGTGCTTCAAAAAATTCGCTAGTCGTCCTCCCTACAGGTCTGGGAAAAACGATAATTGGGGTCTTCGTGGCAGCGCTCACCCTAGAAAAATTCCCAGAGAAAAGCAAAATTATCGTGTTAGCGCCAACAAGACCGTTAATAAACCAGCATTATGAATCGTTTGTAAATTTAATGTCTATTCCGAAAAAAAAGTTCGTTATGTTGACGGGAAAAACACCTGCAGATAGTAGAGTGGAGCTTTTCGAAACACACCAAATAATATTTTACACGCCTCAAACTTTAAGAAACGACTTAGTAAACTTAAAATACTCTTTAGAACGCACTTGTCTAGTAATATTTGATGAAGCCCATCATGCTAGTGGCGATTACGCTTATACTTTAATCGCAGATAAATTTGTCGAACAAAATCCCGATGGTATAATTTTAGGTTTGACGGCTAGTCCAGGGGCTTCCAGAGAAAAAATTAGAATTCTTTGCGAAAACTTGCACGTTCCGTTAGAGAACATTCACACTCGCACTCGAAAGGACGCAGACGTGAAAACTTACTTAAAACCAATGGATGTCTACAAGATTGGCGTTAATTTGACAGAATTAATGGCTGATGCTTATTATGCGGTCCAAATTCTTTTAGAGGAGCGCTTACAATATCTTTCCCAGCTCAACTTCATAAACTCGAAGTCAGATAAGTTGCATACTAAAATCATTCGAAAAGATTTATTAAAGCTAAACAGTGAACTAACTAGAATAATCAATGGCGACGGAGACAAAACGGGAGCCTACAGTGCGCTTTCCGTGAATGCTCAAGGATTAATTTTGTTTCACATGCTTGAGTTAATTGAACAACAAGGGTTAGATGTGCTTTTGATTTACTTAACCAAAATGAAAACCAAGGCTCGCAAGAAAAACAGCTCTAAAGCATTAAAAATTCTGACGAGAGATCACAGGCTTAACCAGATATTTATCGAACTGAAAAAGAACGAAGATTATTCTCCTAAGAAGCTCATCCATCCTAAATATTACTCGCTCGAATCTTTATTGATTCAAGAGTTTGAAAATAATCCGGGTTCTCGCGTGTTGGTGTTTGTAAAGTTGCGCGATTCTGTTAAAAATATTGTAGATAAACTAAAAACAAACAAATATAGCGCAATTAAACCATCTCGGTTCGTGGGACAAGCAACAAAATCTCAAGACGACAAGGGATTATCACAAAAACAACAGTTAGAAATTTTAGAGCAATTTAAACGAGGTCATTACAATGTGCTAGTCAGCACTAATGTGGGAGAAGAAGGTCTGGACATTGCTGAGTGCGACTTGGTGGTGTTTTACGACGTGGTAGCTTCGGAGATACGGTTTATCCAAAGAAAAGGGAGGACTGCCCGCCATCGAGAAGGAAAGGTAATTATCCTTTATTGTAAAGGCACCCACGACGAAATTTATATGCACATCGCCTTGACCAAGCTCAAAAAAATGAACGTAAACCTGAAAGGCGAAAAACAACTCCAAACTGTCTATTCAAATTCTTCCCATCAAATTCCAGAGAGAACCGTAATTCAAGAACTTCAAAATAATAATATGGAACATTCTATAGCAATACCCCAAACTAGTAAGATATTATCAAAACAATCAGTCAGACCTATCAAAAAAATCAATAAAAAAGAAATACAATCAAGCTTGAGTTCCTTCTCTCAAGACCGAGAAATTAAACACGAACCGGTAAAACCTCAACCAGAGATAAAAATCAACGTTTCGTTTCCTGTTAAATTTGGTTTACGAAAAAAGTTTCAGAAGGATGGGATATCGTTTGAAATCGGAAAATCTATACTCGATTTAACCCTATTTGATAAAGTGTTAATCCAGGTAATTAACCCCAGAAAATTCGACGGAGATTCGCTTCTTAAAAAATACGCACTGTTGAGCAAGAAGTATAAACTTATCGTATCAATATTCGACTTCGTAGATATTGAAGAAGAGTTCGAAAACGAAGAGAAACTGCTCAAACAAAAATTCACAGATTGGGGTAAAGACCACAAACTCCAAGCTATAGCCATCGATCTTTCGGAAGAATTATATTTTATTCTAAAAAATATTTATCTACACGTAAAAAACGAAGGTGTCCTGTAATTAATGGAAGATGTTGCAATTAAAAAAGACGAAACCCCGTATTTAATCTTCGCCTGCAGAAAATGTAGAGAATTCTCTTACGTAAAGACAACTCAGAAATCTAAGAAGTGCTTAAGGTGCGGTAGAAGCCACCAAGTGTCCAATATTTTAAAAGAGGCTGAAGTGGTATTCGGCATGACGGAAGCCGTGAATACAGTGAAAAGAAAACAGAACGAGTTTGCATTACCGGAATTTCGTTCGGGAAGCGATTTTGTTGTTGCTACACATAAAGTAGCTAAACCAATAAATAGCACAGACACCTTGAAAAACAATTCTCAAGAAATTGATTACAAATTTACGTTTAACAAGATGTTAATCGATCTTTCAAGAATTTTCAAGAGATTTCCGAGTTATATGCTTGAGATCATGGCAGAAGATTATAAAATTCCCACAATAGAGTTAAAAACCCTAATTAGAAGCGCTGAAAAAAGCGGGATGCTGATCAAGAATGGAGACGATGATATGTATTACATGCCTAAAAAGAAATAGATAAATACTATTTTACTCCGATTTTTAAAACTCTTATAGCGTCTGCAAACTCTTGTCTCATAATGGTTTGATAGAGTGGGTATCGTTTCTCAAACGGTATTTTTTCGTAGCCAGCATATACATCTGGAACGTGTGAATCCCCCATTACTTCTGAGAAAGGGACTATAATTTTCGATAACACCGACTTGAAGTTATCGTAGTTCCTTATTTCAATTATGATTGGTCCATGTTCTTCTTTTTTACTCGCTTCTAAACCCATTGTTCTCACATTTTATTGATTTTTACACGGTAAAATTAAGAGAAGTATTTAATGAAAAATTTTAGAATTCAGAATTATTCTTGTTTACTTCTTTCAGGTAAAGCTTCATGAAAAACCGTTGTCGCTTCAAATATCCTTTGATTCGCTCTGAATTCATATCGGGGTCGTTTTTAATTAGGTTTTGAATAAACTTGAGCGCCTCTAAATTCTGTTCTTTGGTTTTATCGAATTGTTTTATCATGTAATTGTCTTGCCCACCTTCAGATTCCAAATAGACCAAGAACTCCGTTATTCTCACTTTCTTTTTGTCGTGGATGGCAAATGGATCGTTCTTGGTCTCAGAATCCATTATAATATGCTTACGAATCCTTTACATAAAAAGGAAAAATTTACCTATGGGAAATCCATTGCGGAAATTTAAATTCCGCTTCTCATATTAGTGATGTAAGCTAACAAAAGTATCAGGGTAGGGGTCCTACCTGATTTTTCTGATATTTAACAAGAATTATTCGATGATTCACCAATTTGCTCAATAAATTCATTTAATAAAATTTCTTTAAATTTCGGGTGTCTTACTTTGAATGGCATTTCTTCCAATCCATTATATAAATATGATTTTTTTTTGGAATTTCCAAACTCGGAGAATGGTATTATAATATTATTGAAATTAACAAACTCCTCCTCATAGGATTCATTAATATGAACAAAACGTAACTTTCTTTCTACTGAATGTGAACTCATAATAAAAAACCTTTCATAAAATTGTAGTTATATCTATAATTAAATCCTAATTTTTAAAATATAAATTCAATTGGTATAAAAATGAAGTTTTTCAACTCTTTTTCTAATAATCTACAAATAAAAACTTAAAGATTGTAATTTTATCCTTTAATTTCTTTAAATTCAACTTCATAAAATATCGCTCACTTTCAGAAAACTCTAATTTCTATTTTTTGGAAAGATTTGAACAATTCAATAGATTTTTAGAATTCATTATTTAATTTTCCTTTTTTATTATTTTTTTACATAGATTAATTCCTAAGCCCGTTTTTCGATTTAATACGTAAGGATTTTCTTTTTTTACCTGAGTAGCGGTGTGGTATCCCGCGTTGTATAATATCCTCGCTCTTACTCTTGCCACATTGTCTAATCTTAAGACCAAATCAAATAATTCTTCGCTAATTCCGTAATGCACTCGAATTTTAAGCGTTTCGGCCATTTCCGCTACTCCAACCATGGCTTCAGCGATGTCTGGATCGGACTCACTTAAATGGACCGCGATAATACCAATGAAAGTTATAATCCGTTCTAAATTGTCCTTAGTGGTATAAAGATCGCCTGCCATTATCTTGTGTCGCTCCAAAATGTCGTCAATTGGCTCTTCGTCGCACCACTCCAAGATAGGTTGGAGTATTTTGTAGTTTCTAACCCTTAATTCTGCCTTGAGCACCTCGTAGGCTTCTTTTACGATGTCTTGATATGTTTCTATCGCTGCATTTTCGAGCTTGTACCTTATTAAAACTCCTGAAACTGGATAAAGATACAATCGGATAATGAGCTTTCCGAACTGCGAGCATTTTATGGTTCCATCGTCTTGTTTGATGATTAACCCTTTTTCGAACAAGTAATTAAGCACATATTGGTTCTTTACCGACTTAGGAACAATGTCTTCTACGTATTTCTGGAAGTTCTGGTCGGGGATGCCGATTAGGTGTAGTAAAAACGTAGTGACGTGCTCACAAAAGTCAAAAGAGAATTGATTGTCGTCGTAGCTGTTGGATATCCCGTTTTCAAACCCACACGAGCATCGTATCCCTACATCGATATCGAATTCCGCAAAAAATACTCCAAAATCGGTTTTAATGTAGCCCGATATGTTAGACTTAGTTAATTTGGTTATCTTAATCTGGTGGTGGCGACTGGACAAGTTATCGACTTTTTTAGGGTTGGAATGAAGTTTTAGGATGTTAACCGGAGTAATTTCTTTAATCATCAAGAGTTGATCGATGGGAATCTGCCGCCGTTCCATTTTATTTTTGATGCCATACCAAAAATAAGTTTTCTCGAAGAACTCTTTTAATTTATCTAACGTGATAGTTTTTTCCTCGTAGATCCGCAGAAGCACTTGTTCTTTTAAAGTGTTAAGCTTATTAAGACCCGAAGTTAAATCGTTGTATTTAGGAGTATAAGTTTCAGATGGAAAAGAGTTCTGGAAGTAATGATCCTCGATCCAGTCCCGTTCGTCTATATTACTCGCTAGTAAATAGCCAAAACCTTCTGAGTCCAGTCCTGGTCTTCCTGCTCGACCGAGCATTTGAAAAACGGAATTGGCAGAGAACGGCATAAAATATGAGAATCCGTCTCCGTTCTCGTGAAAACCAGAAAAGTTTTTAATGTTGTGGCCTGAAGTCACATATCGTTTAAAATCTTTTACTATTACTACTCTGGCAGGCATGTTAAGACCGGCACTTAAAGTAGTGGTACAACAGATTATTTTAATTATTCGTTTTCGATAGGCGTCTTCAACGAGTTTTCTCTCTTTTGGAAGGAGTCCGGCGTGATGGAAAGCCACTCCACATTTAACAGCTTTTTTAAGTATTGCGTGCCTTCCTTTAATTTTACTGAGTTTTTCTTCCACTTTCTTGCATGCTTTCAGCTCAGCTTCGGAAATCTGTGCTTTAACCAAATTTTTTAGGTTTTGGGTCATTTGTTGGGTCGATTTTCTTTTGTTGAGGAATACTAATATTTGTCCATTGTTTTCTAAAGTAGCTTTTACGAGTTTTTTGATGGTTGAGTCTTTGTTTTGTGTAATTTTTATTCTATAGTGTAAAGGAACCGGTCGTTCGTCAGAAATTATTAGCTTAGTATCGTTGCCGAGAGAAGAAAGCCAAGAATTAAAAAATTCAGGATTTTTAATGGTAGCTGAGAGCCCTATTATCTGTGGTTGGTGTAGAAACTCGTTTAACCTCACGATAAGCGATTCCAACCTCGGTCCACGACTTGACTCGCCGATGATATGTATCTCGTCTATAATGATAGTCGAAATATCAAATATCCACTCCTTATCGCTAAAGTTCCGCAAGATTGAGTCCATTTTCTCGTATGTCGTAACTATTAAATCTGCTTTTGCTAAACGAGAATCGTCCACATCGTAATCACCTATCGATAACTCGGTTTTAACACCGAACCGTTCGTAGGATTTTTTGAAATGAACATATTTTTCAGTGGCAAGCGCTTTGTAAGGCACTAAGTAGATTGACTTACCAAATTTTTGAAAGATGTTGTTTAATGCAGACACTTCTCCTATCAAAGTCTTACCACTTCCCGAGGGCGCACAGACCATAAACGACTTTCGAAAGAACAACCCTTTTTGAATCGCTTCTTTCTGAATTTGCCGGAGCTTAAAAATTTTTTGCTCGAACAATACTCGAAGGATGCGCTCGTCTTGAATGAATTGAAATATTTCATCTTCCTTTCTTTCTTCATCTGTTGTATTTTTAGAATTGCTATAATTAGTAAGAGACATATCCCGTGGTTTTTCTGCAAAAAGCTGTGTTGTTGATTCCCATAACAGTTTTTGCACTCGATCAAATATAAAGGAAAAATCAAATTACCTTAACTCAATAAGAACTTTTTTTTCTTTATTAATGCTCGAATTTTCTTAGAAGAGATTATTTATGACGGATGTATATGGAACCCACGAAAATATAATCAATAACCTTTCCAGGGACGATCTAACTAAGATCAAAGGGATTGGAACGACAACTTCCGAAAAATTATACAACGCTAAAATCGTAAGGATACAACAAATAGCAGAGATGACGCCCGAAAAGTTATCGAAAACTCCTGGAATTGGATTAGCTTCGGCTACAAAGTTTATTGCCGCAGCTAAACTTTATTTAAGTGGTTCCCAAACAGGTGGAATTGCAAAAAATTCTCCACAAATTGTCCCCTCAATAAAGGACGAATTAACACCAGAACTTATTGAAAAATACGAAGTTACAGAAGTCGTCGTAGAAGAAATCGAAGAAATCAGTGATGAATCCCTAAAAGAAGTTAATGTAGATTTCGGACGCTCGCAATCTAATCAAAAATGGTTTTCCGACAAGTTCAATTACTCGAGATTAACTGCATCTTACCATCCTATTTCAAAACGGACTAAAAATCCTAAAGATACCGTTGAAGAAGAATATGCCCTCATTGAAAACAAACAAAAAGACTATATGAGTATACCCGCTGAATATGAAGAAAACTCTATGCAAGAAACCATTCCTGAAGTAAATTTTAGACAGGATCAACCAGACCTAAAAAATGTTATAGAAGATAAAGAGGTCGATTACACCCTAGTAGAACCAAATATTATCGATTTCGAGAATTCCAGAGAAAAATCTTTTGAGAGTAATATTCACCAACAGATTAGCAACATGTTTAAGGATGTAGGTTGCTACGAAATACCGCGGTCGTTAGAATCGTTAAATCAGTTTACTACAAACCTAGATTATCTCGGGTGTAAGTTAGTAAAAGCTTCAGACAACCTTAAGTTTCTGTTTCTATTTCCTGTGAAATGGCTCGACGAAGAGGGAACGGTGTTAGTTGACGAGATCAAACTCGAATTAAAGTCGCACACGAAAAAAAACAATCTTGAAGCTTACAACAACCTAGAGCACATCAACCAGAACTTATTACAAGCCAGGGATTCGATGTATGAAGATTTAGTTAATAACCAAAATATTCGCGAATTTTTCCAAAAATACTTACAAGTTACCCTTTCTTTAGAGAGAGGGTTCGGAAGCAAGAGTTTGTTTTTTCTTTCTGGATCTTCTCAGTACAAAGTCGTTATCGAACCTATCTTACTTTGTAACAATCCTCCCCGAAGTATGGAAAAAACGCTTGCTTTCCCGTACCAAAGAAGCACGAACCTTCACGCTGTTACCAGACTCGACTTAGCTCCTTTGATAAAATTTTTAGAAAAGAAATATCAAATGATCGAGAAGAGAACGAAAAAAACAAACTTGGTTAAAGATTTTAGACAATCGGAAGAGAAACTTCGCACTAGAGTGAGAGCGACGTCCCTTCCGATTTTCGGGTACTCAGTAGCGCTCTTTATTATATATTTCGCAGAGTTGTATTTCTTACTGCGCTTGCTTAACACCATCGGGTTAGCCGTAGTAGGGATTTACATCTCTTTAGTAACACTTTTTTATTTCAATTTTTACCGGAACAAAAAGCGATTCGCAGTTCAATTCGAAACTCCTTATTACCTGCAGAACTTAGAATTTAGCGAGATTGATTTACTTGATTTTAAGGAAGAACTCACAGATGAGTTGCTAACTCAATTTGGCTACGAATGCTTAGGGAAAAACGCTAGATTCGGAGTTATTGAGCAAAGTGAAGCAAACACATTAAAAAACAACTTAGAGGTTAAACGAATGGAACCAGAATTCCAAAATATGTTCGAACCTGAGCAAGTAAAAGCTGAAACCGTTAGTAATTCAACAACAAAATACGGGAGCAAATACTCGTCGTTTTTAGACGACCCATAAATTTTTTTCTTTATAAATTCTCATCGATTTTGGGCTCTATAAGTAAAAATGAATAGAGTTTTATGTGACATGTCGATAAATATCAAGTCAGGATATAAAATAATTTTTATAATTGGTCTTATCTTTAGCTTCGCTTCGGTGTTTTTAGATTGGTATTACATCCAAGGAGTGCTTGATAATAGCGGAGAGCCCATTATGTCGTGGATTTACAACACTTTATTTGGCTGGAGCACTTTATTTACGGAAGCGAATATGTTTAACGAATCTTACAGACCACAAAACGCTACTATGCCCGTTGTCATAGTGATGGTTCTTATTGCTTTAGTCTTCCTTTCAGCATATTCAACGCTTTTTCACGATGTAGAAAAAGGAGGCAACCTGTTAAAAGTAAAGAGGTTTGGCTTTATTACGATTTCGTTAGTTACTCTAATTGGATTTTTCGTGTTGGTGTTCCCTTTATTTTTTTTATTACCAAACGATCTATATTATCCTTTTATGGTCTATTACGATTATGAATTAGAACTCACGCTTTCTTATTCGATGGGCCCTGGATATTGGTTTCAGGTGATCGCTTTCGGATGTACATTTCCGTATGCGTTGTTCAACCAGTCGGTAATAAGTACTTTTGAAAAAGAACAGTATGCTCCAGCGGAAGTTATAAAAACATATATTGAAAATGTGAAGGAACAATTTGATTTAGATAAATTAATTGCTCAAGAAGAATTGGAAATTGAATCCACTCAATTACAGCGGAAAATTGATCCTAAGAACGAAGTAGAGCAAATTTACGAAGACTTTTTAGCTACGAGGGGGAGAAAGTGAGCGAGCGGTTGCTTGATGTTAAGTTAAAGCGACTGATCCAGCTCTGTAAGGAAACAGGCAACTATAAAAAGCTAGCCGTGGTAAGCTTTGTGCTCGTAAGCAACACAGTTGACGAAATAGGGATAAAATTAGGCATGCGAACGAGAGAGAAGGACTCGGGCGAAAATATTTTTGAATACATGAAACTCGTAAATAAAATTTTTGCCTTTAATTTCAATGTAATGGTGTTTAAACCAGAACTTATAGAGAAATTGTCTCAAATCGAGCTTTTATTTTTGAAACGACAGGGGGATATAAATCTTGAGCAGGTGAAAAGCGTGATTGAAGCGTATTACGAGCTTCGGAAGCTAGAAGTCCCAAATTTACACGAAAATATTAATTCAGAAGTTTTGAACCGAAATCGTACGGTATCGATGTTTTCTTTTCTTTCAGGTGGTCAATCTAAAAGACGAAAAAGTGAAAATACGCTTAACCCAATGTTAATGCAAAGATTCAAAGACGAGGAAAAAGCGCTTCAAATACAGCTCGAACAAAAATTCGATAAAAACGCTTTCGAAAAGATTTTACACTTGAAAACTGTACGGAAGAATTTGGAGCAAAAATCGAGGGGAAAGATCGTAATATCGGGGGCTTTAAAGGACAATATATCGTATCGTCAATCAAAAGAAAACATTGGACAGTTAATGATCTTCAGCTTAATTATATTATTTGCCATGATTGGGGCGGTGCTATTAGTGGAATCTTTTATGTATGGTGTTTTATCGATGTCTATTAGCAATACAACCCTCATTTGTTTTGGTGTTATTGTAATCTTAATTTTTATTAACAAATTGTATTATGGAAAAAGGTGAAATAAAAATTGGTAAAATCTTATGGAGAATTTTTAAGCGAAGACAATAATCAGAATAGGAATTGGAAAGAAAAGAACGAGAGTGGGATAGAAACTGATAAGAATACGGATGAAGACCCCTTTTATAGCGTCTGGAATTCTTTTCCTTCCTATAAGGATATAGATAGTACCGACACGCTCAAAAAAGCGATCTCGTTAGTGGTAATTGAATTTGTCTTGTTCGCTTCGCTTTTGCTAACAACGGTGGATTTTTTGCTCTCAATCAGCGCAACCGTAATAGTTGGAATAAGTTTTGTGCTCGTTTTTCGTAAAAATTTCTTTACTTTGCACCACTTTTTGGAGTTTGGAGCGTTTAACCCCTTTCAAAATTTCATATTCTGGCAGACCGACTACGATAAGTCGGTGTTTTATTATACAAATCGCAGAGATATGATAACTACTGGCGTTAGTATTTTAAAAATTGGAGTGATGGCCGAAAATGTGTCAGCAAATCTACTTACATTTATCAAAGGATTACACAAAAATCGCACTCCGTATACCTTTCAAGTCATTCACAAACCGCTTCAGATAAGCAACAGTAAAGGTTACGACAAAGCCTCGACTTTTGAGACCGTTATTTTATTTTCCACCTATTTTAAAATAAACGGGAAGATCAATAAATCAAAGTTAACTAAGTTAGTAAAAGAGCTTCGGCTAAGCACAACTGCACTAAAAACTGGGATTACTTCAAACTTTCACCATTTTAAAATATCATCCCTGACCGAGGATCAGTTAGTTGAGACGTTTCGAAGCACAGTTTTAAAACGAGATGTTCCAATAGAGTCCGATTCGAAAAGAGTTACTTGTAAAACCGTGCGCCCTAAATTAAGCGCTTCCGTTGCAAAATCGATTTATATCGTTGCGTTAGTAGTAGTATTAGATTTATCGCTATTGTTTTTCAATTTACCTTTACTTTATAGGTTTTTACTCAATATCGGAATAATTGTTTTCTTATTATTGGTGTGGTGGCAGGAACTGTTCTTTCAGTTGTCAAAAGGTAAACTTTTCAGATCTAAGGAGATTAGGGTAATTGATCCTTTTAATAATATAGAATTTTTCAAGTCTAGAAAAACGCCTGAAATCATTTTTTACCAGATAGAAGGAAAAACCACAGGAGGGATTAAAATGGCAAACCTCTATTTTTGTAGTCCACCACCATATTGTAATCCCGATAAGTTTTACGAATCTCTAATTAAAGAAGGGATGCCATTTACGCTTACCTTCCAGTTAGGACCCTTAAATTTCGAAAAATTCGACGAAGAAGGATTTGAATATTTAACAGAAAGAGAAAAATTTTACTTGTTAAAACGCAGAAAGATTCCTGTACAACGTGATAATTGGCTCAGACAAAAGGCAGGTATCTGGAGCGCGATTGCTACTTATTCTACTTCGGTAGTATCTAACGCGTCCTCACTCACATACGAAACTACGGACAAAATCGAAAGACGGTTGGTACAGCAATTCGCAGTTTTAAAAGCTGCTTTCGGGAACAATTTTATGAATTATATGATAAAACCGTTGAGGAACAATCTACTGGAATCAGGATTAATATTTGAAACCCTCAAGAACAAATTTTTCAGAAGGAACGGTACGCATCTTAATTATTTGCTGTTTCAAGGGAAAACCTTAAAATTTTTGACCACGATTTCGAATCAATTTAAAAAGGGAGTAGAAACGCAGTTAGCAGCAGAGTTCAATACCCCCTTGCAGCTTAAAAACGAAATTATTGTTGGCTCCACTATTAATACAGAATATTTAGAAACCGAGGTGCCTGCCGGGTTTTTATTTGACCAAGTGCGTAATTTAATCGTCACAAACGGTACAAACTCTAGTAGAGAATTCCTAACGCAAAAGATCGTGATAGAGTTAGTTAAATCAGGCTATCCTTCAGTAGTGTTCGATTTTACGGGTAATTGGTCGAAGATTATAAAAATATTTCAAGGCTCCATATACGAAAATCATTTTATCTACCACAAACTAGGAAAAACTATCGTGATCAACCCGCTTCGTTCGGAGATACCTTACGATAAAAACAATCCTGCCTATTTAGACTATATGTTTGATGCGTACGCGATGTGTTTTAAGAAAGACGAGCGGACCATCGAGACTTTTAAAAACACCATTCTTCGAAACCCCGACATTGATGTATCGACTTTGGTCTTAGATTTAACTTCCCAACGAGACTGGGAGAAATCTTCGGTCACTGATACGTTATTATCCTTTTTTAAGGAGTTTACTCCCCAAGAGTCTTCGTTTATTCAACGTCAACAACCCCAAACACTACACTCTGCGCAAGCGCACGAGTTCATAACTAACGACAAAACGGTGATTATAGACCTCTCAGATGTAAGAGATTACGACAAACAGTGCTATTTTGCTTTTGTTGTATTGTCTAAAATGATTCATTACTTGAAAATTGGAGAAGCATTTACTCCAAAATTTATTGTAATACCACACATTGATGTAGTTTTTGATGGTTTTTTCTTAGATAAGAAAATTCAATACGGCAAGATCGATAAGTTCTTTTCCCCATTTGTCAATAAAGGCTTTGGAACCTTAATTTCTGCATCGCAAATAAGGTATTTACACCCTAACGTGTTTAATTACTTCAATAACATGATAACTTTTCGAACATCTGATAAAAGAGATGTGGCGGTGCTCAACGGACAAATGAATTTAGAGAACCTACACGGAGTCGGCTACTACAGCAGTCGGAGGAACGAAGGTTATCAGACGAGATATATCGGAGCGATGAAACAAAACGAGGCGGTGGTGAAACGAGAGGACATATACCAATCTTTCCCCGTGCAATTTGACTTCGAAGAATTACAGCTCGCAAAACCTCTATCGTGGGAGGAGATCGTGAGCTACATGGAAAAACAAGGCTACGATTTAGAAAAAACCAAGAATAAAATTATGAAAAGGGCACAGACTACCTTGTTCGAAAGCGATTTTGCCGGCTATAGCGATTTAATTGGAGGCGTCATTAAATTTTTAAACAATATCCAAGCGGTTGATAAAGTAGGGAACTTGTATAAGAAAAAAGTAAGAGAAGAACTCAAAAAAATACTTAAGCCTTACATTGCAAGGATTACCAAGGATAAGAAGAGAGAGAAACAGATAATTGACGATGTATTTGATATTTTGGTAAGCAAACAATATTTAACAGAAAGTCATCCTCGAAGAGCTAGCGGTTCGGAATCCATGCAGACTTCTTTTGCGGTCGGACCTCATTACCAAAGAGTTTTAAAAGATTATTACGATTCCCGAGAAAGTTCGATAATCACCTGTGAACCAGTGGAACTTGAATCCACGCAACTTCCTGAAACAGAAACACTGAATCCTATTAAACTCAGAAGTGCCCTCTCTAAACATTTTGCTCCTATTCTATATTACGAATATTTTACCATGCATAAAAACTTAAACGTCAAAAAATATGAGAATGTGATAAAGACTAGTAGAGATTTATTCCCTAAATTTTTACACAGCGTTTACAAAGAATATTACAGCGTGAATTATGCAATAACTTCAGAAGATATTGGGAAATTTATTGAAAATTTCGGCAAAGTAGAAGGTTTTCCGTTTACAGCGGATGATCTAAAACTATTTCTAACTTCTTGCGAAAAGATAGACGTAAGTGACAAGACGGAAGTAGTCGAAATCTGCAAAAATACCTTCGAAATGTATTCCACGATATTTGATGGCTTCAGACAATACATCGAAGGTGATTGGGGGGGTATCTAATGGCAAAGAGTCAAGAGTTAGCGAACTTTGAGCAAGTAGTAGAAAAAATTATCTTTAACGATAATGAATTAGAAGAGCTCAAGATTGCGATAAGAAACTTTACCGAAGGAAAAACCAGTGAAAAAGAGTTAAAGCATCTGATACTTCAATTTCGAGGTCGAATGGTCGAAGAAATAACGGATTTTGGCTTTTTCTTTGCGGAAAAGAGGACTCAAAACTTGATGCAAACCGAAATAAACAAAAAGCCGCCTTTTTCAACGACCAAAGGAGAATCTCAACTAAGAAAGGAAATCAAAGAGAAAAACGAACTTTTGGAGAATGTGGCTATACGTGTAAATCAGTTGGTATCCAATCTTAAAAAGGAAGATTCGCAAGGGGATTTATTATAGGTAATTGAGCTGTAATTCTTAAATTAAGAAAAATAATCAAGTTAGATTAGATTAAACAAGGAAAAAAAAAGGATTTAGTTAAAAGGTATTAGGGATTAATTCAGCTTCTTTGACTTCCATGTTGATGTAATCGAACCCCTTCAGGTTTGGGGCCAAGTTCTTCGGTTTTACGCTCAGAATTCCCGAGAAAATTACGTCTACCGAAAGAAAATCGGCAGTTATCCTTACGAACGGCGCAAACGAGCGAGCTCCAATGTTGCCCGCCATCATCGCCTCGAAAGCTCCCGGCTCTCGGTCGTATTTTTCTCTGACTCCAGGCATCGTAAACACTTTTGGTAACAAAGCTTGATAGGTGGCGAGGTTTATCTCCTTTTTAAGGTTAGACAATTCGAAATAATTGAATTTCTCAGTTTCAAGACCGTAGCATCTCTCGTAATCTATACTATCGGGAGAAAACCACCAAGTGAACAAGAACGGCACGCCCCAAGACTCGATCATGGGGATATTTCGCTTTCGAGCCTCTCTGGCGATAAATATTGAAGTAGCAGGATCGTCCAAAGTAAGGGCAATCACTTTCACACCTTCTAGGACATCATCAATGTTTTGTTGTGTAATTTTAAAGAACTTTCTGACTTCTACTTCAGGATCGATCTTGTGTAAAAAAGCTTCTACTACATCGATCTTTCTCTTTCCGATGTCCTCGATGGTGCAAATTTGTCTATTTAAATTTGACTCGTCGAACACATCAAAGTCGCAAATAACTAAGTTTTGGCACCCCGCTCTTACAAGATTCTCCGCGAGCGGTCCACCTAAACCCCCTACTCCGAGCACCGCAACTTTCGAAGTTCTTATCGTCTCTTGTTCTTCGAATGTAACTGGTCCAATGTTTCTTATAATGTGTTCCCAATAGGGTTCTGACCATGTATCCATTTTTTGATTAACAAACATTTTATATCGATTGTTTTTCATTTAAGTTATAGCGGTCACTCAGAGAAGATATATAAAGAAAAAAAGATACTTAAAGATTTGAACAAGACAATTCAAAAACTGAATAAATTTAATAAACTTTTCACATTGTTAATTAGCTTATTTGCGCAGTAAAATAAAGGGTGTTTTGCCGGTCTTAACTTGGTAAAGTAATTCCTTTTTCGTGTTTGTCAATGCCGGAGTTAAAACCGTTAAACATTGCTACATTACTCTCCCAGTGTCGTGGTAGCTTATTGCAGTATTTATCGTAAAAAGATTGGGACAACGATTCAAAATGTTCGTTTGCAGCTTTATTTTTAAGGCTCCTAGGTGAGATACCTATAAAGAAGAAGGGTTCGATTTTATTGAAGTGGAGTCGATAATCGTTCATCGAAACTTTTTGCATATCCCTATCGAAACAAACATTATAAAGCGAATTAATCGCGTGAAAATATGCTCCAATAAGCTGATCGTCGCATTTTAAGAGATTAAAATGACTAAAAATCACTTTGCCACCTTGAGCTAGAACGAAGAAATCAAACAAAAATTCGGTCATGACAAATGCTAACGGATTTTTTGCTTATAAAAAATGATGTAATATCAAAAGAACGCCTGAATATGCCGCTAATATATACTTAAAAAATGAAGCTTTTTTTAATCGATCTTCATATGTTTAGACTTTAACAATCTAAGACGATCTCTATAAATTAAATCGGGAACTTCGATTGAGTTTAAAACCTTTGCATCAACATTTTGTTCCCATTTAAATTTTGTCGCTGCTTTTTCCATATATTAAAAGAAGAGCTCTTTAAAAATAAAAGATAGGACTACCAAAAATTAACGATTTTTAAAGAATCTTAAAAAAGTTCCGACTTATTTTAGTTGACAATGAGAGGTATCTCATCTCTAAATTATAGGGGAAAATTATTATTATCTTCTTATATTATCAAAAGTAAAAATTATATTCTTAATGTAAAACCACGGAGTTATATTAAAATGGATAAAAGTGATGCTAAAAAGCTTTTAGGTGGGGAGTTTAGCTTTGTTTTTGATAATATTGATCCCGTTCTTCAAGAGTTAAAATTGGAAAAAAACTCGAAAATTTTAGATGTCGGGACTGGGGAAGGGAGGATGGCAATAGCACTCGCATTAAATAATTACCACGTATTAACTGGAGAATTGGAGAGTGATGAGTCCAAATATGCTAAAAGAGATTGGCTCGAATCAGCTAAAAAAGTTGAAGTTGATAATTTAATTAGTTATACTCCCTTTGATGCTGAGAAACTGCCATTTGAAGATGGATCGTTTGATGCCGTTTTTATTTCTGGAGCTCTTCATCACATTAACGACGGTCAAGCTGCTTTCAATGAAAGCGTACGAGTGATAAAACCCAAAGGTAAAATTTGTATTTTCGAACCAAATCTTCGTGCGGTTGGAACCATAAGGGAAAAAAAATTCGCAGATCATCCAGATGCGGTTGATCCCCGAGACTTTAACCACGCTCATAAGTTATCTTTAGAAATTAAGAAAACTTCTTTTTACGACGCCTACATATTTCAAAAAGTAAATTAAATCCAAGATACGAACAGATCTTTGGCTATCTTTTATTAATTAGGTGTTGATAAATAACACTCATATAACGGTAATTTTTTTTTGATACTACTTTAAGATAATTCAATATGTTAAATAATAAATTTAATCCATACTTATCACCGTAAATACTTATTATTAAGTAAAGCATTTTTTGATTTCGACTCATTTTTTTAATTTTTTTAATTTCTGTTTCAATTACGCTATACTTATTTAAAAATTGTGTAATTTCAGTCAAGCAGGATTTTCTAACGTTATCGTCGTAAAAACTGGCTAGGTTAAATCCCATATTTTTAAATGTTTTAATTTTTAGAGAAGGGATAAAAGACGGAATAAAACTTTTTTTAGTTAAAGACCTATGATAGAACTGGAATCCTGATTTAGAGTTTTTTAATTCGTAATTATTTGCAAAATGAACGGGATAAACTGGGCTATTGAAAGTTTTAGTCATATTAATGTAATATACGCGCCCACGATATATCATGTGACACCATTTTTCAAAACCTAATATCCTTACGTTATCTTCAATTTTGGGGTAGCGTTCGAACGAACTACCGTTGAATACCCACAACACAAAACAATTATTCTCGTTGTATTCTTTAGTCCGTTGTATTAAATCCTTGACAAGTATCATTGAGTGTTGTATTTCTACAACTATTTTTTTACCATTACTTAATTTACAATAAACATCAGCAATTCGGTCGCCGATAGGATATTCTTTCTTTATAACATCAATTTTGTTATCAAACGGAAGGAAGGAGTAGAAATGTTCTTTTATTCTAAGATGTTCAAATGACTCCGCTTCGTTTTTTTTAGGTATTATCATAATTCAAGCACTTAGAATCACCATATAATTGACAACTATATTTTTAAACCCTAACATTTTCCTAAATCGAAATTAGCTGACTACTCCACTAAAAAGAAAACTACTTTACCCACAATCAGATTTTTTTTTTAAATATACAGAAAAAATTAGAGATTTATGATTGTCTCAGAACATACGAAAAAGAAATCTACTCTAAGCCATATTAAATGCGTTCTTTGTCGAAGTGATTCCAGATTAGGTGTAAAGATTAAAAAAATAGGCAACGCTTTTGGAACTGTATGTGAAGAATGCACGAAAACATTTAATGATGAAGAAATCGAGTTGATGCACAATATGTTTAGCGCATTTGGAGGATATTTTGGAAAAATGAGTAATTCTAAAGAATTATCGTATTCAAAACTTGAAGAAATTGCTAAGAGTTATAAGGAACAAAATAAGAACAGTAATAACATCGAAAACGATATTAAAACGCTTCATTCGGCACTTCTTTACGGAATTAGCTGCCAACAGCTCGTAAGAGGAGTAAAGCTATTAGTTGATTAGCCTATCGTTACAAAGAAATATTTATTAGTTCATACATTATTAATAAAGTAAAAAACACTTAGGTAATACGCTTCAATTGAATCCTGAAATTCTCACTACGCTAGAAACAAAGAGACTCGTAATCAAGCAGATTAATCAGATCGAGTTTTATAAAAGCGATAATGAATTACGTCAAAAATTTGAAAGTTATATCATCCAAGGCATCTTCTCTCCAGATGATCGTAAGAATACGCTGATTTTTTCAATTACTCACAAAGTCAATGAGCAACTTTTAGGTCTTATTTTTTTGAAACCTTTAAATTCCATCAATGAAATGGAATGCTTTATTATACTATTTTCTCAATATAGAGGAGATGGTTTTGCAATAGAGGCTCTTAAAAAATCTATTGAATTCGCATTTTCAACATTAAAGATAGATACACTGTTTGCCTATGTCAGTCAAGATAACAAGAGAGGCTGGTTAGTAGCGGAACGTTCGGGGATGAAATACATGGGGGATATAATTATTGAACATAAAAATAAGAAAGCAATGAAATTTTCGATGAACAAAAATGATTTCGACAACATCTATCGTCTTTAGAGCTATAATGACAAGATTTTTTTTAAATCTTCTTTAGAAACGGTTAATAAATCACTCTCAGGGAGTCTTTCTGCAAGTAATCGCCAATTATTGTCTTTATTAAAGACTTTTTTAAAGATTTTTGATGCTTCTTCAATTTTTTGATTATTAGCTAAGGATATGGCGGTCCAAAATTGCATTTCAAGGTTTTCAGGAAACATCTTTAGTGCCGAATCGTATTCCTTGAGTGCCGTCTCCATGTCGTTGTGTTCTATAGCTAAATCACCTTTATCCATGTGTTTGTAAGCCCTATGGATCTTTAACAATCTTGAGAGTTCTTTTACGGGTTGCTCGTTATCTTCGACTCTTAAATCGATGAGTTTATCTTCCCACTTATTTTTAGCTTCTTTACCGCCTACAAGTAAAATCGCTGCTGATTGTTTTCCTCTGATATCTCCACCAACAGTTTCTGCCGCTTCCATTGCTTTTATGATTCTCTCAGCTAAGGGTAAAGTAGCGTTCGATTCAAAACTTTTAGCCATTGCTGACCAGACCTTATCGGTAAGCATCATATTAGCTTGAACCGAAAAATTATCTCCTACAATGTGACCTGCGTGAATAATGCATTTCGAACCCGTGTGAGTCGCAACTCTGCCTTGAGCGTCTAATATTGCTACTTGTCTTACATCTCTACCTTCGTCTTCAGAAATTAAAAAATCTAAAGCCTCTTTTGGTGATTTTCCTTGCTTTAAAAGTTCTAAACCGCGTAAACCAAATGATGCATTCACAAGCGATTGAGTAGCCACGACTCCAACCCCAGATTCGCCCCAAGAGACGATACTTCCAACCGAGAAATAGTGACTCTGGACGCCAACTCCCATCTCTCCAGATTTAGTATCTCTTGCCACGATAGAATACGTGTGAGCAAGATTTCTCCCTCTAAAATTAATTTTGTTTTTCTTCATATTTTGGTAACCTTTATTCGTAATTTTTCTTAGACATTTTCTACGAATGCAGTTCAATAAACAATATTATTATTAACTTCAATTTAAAGAATGAGATATTCATTTTTTATTTATAGAATAATAATAATCTTTATCTTGAATCTTTATTTCATAAAGAAATTATGACAAAATTAAATGACTTATTTCAAGAATGGAACGAGTTAAATATTAAAGCTGGAGAATCAATGGGTCAATTTGATTTTACAAAGATTAAAGAAATACGAGAGAGTCAATCAAAAGTCGAAAATTCAATATACGAGGTATTGAAAAATAACGCGTCTGATGATTTGTTAAAAATTCTACCAGAGGAATGTGGCGAATTAGAGATGGGATACAATACGAAAGACAAAATTTTTTACTTTGTAATGCTCGATCCCGAATTTGAGGACGAAGAAGAGACAATATTATTAGCTGTAACTATAGATCTTAATAATAAAGTTGGTTTACTCAAAGACTTTAAGATAGAAGACTAGTCAAAAATAAAAAAAAGAATGATTTTAAAACTTATCAGCGTTTTCATACCATGCTGGAAACCACTGATAGTATTCTTTTGGAAAGGCTTTTTGTAATCCCTCGTAAGTAGCTTTAACTAAAGCAATTTTTCCTGAGCGATCGCGATGAATAACGATTAATCCTTGTTGTTCTAATTGTTCAAAAATCTTCCGCAACTCAGATCTACCTCCTCCTATATCTTCTCGGACATCGTCGGGAGTCATATACAAACCCGGATTTACTTTATAATCGTGAGAGATAACTTTTAACACGTTTTCTTCTGTTATATCCATTCCTTTGAATTGAGATTCTTTTCTTGATCTAATGGGAGCATTAACCTCATCGTTCCATCTCAATCTCATAGGCTTGTTAAAGGAAGGAAGCATAGCACAGAAACGGTAAATAATCATCTTTTGAACCTCTGTCGTCCCCGCTACAATTTCTCCAATTTTAGCCTCACGTAAAATTCTTTCAGCTGGTAAAAATTTTGTAAGTCCATCCCCGCCTAGGATTTGGATGGCTTTAAGTCCAATGTCTCTTGCGTATTCAGTATTAATCATTTTAGCTATTGAAGCTTCAACCATTGGTTCTCCCCCATCATCTATTAATTTGGCACAGTGATAAGAAAACAGCCTTGAAACCTTTGCTTTTGTTATAATTTCAGCAATTTTTTCTTGTACGCCCGGAAATTGATTCGTGGTTTTTCTAAATTGAACACGTCTTTTTGTGAAATGAAACAATAAATTGATGACATCTTCAAACATCCCACTGAAAACTGCCGCCCCAATTAAGCGTTCGAAATTTAAGCCTGCCATCATTACATTCCATCCCTTTCCAACTGCACCAATACGATTAATGTCAGGAATTCTAACGTGATCAAAATCTATATACCCGTTAGGAACGTTATCAAATCCAATTAAGGGGTTGATTTTTTCTAAACTAAATCCAGGTCTACCCTTTTCCACCATGAAAGAAGTGATGTGGCCATATTGCTTTCGAAGAGCCTTATCATCGCTTGTTTTTGCATAAATAAAGTATCTATCAGAAACGCCAGCTCCAGTAATGAATCGTTTTTTACCATTTAGGATCCACTCATCTCCATCTTTGACCGCAGATGTAAAAACATTTGCAGCGTCTGATCCTGCAAACGGTTCAGTAATACATAAAGCGCCTAATTCTTCCCCGCTTGCGATTTTAGGAAGCCACATTTTTTTTTGTTCATCGGTTCCAAACCTTAAGACTTGTTCCAATCCAGCTAACATGCTTACGGTAAATACATGTCCTACAGCGTAAAGCCTTCCAAGTTGTGCTGCTACAATACAGCTTCCAGTAGCGCCTAATTCTAATCCCCCGTATTCTTTTGGAACTCCTGCTCCAAAATATCCTTTCTTCGCTACTTTTTTAACGAGTGGCCACGGAAATTTTGTATTCCAGAAGTATTCTTCAGCTTCTTCGAAGTTGTCTTCGACAAACTGTCTCACATCTTTGTAAATAGCCCTCTGTTCGTCATTCCACCAAAAAAATTCTTCACTCATACTTTTTCATCTTTTGCTAATTATATGTAATTATACTTGAACTAGTGATATAGAAAAAATAAACCAATACATAAATTTTCGTTAAAAGTTAATGCTCTCTAGAGTTCAGTATCTTTTTTTTTGTAAAGATAACAAGCGGAATTATACTAACGATGGTAATTATTAAAAAACTGTTCCCGAAAGGAACTTTTATAATGATATCTTCTTCATTTAATTCCCATCTGTAGATTGTCGTTCCGTTTGTAATTTTTTCAATAATCGTAGAAAATCCTGCTGAATTAATAGATATTTCAAAGCTGGTACTATTTCCATAATAATCAAAAACGATTTTTTCTCCAATTGTGGAATAATTTAGGAACCCTTCTCTTTTGACCGCTTCACCTATGAGCGTTAAATTAACTGGAGTAGGAAATACAAATAAATTGCCGTTAAAAAATCCTTCTGAAGACCAGTTTAAAAAATTTAACGTTTTATTATAAGCCATGTAAAAAGAATTTGTATAGCGTGGCACCCAAGAATATCGGTGGTAGAACTCTAACGTATGATTTATAAAAAGATAGTTTTTTTCGTTATAAGTCTGGTTATAAATGGTTGAAGCGGTGAATCGCACAAATTCAACGTCCATATACCACGATTCAGTTGCATTTACACTTTCCCAGATAATTTCACTTTCTTCTTCAACTGGAAATGTAGACTCTCCTAAAGTCGTGCTGCCAAGTGTATAAAGAGGGAAAATTGACATGAAAATTAAGCAAAGACATGCAATTGATGTTATAAATCTTTTTTGACTCATTTTTTAATTTCATTAAGGGCTGATGGATTGTATATAAAATATCTCTTTTCAAATATTTAAGTCTAGACAATTAATTATCGAACTAGTTTGAAATTGAATCATTAATTGCATGTTATTTTTCTAACGCTTTTTTTTCGAGAACTTCTGAATATTCTTCCCATTTGTCTTTTTCATTTGGGTTCTTCTTTGTTATATGGAACAGACAAGTCTTTGCTCCCGCTGGGATGGTTGTTTTAAATTCTACTTGATATTCATGTTGTAGTACGCCCGAATCTCTAAAGGCATTGATTATTCCTTGAACTAAATATCTTTGAACTCTACAATCAAAAGCTTTGTAAACATTTTGTAGAGGACACCAAATTATATCAAAAGAACATTGTTCTTCGTTGTCAATTCGCGGATCCTCAATTGAAGTCCAAGCTTGAGTATTTACTATCGTTGCTAAAAAACTCATTAGTTCTATATCGGAAATTTCAGCGGGTATTTGTATGTTTTCAAGAATTTGATTCCCCATCATATATCCTGTTCTAATTAAAGCATCGATGACTATTTTTTGACCCTCACTACCTAACTTTTTTTCGACATCTTGTAATATATTGATGACGGCCATGGCCATAAACAAACCAAATTGTAGTAAAGAGGTTGGGTCAAAATCTTTACGATTTATAACATCTGCTCTAAAACGCTCTAGAGTCTTCTTAAACGGTTCACCAAGCTTAGTTTTTTTCCACATCTCTTCTTTACGATTAGCGCCTTTTAAAATACCTTTTTCATCCATCTTACATAACACCTAAAAGTATGGTCTTCTATATTAAAATTACATTAAAATTGGTATTTATTATAATTGAAATTAATTTAAAAATCTAAATTTATATTAGCTATAGTGATAATTATGAAAAAATTAGTTTTATTACGTCATGGAGAGAGCGAATGGAACAGGCAAAACAGGTTTACTGGTTGGACGGACGTAGATCTTTCAGTTCAGGGAATAATCGAAGCTGAAAAGGCGGGGAATTTACTTAAAGATAATAACTTTACTTTTGATATTGCGTATACTTCGGTTCTTAAAAGAGGGATTAGAACCTTATGGATCGTTTTAGATAAGATGGATTTAATGTGGATACCCGTATTTAGATCTTGGAGGTTAAACGAAAGACATTATGGTGCACTTCAAGGACTTTACAAATCTAAGTTAGCAGCCGAACTAGGAGAAGAACAAGTGTTAATTTGGCGGAGAAGTTATGATACACCTCCTCCGACTCTTAAAACTTCTGATCCAAGATACCCCGGTAATGATAAGAGATACGAGGATCTTGAATCCAAAGATATACCCTTAGCAGAATGCTTGAAAGATACTGTTGAGCGTTTTTTACCATATTGGCATGAGACAATTGCTCCAACCATTAAGAGTGGAAAAAATATCTTAATCTCCGCTCATGGTAATAGTTTAAGAGCTCTAGTTAAGTATTTGGATAATGTTTCTGAAGATGAAATAGTAAAGTTAAATATTCCAACAGGTATTCCTTTAATATATGAACTTGATGACGATCTAAAGCCTATACAGCACTACTACTTAGGCGATCCAGAAGCTGTTAAAAAAGCAACTGAAGCTGTTGCAAATCAGGGAAAGATTTAGCTGTATATCAAGATATTATTAAAAAAAACGATTTTTATGTTAATCTTCTGTCTTTTTTCATAGAAAATTCATGTCCGATAATCCAACACATTAGGAGTGTAAAAAGAATCCACTCCGAAAAATGAGAAATTTCCAATGCTAATTCATGATTAAAAAAATTTATATTAGTAAAATAGATGAATACTAAAAAAGGAAAAGCTACTACGAATCCTGATAGAGCTTGAAGCTTAGAAATACCTTTAGCCGTCCACTCTGAAATTCCATAAAGTATGCAATAAGCTAAACCTCCAAAAAAGAAAAAACCCGCCCCAAAGTTATGTAAATATTGAGAAATATCGCCAGGAAACAACCCCATCATAAAAATCCCTACAGATGATATAAAACCGAAAATAAACGATAAATTCACAAGAATTATCGACACTTCCTTTTTAATTAGAAAAACGCTTAGGTTTAGAAAAAAACACACCATAACAACACCGGATATCATACTTCCTACATTAAAAATAATGTTAGATCCATTCGGTCCTATTCCTAGATGGCTTAAATAATGCGTAAAAATACTAAATGACGAGTCACCTAAATTATATAAAATTAATGAAAATAAGATAGTTAATCCAGGGAAGAAGACCCCAAAAGAAGTTAAGTAACTCCGATTAAACTTATTAAAGAGGATTTCATATCTTTCAAAGAAAATTATTGTTCACATCGCTTACTTGAAATCTAATATGATTAATAAAATATGATTTACTAATAATAAACCTCTTAGATAAGTCTTTTTATTGCTTAAAAGGCTAATTTATTAAAAATCTCAAAAAGATGAAAAAAGAGTTTAATAAGATAACGAGATATTTAACTAATTATGGAAAAAAATCTAATAATTGATAGTCCTACGATTTCAAATGTTGTTTTTTATCCACAAAAAACGAAAATGCCTGAAAAGCTAGAATCAAATATCAAAGTTCTCAGGTTTGATATCTACGATAATATCTCAATAGGAGGTTTTTTTTATGGAACTAAGGAAGAAAATCCGACAATTCTGTTATTTCACGGGAACGGGGAAATCGCTTCTGACTATCAATATATCTCGCATTTATTTTGGGAGTGTAATGTAAATCTCGCTGTTGTTGATTTCCGAGGGTATGGATTTAGCTCAGGCGAGCCCTACTATACTAGTTTGATATCTGATGCGATGCCTATTTACGACGCTTTTAGGCAATGGCTGGATGAAATGAATTATCTCGATTCTCTCTTCGTTCAAGGGAGATCTCTTGGAAGCGTTTGTGCGGCAGAAATTGGGGCACACAATCCAACCAATTTAAGAGGTGTTATATTTGAGAGTGGTTTCGCTAGCATCTTTAACATGATGAATGATGTATTTGGCGTCCGTAGCCCAGCCTTAACACCAGATTCAGTAAAAGAATACTCGAACGATACTAGAGTTAAAAAATTTAAAGTTCCGACTTTACTAATTCACGGGACATCAGATGGGATTATTCCTTATTCTGAATCGCAATTACTATATCAAGATTTACCCAATAGTGTTGAGAAAAAATTAGTTTTAATTGATAAAGCCGGGCACAACAATATCCTCTCGTTTAAGCAAGATTATTTTTTGCCATTATCAGAGTTCATTCAAAAATATAAGTAACACAATTTATTGCCTATACTTAATCGAATTCTTGATCGAGAAAGATTTATAAACAAAAGCAAATAGTTACTTTAATGAAATTCTAAAAATAAAATGTAAATTGAAATTAGTTATACTATAAATTATAATAATGAGGGATTAAAACTTATGAAAGAAGAAATTTCAAAACTATTAAAAATTCTATTTTTAGTGCATTTTTTCGTAGCCGTAATATTTGGTTTAGTTTTTACATTTGTTGTTGAGTACTATGTAAGTATAACAGGTTGGCCTTATTTAGACCCAGTAACTGGGCGTGTATTGGGAGCGGTATTTTTAGGACTAGCGGTAGCTTCTTTATTAGCGTGGAGGGAAACCAAATGGCACCATGTTAAAATAATAGTTCAAATGGAAATAACATGGCTCGCAATAGGTACAGGTGTTCATATTTTCTCAATATTTTACTTACCAGTTCCGATAATTATCTGGTTACAAACAGCTATCTTTATATTTTTCTTCGTAGCGTTTACGTGGTTTTATTACGACCAGGAAATGGCAAAGTAAAAAGTAACTTAAAGGTTTCATTAAATTCTTTTACTTTTTTTATTTTTACGCATCAACTACTCACGAAATAGTTTCTGAATAAAAAAAAGATTAGCTAAAAATAATTTAACTTATGAATTCACTTAACATTATCTTCTGAAATTCGATAAATTTTTCTCGAAAAGGTATTTTTTCTTTTCCAGAATAAACGTCTTTAGCTCCAATATAACCGAGTAATTTTTTAAAAGAAACAATGGTCTCGGATAACTCTAATTCAAGCATGAAGAAGTTGTTATCAAATTTCCGTCCAGGTGCTTTTGAACTCATTTTATAATCTCATTATATCACGATTAAATTATAATTAAATAGACACATCTAAATTAGTGATTTGATGGTCTGTCAGTGCATTGTTAATTAAGGTATTGGGCTACTGCTTCGTAATTCTTGCTTTAAAATGCGTTTTAATTCTGAACTACCTCTCTTAGTTTTAGGATTTCTATTCTCTTGCTTGGAGAAAATATCAACAGGGTAATTCTTTTTGTATAAGTTAAGAAAAAGTAAAATTAAGCTTGAGACGTTTCTAAAATTGCCTTTATTGTTTTTATTAGTACAAAGATTTAAGAATAGTTCAGTCAACAGCGAGAATTTTTTTTTCTGGATATCTTTATTATCAGGTAAATTTGAGAAGGTAATGATTTTTTCGAGAATTATTTGATGATCCTTTCTCCAATTATTCAGAATCTTTATTTCCAATGTTAAATCAATACAACGATTTAACAATAATTTTAAACTAAATTATTTAAAGAAATAGATTTATTCAATTTTTTGGTCAAATTACTTGCTGGGTGTTGTATATTTTAATGTTAGAGCAGATTTCCTTTAGCGATTAGTACAACCTTGCCGCCAACAGTGATATAGAATTTTCCTTCTTTTTCTTCAGCCTTCAAAAGGAGTAAAGATTTTCGACCAATTTCATAGCCTTGTTCAACTCGAATATCGATTTTTTTTTTACCAAAATAATCATGCTTCACTAGGTAAGCCGCTAAACAACCATTTGCAGAACCTGTAGCTGGGTCTTCTGGGACTCCATAGTAATCAGCGAAAAATCGTACATTTAAATCGTTTATTTTGTCGTAAGTTTCGGGACAAAAGACTAATATGGTTTTAGCTTGTGTATTTTGAATCAGATGGGTATACTTTTCCTTATTTATACGTACTTTTTTTAGGGCATCTAAGGACTTTAGAGGAACAATGAGAGTATGAATACCAGTATAAACCTCTTGAATTTTAAATCTGCCGTCGATATCACTTTCGTTTATACTTAAGACATCTGCCAACAGGTCAGGCGCAAAAAATCCACTGAATGCTGGTTCATTATGCTCCATCCATGTTTCTGAAAGAATTTCACCTTTATATTTGAATAAAATTGCAATAGGTCCAATTTTTAAGTTTAAAGACATGGTTTTCGCCTTCTCTTTCATGAATTCTTGCTGTATTACGTAAGCTGTACCAATTGTAGGATGTCCTGCAAATGGTAGTTCTACTTCAGGAGTAAAAATTCTGACATCGTAATTCTCGACAGAAGTAATAAAAGTCGTTTCACTATAATTCATTTCTTTTGCTATACTCTGCATCTCTTCGTCGTTAAGCTTATTTCTACTTATTACGACTGCGAGTTGATTGCCAGAGTATTTCCCTTCTGCAAATACATCAACTATGTAAAAAGGAATGCCTTCGGTTTTTAATTCATTCATGGTATTTATCACTGATTTCTTAGATTATTAATAATTAAATGTCTTTTAAAATTTTACTAAGTTTTAATATTCTTTTAGGAATTTTAAATTCTATGTTATTTATGAATTTTTAATTTACTTCTATCGACGAAATATTTTAAATATTTCAATTGCTTCAAATCAAAAAATTAAAAATTAAAAAAAAGAATCATAAATACATAGTAAGCTTGTCTAAATCTTTCTTCATTACAGATCTCTTCTTTTCCTTTTCCTCTTCTGGGCCAAATCCTTGTTCGTCTTCTTCTAAGCTTGCTACTTCTTCATCGTAAGCGGCTTCCACCATCATTCCGTACTTTATCGCGTAAGCTATTAATTCAGGAATGACAGTTATCATGCTTTTAAAACTAAATATTTCGCTTAACCGGCTTAAAATTTTTATCATATCTTCGAAAGGATTGACATTTATATTAGGATTATCCATTATATCCATAATTCTTTTAAAAAGCACCTCATAGAACATATTTAATTGTTCCGGATCTAATGCAAACCCATCATCTTCTTCTTCTTCTCCCAAAAGATTCACCTAAAATTATTTAGTTAATATTAAGTAATATGTAAAGAATGGATTTTTAAGTTTTTAGATTTACTAAAAAAGAATTTAAATGTAGTAGCGAAATCGCCCTGTTCGTAAATATTACAATTCCTTTAATAGAATTTGTTTAAATTTTTTATCCCATTTACTAAAAGGGATACCATCATTTTTAGAACTAAATTTAGTAGAACTTGGTTTTTTAAATATTTCTGAAAATGGAATTACAACTTGAGATAGAACCTGTTGATATTCTGATTCTATTTCGTACAACTCTTCTAACCGTAGTCGAACACTTTCTCTAATTTTTTCAATTGCCGTCTGAAACACGCTCTATTCTTTTTTTAATTATTCAATTATCGTTAATTTATGATATTTTCGAAGAACTTCTTCAAATTCGATTTTCATTAAAGATTTGTAAATAGGATGTCGACTATTAAATCGTATAGTTTCCTCACCAGAATATATATCCGTTTTAGTTGGAAGCAATCCAAATGAATTAACAGGTTTTATTTTCTTCATAATTTTTTCGGTATTAATATTTAACAATTAGATTTCCTTCAATTCCTAATTTAAGACCTTTTTTCTCCAACTCATCTCCGTATTCATCAAGAATATCCATCAATGTTTTAGAACTCATCACTAGTTTTTCTGCTAACCGATCTATGTCTATACTTTTTACTCGTTTAAAGAAATTAATAATTTGTTCCAAATCGTCGTTTATCTTCCTTTCGTTGTTTCTTAGTTGAATTTCCCTTCTTACATCGACTGATACGATTCCATATTTGGACTCTAATATATCTGGATTAGTTATTATCCAATCATTTAGTATATTTCGTAAGATTTCAGATTTAGATTTGCCCATTTTTTCCGCCATCAGTTTAATAACTGTCTCATCAAAAAAATCTAGACTTACCGTAATTCTAGGAAGGTTTGATGATTTATTTTCTTCTGATGACATGATCTATGTATGGACAAAAATTTAGTTCTATAATGATCATTAATTTCATATTTTTAAATCTTCTGTTTTTTTGATCATTTAATGCATCTTCAGTGATGCGTACATTTATAAGAGGGGATGTTATTCTTATATTATCGAAGTGATATTTAGATATTTCTTTAAAAAATTTGAAAAGCTAAGGTGTTGTGTGAGAAATGTTAGAATTATATCCCCCTGAAATTGAAGTTATAAATACTAAAGATAGGATCACAATCGATCTAATTAAAGATGGAGAAGATTTTTTAACCCAATTTGACATAAACGAGGATTTTGTTTTAGATACAGTTTCATTAGTGTATAGGTATTTAAGAGCTAATAGTAAAATTCCGCATAATCTATACAAGTTTTTCATTGCCGCCTATTACATTGTAACAAGGCATCCCTTTGCGTTTCCTGCCCACGAAAATAAAAAAAATTTCTGTAAAAAGTTTAATTTAGAAATCAGCTCACTAGAATATTGCGTTAACAAAATCATTTCTCGATTTGGTTACATTAAAATTCTAGATGATATGAATTACCCATACTTTATTGATCCTGAGCGAGACTTAAGCTTAGAAATCATAAAGAATATTGTAAAATCGAAGATCGAAGCTGCCATGATGAAATTCTTATTGTATAATAAACAAGTTAATTCTCAAATATTAACAGAAGAATTAGTAAGTGATATTGTTTTTGAGCACAAAGCCTTCCCTGAAGAACTCTTTCGACAATTGTACAATATTGTTTCTAATCTTGTCGAGGAGAAGTTTACTGACCACAACGAATATGTTATGCTTCAGCAAAAATATTTTATTTAATCGAATAGCCTGAGAAATTTAAAGTTTTTATTCCAAATAGAGACTATGAGTAAAAAATTTGCTTTTTTGTAACGATATCTAGATTAGAAAAAATATATTGTTAGATGTTTAGAAATTTGAAGTAAATGAGATGTTTTTTACTCCCGTGTTTTTTAGATTTGAAATTATAGAACGAGAAACTTTTTGAAAAATAATAGTTAAGGGAATCGAGATTTGCTACATAGTTGTTTTCCCATTCGTTTAGAGCTAATACAATGTTTAAAAATTGCTTCTGAAAGTTAAACGGTACAGAATACTCTTCAAAATGGAGGAATGGCGCTACCATTGAAGATTCATTCCTTACTAACCATCTCCCTTCTGAAATTTTCGAATGTATGTATTTTCCAGATTTATCAAATTTCGAGCATAATCGGTTTGATGTTAAAATAATACCTACTAGATTTGGGGCATAGTTCTTATTCTTCATAAAATTATAGTGCAAATCACATTGAACAAAAACATTATCCTTCACTTTAATAACGAACTTATCGTTTCTAAAGACCCATATAATAGGTACGGCTAGACTAATTAATAAGTAAATTAAAAGCAAGTTTTTTAATACATTGCTCCAAGCACCATTAACATATCTAATTAGATTAGTTTCTACGTAAAGAAGTAAAGCGATAGAAATAGTATTCACAATTACAAATAATCCTATACTATCAAATATTCTCTTAAATTCAAAACCTGCATATTTTGTCTCTCTCTCAATAAAATTAATCAACGAGGGGGTAAATTTAACATGGATTAATCGTATGAAATGAATTATCAAGAATACTGAAGTACTAAAGAAACTCCACCCTAAAGTTAAGTCTAAAGAAAAACCATTACTTACAGGAGTGGAACTTTCAGAGACGAGAAAATGTGGAAAAGAAGTATTATCCATGTAAGGTAAATAACCGAATACGAGATAACCAAATGCAATTATTAAAACGATTACGATATATAAACTCGATTTAAGTGCTTTCTTATAATACTCAGATCTAATTATTTGAGTAGCTTCCTTTAACCCTTGTTCGTCTTCAAAATTTAATTCTGTTACAGTTTTAAGCGAATTCCTCATTTTTCATCCCTCCATTTTTTTGCTTGTTCAACTTCTTCTTGAGGCGATTTCCAGTATTTTTGAACGATTTCTCTAAAGATTATTAAATCTGGGTTATCTTCTTCGTTTAACTTTATGATATGGAATTTTTCTGTTTTCTTCTCAATCGTTATATACTTCGCTATCTCTAAGTAATTAATTGCAGATAGAATCTTCTCTAATCTATCAATATTTAAACATCTCTTAATATCCGTTTTGTTTACTACATTATTAGGGCCTGTTAATTTTGCAACAGCCATTAATACTTGTGCTCCTCTCATAGGCGCAATCATTGCAAGCTTATCGAATATTATACCCATAGTTTTCAATAGTTTATCAATGTCGTTATAGAAATCTATTTTTGTGCTTCCACTTAGTTTTAAATTCGTTTTAAAGTCGTCAATTTTGTATTTTTTTAAAAAATCTTTATACGATTGAGACATAGTTAATTAAAATTACCACAAAAGGCTATATATATCTTTTTATTTTAAAGATAAGTGCACTTTTTATGTGTTAAATTACCGTAATGCTTTGTTCAAATACAAGTTTTATGTAATAAGGTTTAGATTGTCTGAAACATATAAAATGGAGTATTTAACCTATATAAAAAACACTGATATATCTAATTCTTGATGAAAAAGAAGTTACTATATAGAAATTTAGATATTAATTGAAAGTTTATTAGTAAACCTATTTTAATTAGAGAGGTTGACTCCTGTCACCATGACCTAATAGTTAGATCTAAAAGTTCAATAGGGAAAGAGCGTTAATTGAGCGTAAAAATTACGCTACCAAAAGACAAAAATCCAGAGTGGCGCAGGAGTCTTAGTTGATTGTGTCATTTCCCCATTTTATTCAAAATTTATAATGTTAGGTCTATTCACAATAACAAACTCTTGAGCTTTATTTAAGCCTATTCACTTACGCGATTTACCGTAATTCAATAATTTACTTAAGTATGAAACGTACTAAAATTTAGAGTTCGAAGAAATACAGATAATATAAAACAGAACCTAAACACCTTTTAAATAGAATGTATAATACATAGCTTCAAATGATCTTTTGATATGACTTTCTTTTTTTACCCATGTAATGATAGTTACTTTCAAATATTAACACATTAATTAATAAATAGTAAATAGAAAGATTCTATAGTGGGAAAGTTTTCCCAATTTTGAAGCCTTATTTAAATGGGTAAAAAATTAAAAGTAAAATCTTGTTATTGGAATATATTTAATCCCAAAGATACTACATCGATTCAAGATCCCTTAATATATGGCTTAAAATTTGTTAATTTTACTTTTAATATCACATGTTACCAATTTAAAATACATTTTTATCAAGTAAAAACTATTTTTGTCAATAGTTAATCAACTTGTATCTTTGATTTATTTGGAGGGTTGATTTAAAGCCTTATACATCTTATATGTATTCGTCTACAACTAATCTACATCATGGTTTAAATAGCCTCTCGTCTAATTTTTTTTTAGGATAGATTTTATTGAAATATTAGGAGATGCCACCAGAGTAAACCTTAGAATTAAAAGCCACTGTCCTTATAGAATTGAGCAGTGTAGATAGCAATTTTCTCTCGAACATTCATTCATTAACACTACGATTTTATTAAAAGATTAAGTTTAAGTGGTAATAAAACTGAATTGGAGGTAAATATTAACGTTAAGAGCTAAAAAAATAATTACAAGAACATATGAACAAATGTGTCTTGATAAATTGAAGGAAGTAGGAAAATCTACTGCTCGTGAATGGGCTAATGCTATGGGGTACGATACTCATAATGCTTTGGCTAAAGTAATTAGAAGAATTGTTAACGACACCCCTGATAAATTAATGGTAGTCTATGACCACAAGCCTAGGTATTATCAAGCAATTTAGTATGATTAAACTATTAAATTTAATCTTCACACATTTCTCTTTTTTTTAAATGCGAATTCAATTTTGAAAATACCCCAGTAATAAGGTTTAATTCTTTTTTAGATACGAATGCCCTCTCAAAAACATTTTTTAAGGCGAAAAATACATTTTCTTTCCTGTAGGTGCGAATTCTAAGATTTGTAATTAAATTTTTAATTAGATTGTATAGCATTTGCTTATCTTTTTTATTAGCAAGTAAAACAGGTTTAAGACCTCTTCCAATTTCTAGATTGTGTATTTTTTTATAAATCTCATATAATATAATTCCACAAGCTTGAGAAAGATTGAGTGTAGGGTAATCCTCATCAGAAGGTATTCGTATGACTAAATCAGTCATCTCGATTTCGTCATTCGTAAGACCGTGGGATTCTCTCCCAAAAACTAGAGCAATTTTAAGTGGTTTTTCTGATATCGGGAGGGTTAAATCTGCTGGGAAAGTCGCTAATCTTCTAATATTCGTATAGTGCTTTCCTTTTGCTGTTGAAGCAATTTTAATATCGAATCTGTTCATCAATGCTTTAAAGCCAGATAGGTGGTCAATTTGGTTTCCAATCGTTATAATTTCTGCGTTGAAAAGGATTTGTTTACCATGCATCGCAAAACCTTGCGTATGGTAGCTCCGAATTTTTTCTGCTTTTTCATTTGAATTATAGATAATCAAGTGTTCGAAATTGAAATTCTTCATAAGTCTAGCTATTGTACCGATATTAGCTGCATGTTCCGGCATGTTAAGTACTACCGAAAACTCTAAATTACTATATTCGGGCGCTAATTGAGTCTTTTTAAAACTCGATAGTTCTTTTCTCTGTTGTTTCTTATTCATTTTGTTTTCGTTAAAATCTTAATAATTCATGAATAGCAAATTAACTAGCAGTAAAAAATTTTGTTTTAGAATAATTAAAAAAAAGTGATTAGGAAATATTAACTAAAATTTGGTCTTTTATCTTGCCAAGGAGCTAATTCTTCGAACGCTTTAGATACTTGTAAGACAGTAAGTTCCTCGAATCGTTTACCTACAATTTGCATCCCGATAGGTAAGCCTTTGCTTGACCAACCACTAGGAATGCTAGCTGCGGGATGACCTGTCATGTTAAATGGGAAGGTAAACGCCATCCATGCAGTTGGAGATACATTAATCCCATTTATCTTCGAGGGAAACATCATCCCTAACTTAAAAGCGGGAATGGCAGTCGATGGAGTTATCAAAATATCGTATTCCTTGAAGACCTTGTAAATGGTAGCATAAAGTTGGGCGCGAATGGCTATCGCTTTTGGTAGGGACGTTCCATCGTAACCTAAACCTGCTTTAATTAATTTTACTAAATCGGGGTCCATTTTATCTTCCCATTCTTTTAAATACGGCTTCAAATTATACGCTAAAGTAGAAGTCCAGATCGTGTTAAATGAAAGTGGAGCTTTTCGCAGTTTCATTTTAACAGGTTCGACATCCCATCCAAAGTTTTCAAACAATTTTACAGAATTCAAAATGTTCTTCTCTACTTCACCGTCTACTACTTTTGCGTAGCCTAAATCCAAGGAGTAACCAATTTTTAATCCTTCTGGAACTTCACTGATTTTATCAATGTATCTAAATCCATCTTTTGGTAATGAAGCTTTATCACCTTCGAATGGACCTTTCATTGCGTCTAACATCAATGCTGCGTCTTTAACGTATCGAACAATTGGGCCAATAACTGCTATATCCAAGCCCATTGGATATAGTTTGGGATATCGAGGTACCCTTCCAAAACTTGGTTTAAGACCATATGCTCCACAAAAACTTGCAGGGTGTCTAATTGACCCACCTCCATCTGATCCCTGTGCTAAGGGTCCTAATCCTGAAACAACTGACGATGCTGCTCCCCCACTTGATCCAGCTGTTGTGACATCTAAGTTCCATGGATTACGGCTATGTCCAAATATTAAATTATCGGTAACTCCCTTGAATCCAAATTCAGGTGTATTAGTTTTCCCTAAAATTACGCATCCTTCTTTTCTTAATCTTCGAATTGCTACATCATCATAATCCGGGATATGATTTTCGTAAATTTTAGAACCATAGGTAGTTCTAATTCCCTTTACAGGATTTAAATCTTTAATTGATGTAGGGATACCGTTTAATAATCCTAGCTTTTCTCCTTTTTTCACTTTATCATCTGCTTCTTTTGCCATTTTTCGAGCTAAGTCAAATGTTGTTGTGCAATATGCGTTTGTTATTGGATTGATTTTTTCAATTCTCTCAATAATTGTTTCCGTTATTTCTATTGAAGTGAGTTCTTGACTTCTTATAGCCTCGAACATGTCGATAGCAGACATAAAACACATCTCTTCTTTATTCATATTATTCACATTAAAAAATTATATTTTATGCAATAAAATAAGGTATACACACATATAAAGTGTAAATTAAGTTAAATGTAAAAAAACTTCACAATTTCTAAGTGTAAACTGAATTTATTACTCTTTTACAATCCTTTCTCTTAATTTTCTTCTAAATATTTTACCTACTGAAGTTCTAGGTAATATGTTTAAAAATTCTATTTGGCGG
The DNA here is from genome assembly GCA_019894855.1 of Promethearchaeota archaeon. Lineage (GTDB taxonomy): Archaea > Asgardarchaeota > Lokiarchaeia > Sigyniarchaeales > SOKP01 > SOKP01. The sequence continues at coordinate 66,179 of JAGXNS010000001.1, forward strand.
GGGTATTTATAACCAGCTAATCTTTCTTTTGCCCACTCAATAATATCTCTCTCAGTTATACCGCTATCCTTAAATTCTGGCTTTAAAACTACAAACGCTTTAATTGTTTCTCCAATGTTTGGATCAGGTGCCGAAACTACACCAGCTTCCAGAATTGCGGGATGTTCATATAAGTTTTCTTCGACTTCACGCGGCATTACTTTATAACCTTTATATTTAATTATGTCCTTTGAGCGACCCTCGATATAAAAATATCCTAGCTCATCCATCCGTGCTAGATCTCCTGTTCTTAACCACCCGTCAATAATAGTTTTCTTTGTTTCTTCAGGACTTTTCCAATATCCCTTCATTATTTGGGGGCCTTTTATCAATAGTTCTCCAATTTCGTTGGGTTCTAGTTCTTTTAAAGTTTCAGGATTAACAATTTTAGCGTCTGTATCGATTATCGGTACTCCAATACTCTCAGAGCGAATCTCTGGCATCCATTTAGCCGCTATGTGAGTTATGGGTGAAGTTTCCGTTAACCCAAAGCCTTGTCCCACCTTAATTCCAACAACCTCTTCCCATTTCTTAGCTAATTCTGGAGGTAAGGCGGCTGAACCTGAATTTGCCTCTTCAAGACTAGAAAGATCTCGTTCTGTGAAATCTGGATTATTTATTAACATTTGATACATAACCGGAACTCCAACATAATTTATAACTTTGTAATACTCAATTGCTTCTAAAACTACAGAAGCGTTAAAGGAGGGAAACATTACTATCATTGCTGCTCCGAAAACTGCTATAATCATGACTAAAAATCCAAAAGAGTGGCACAAAGGTATAACGGATAAGTTTACTGTTTTACCGATACTATCTTCTCCCTCTTCTTGTTCACCAGCCATTAATAAAGTTGAGAGTGTGCAAGAAACCAGATTAGTGTGAGTTAACATTACGCCTTTAGGTAATCCCGTAGTTCCACCAGTAAATAAAAGAGCAGCAAGATCGTTCGATGGGTCTATATCTACATCTGGTCGAATGGGTGCTACACCTTCGATAAACTCCTCTAAAGTTATAGTCCCTTCTTTAGCGACGTCTGCTTCCAAAAGGATTATGGTTTCTATCATCACATCTTTTTGTGCTTTTTTCATGGTTCTAAAATTTTTTTTGTGAACAAAAACAGTTTTTACATTTTCAGTCTCTTTGAGGATGTGAGATACATCTGATTCCTTAAGTAGCGGATTAATAGGTATAACGATAGCGCCAGTTTTCATAATTCCAAGGCAACAAAATAAAAATTCAGGGCAATTACCTGTCATGATACCTACTGCATCACCCTTTTTTGTCCCTAACTGATATAAGGCGTTAGATATTTTATCTGAAATATAAGTTAACTCGCGAAAAGTATATTTTTTATCAGTTGATTTATCATTAACACAAACATTATTTGGGTAATTCTTAGCAGTTAATCCTATAAACTCGTGAACTGGAATTGGATCGAATTTTATTGATTTAGGGACATTAGAAGCTCTGTATTTTAGCCATGGGCGATTATAATTTTCAAGATACGGAGACTCGTTTTCAAAATCGTAAATCGGTTCCCAATCTGAATAATCCTTCATTTTAAACACAAAATTAATATTAATAGAATTGAATAATAAACAATTTCATTCTATGAATATAAAAATCTATTTATTTACCATAGAAAATAAACATAATTTCAAAATTTCTATTTTTTGATAACTAATAGATTTATGTTTTAGTATTAAAATTAAATTAAAATTAAAAAAAATAAAAAATTAATGATTTAATTTTATTTATTGTTTATCATACTCTAAAATGTTGCCCCCATCTTCAATAAATTCAATATATTTTTTTAAACCTTCTAAGGTTAAATCTGCAGCATCCTTGAATTTCTTTTTAAACTTCTTATTTTCAAATTCAACCCATAGTTCAACGTTAGATATTGGTAATTTTTCATGCAAAATATATCCCATTGAATGCAAATCACTCTGTTCCATTCTCCATTTAACATAGACATCTTTAACACTCTCTATTTTATTAATAATCATATCCCCAATTGTTGATTTTAGTAAATATTTATGTTTTTCAAGTAGTGTTATTTCATTTACAATAGGGTTCCATTTTGCTGTTTGTTTTCCATCTTTTAAAATAGTATAAATTTTCTCAAGGTTAGTTTTAATTTCTATATTTCTGGTAATTTTTGGCAAATAACCACCTAATTTTTAGATTATAATGATATTTTATATTAATATCTTTTTTATATTTTTGTATAAATATGAAAATTTATTTATAAAGCATTAAATAATTCCACATTCTTTTTGATTTTTTCGTCATATCAGTTATGATTTTTTCTTCTATAACATTCCCTACCTATAATATATAAATATTTAAATCATTATAATAGGGTATGGTTTATATCATAAATAATAATTATTTAATCAAATCGAGTTAATTTTTATCGAAAGTGTAGTAAATAATATTAAAATAGCATAGAACAAGCTGATTTGAATGGTTGAATATTCTCAAATATTAAAAAATCTCGAGTTTATTAACATCAGTACGGACGAATTTACTATATTTGAATGGAAACCTCCAAGATCATATAAAAGTTTTATATTAGACTTGAACATTGTTAAGCAGAATCCTGTGAGTAACATATTTTTCCATATTTTCAAGGGCAACATGAAAATTGTGCATATTCGAATAAATAATTTAATATACACTGCAGGTTCTAATAATAAAGTTCAATTCCAATTGCTTGAAGCTTTAATAGAAAAAGTGAGTATAGAGTTTAATATAAAATACGATATTGAGTCGTATATCTCTTACGGTAATTTTTCTACTACAATGGTTAATTCATTTAATGAAAATATTGAAAACATTATAGCAGGCTTTAATAATTTTGACATAGTGAAAGAGCTTAAAGTACCTTGCATGGTGTGTAATACCGTCCTTCCTATCATCGTAAAAAAAAGTTTTATAGAAAACGCCGAATCTTACCCCGTACCTCTTGTGTATATACATAAAGGTCATGCGATTCTTTGTTTCATTGATAAAAATTACGATATTAGGGGTGTAGAGTTAGTTAACATTACCGGATGATACGTCTTGATATATTATTTGATCTCTCCAAATTATTAATCTAATTCCATTCAACATAGAATTAAAAAACCGTTATTCTTACCAATAAATATGGCGCAAGATAAAAGACCAGAGGAAGAAGTTTTTTTTGAAGACATTATTAAAAAGACTAAAACAGGTATCACTTTCCCAAAAGAACTAAGAGAAGTTTTATTCAATGAAGAGATAGAAACTTTCTTCAGAATAATAGTTCCAAAAGAAAAGGATAAGATTATTTTAGAAATCTTAACAGACGAAGAAGCGGAAAACCAAAATGTAAAAATAAAAGAATCAAAACCAAAAACCCCTAAAAATATAACTCCAAAAACTAAAGATGAGGAAACTTCAAAAAAGATTGCTCCGAATTGGGGTGAATATTTCATATACGAATTTAAAAGTAGAGAAAAAATTCAACCAATTTTAGAATCAGTATTTTATAAATTCGCAGAAACTCCAATTAATATGGAGGATGCTATGGGAAGGATTAAATATGCCTTAGTATCTTTCTTATCGGGAACCAAAACTGAAAATGCGAAGTTATATTTTTCTATTATCAAACTACTTATTGACATTATAGAAAGATTTGATCAACCTAATTTAATTGATTGGATATTCGAAAAAATTGTCCCTAATATAGAAAGTAAATTTCTTTACGAACAAGCAATTCTTGAACTTTTAGAAGTGAGTTTGAAAATTAAACGGTACGAAAAGGCGGAACTCTTTATATTCTATGTATTAAAGAATATTGATGATTATCCTCGTTCAGAGCTCTACAACATTTTTAATTCTTTTAAACAATTAGTTAAAAAAGTGCGTTTTATTGAACGAACGGATAAGATCGATCTCTTACTGAAAGAAAAATTAATGGAATATGGTGAGGGTATAGAGGATAGTGATTATAAAATCCAGATTGTTGAATTTTTGGAAGACTTAAGCTACATTGAGCTCGCTTATAGACTCGCTAAGGCCATACAAAAAAGTTTACCTGCAGATAGTGTTAAGGTTAACGAGATCCGGAAAATTGTGAAGCGGTTATATACAGCTCCAATAACAGAAGATAAAATCAATTAGGGATAAGGCTTATTTTAAATTTTTCATCATTCAACTATCTTCATCAGTATTGTCAGAATCCTCGTCTTTAAGCTTTTCAATTTTTTCTTCTGCTCTCTCAAGCTCGCTTTCCATGATTTTTCTTTCTTTTTCCTCTATTTTTTTCTGCTGTAATTCAATTTCTACATTAGATAGTTCTGTTTCTTTTTCAATTAATTCTTCCTTTAGTTTTAAAGCTTTTTCCTTTTCTTGAATAGCCAACTCTTCAATTTCCTGTTCTTTGAATTCTAACTCTAATTTTTTCTTCTTTATTTCTAACTCTTTTTTTTTGAGTTCAATTTCCTTATCTATGATGTCAGATTCTTCTTTTTTCAATTGCTTTTTAACCTTTTTAGGGAGGATTTCTAATTCAGAATCTACTGTAGATTCTTGCTCGAGAATTTCTTCTTTAAGTTTAAGTGTTTTTTCTTTTTCTTGGATAATTTTTTCTTCTAAATCTTTCTCTTTTTCTTCTAATTCTAATTTTTTTTTCTTAATTTCAATTTCTTTTTTCTTTAATTCTAACTCCTTATCTATTATTTCAATTTCTTCTTTTTCTAATGTAGTTTCATCAAGTATTACTTCTTTATAGCTATCTTCAACTAACTCATCAATTTTTTCAACAGTAACTACTGACTTTAGCACGGTATCTACAGCAGATTTCAAATTTTCGTTTTCTGGCTGTTCTTTAACAAGATTGTTGACTGCTTTTGTAATTAAAGAGGGATGTTTTCTACCAATTGTTATTAGCGCTTGTATAGCTTTCTCGACTACAAAATCCTTTTCGTCAATTAGAGTAAGCACGATTTTGTTAACTAATGATTCATCTTCAATATCGGTTTCACCTCCCGCCATAAAAATGATAAGCTGCAAGTCGGCTTCTCGAACATTTGGGTCAGGAGAATCTAATAAATCTTCACTATGGGGGAGGAACAAATCGCATTCGTTCTCGCAAAGTGTTTTTAAAAGTAATAAAAATGAATAGCGAAGGACTGAATCACGTTTTGAGAGATTTTCTAATAAAGAAGGAATATCTATTATGAGTTGCTCTATTAAAAATCTTAATACTATCCTGCCTCCAAGAAGGGACAATAGCATTTCGATGATGTTCTCTAGCCTGTCTAAGTAATTATCTTGATTTGAATCTCCAAGGTACAAGGCGATTATTTTAACAGCGTCATCTATTCTATCATCTTTTACAAAATCTTTAATTTTTTCTATTTCAGGATTATCCTGGTTACTTTCGGCCATTTTTACTCAACTATCTTTTTGTTCTATCTTAATTTTAAATATGTAATATATAAAAATCGTTATACAAGCGAAATAGAATGTTAAACATTAAACGCATATCTCGGTATCGGATTTCTGCTTTTGCACTAATGCTTAGTTTTATCGCTAAATTTTTCTTTCTGTCAACAAATATGTTAATTTCTTTACAAAATTGGCTTAAAACATCTAATTCACTAGCAAAAACGTTCCAAATGTAGTTATCCCGTTTAGAATCTTCTTCTTTCGGTATTTCATTGCTAATGGAAGAAAGCGTTTCTTTCGGAATAAAAGTTGTAATCTCTACGTATTCGTCCGGAATTAATTTTAACTTAACCTCCGGAAAATAAATCTGGGAAAAAAGTTTGCATAAACCAAATAAGAGTTTCAAATTGGTAATATTTTCTCTATTTGCATTACATAACGCATATTTCTCGTTTATGAAGCAAACATGGATTTTTTCATCGTATTTAAATAGCATAAATTCGCGATCTTTAGTTAAAAGATAACGAAAATTCTCGTCCCTGTTCTTTATTCTATCTTTAAAAATCTTGCCTGCTTCTTTAAAATCTTCTTTTGAAAAAAATTTATTTAATTTTCTATAATCTCCATGGAAAAAAACATCAAAGAAATCAATCAGATATAAATAGGCATCGTTAGGTTTGTAGATTACAGTTTTGTTTCTAAAATCTCGAAAAATTATATTTTTATGCACACTATAACAGAAGTTTGGTTGATCTTCGAGCGTAAGCCCATTCAACAATCGAATTTTCAGTAAAGTTCTTCTCGTACAGAGTGGAGTCAAAGTGCATTGAATTCTATCGATTTCACATTCTTTAAAACACAATCTATCAATTTTCTTTCGTAAAAGTTCAAGTAATTCTGTCTTGAACTTCTCATCTACATCTTCATCCAAGAATTTAGCAATATGTTCAGGTTGGAGCGGCATTTTTCAGAGTTTTTTTGGTTTATATAATCATAACTATACATTTAAAATAACATTTAACACCAATTCTAAACTTTTCTATTGTGTTTCGAATCAACTCACTGAAAGTAATTACATTGAATTGTAAAATATATTAATGAGAGATTTAATATATATAATTAAAGCGTTTAAAGAAAGAAAAAGAGGAGAAAAAAATACTTCGCCAAATCCACATTTTTTATTCTGGAGAAAATATTTATAATCATACATACGCTCTCGCACTTGGAGATGAAGAGTTGAGCAATGTTAGAACGGTTATCCAATCTTTTCTAGATATGCCTATGATGGGCAAAATATTTCATAGACCTGTTTCAGAAAACTTCCAAATATTCCATAAATCAGAGAAAAATGTATTATTTTTATTTATTACCGATTTAGTTGATAGTCTTGAATATATATCTCCAATATTAGACAACACAATACAAAAGTTTAATGAATTGTTTCCACATCCGACAGATGTGAGCAATCCAGATGATAAAAAACGAGAATTCGTGGATTTTTTGAGAGAGCAGCAACACCGAATGCATTCTAAAATTGTTATTATTGGACCAACTAGTGCTGGTAAAACTCACCTCTTTAATATTATAAAAAGCGACCAAGTTCGTCAGATTATGAATTTCGCACAAGCATCGATTATTACTATGGATAATTTGAAGTTTGATCTATGGGATTTTGAATTAAAAGATAATTTTTCACTTTTATGGTCGAAATTCATACAAGGGTCTGACTTGGTTGTTTTATTGTTCGATTTATCTAGTTATCATATCCGAGTTATCAAACATTTTTTAGACTTGCAGAAACAAGAAAGTAAATTCTCCAAGCTCCTTATTCTTGGAAATAATCGCGATAAGATAAATAAAAATGACTTAAAAATTGTGAAAAACGAGCTAGATATTCCTGATTTTGAAGAAATTTCATTAATTGAAACGGGAGTGAGAGAAAAAATTAACCTTTTAATTGCTAGAACTCTTAAACTAAAAAAGCTTTTACCTCATCACTTTATAGTGTCGTTAAATGAAGCTAAAAGTATAGAAACTGATGGGAATTTAATACTCGCAATTGCCAAATACAAAGAACTTGTAAAAATTTCAAGCGATTATCAAGATTTTACTTATATCTCCACCCTTAAGGAAAGAATAGCGAAATTACAAGATAAAATCGACGAACAAACTGAAATAAGAAAACAAATTGAAAGCAAAAAGAAATTCGAGATGCCAGGAAAAAGACAATTTACAAGAAAAGTTCAAGTGCAACCACTGCCCTCTAGTACATCCTCAATTAAACCGCCCCCAATCGAAGTACCTAAAGCTACGATTAAGGCATCGCGATCACCAGTAGTTAAACAAGAAACGGAAGATTTATTATTATTTTCAGAATCAGATACTTTAGAAACAATAGATATAGATAAAGAAGACATTACGCTCCATATAGATGAAGTTATCCCCGAAGAGAAACGTCCAACGCTAGAACAAAGCGAAATCGAAAGCAAAAAAAATTATCCTGAAATGCTTCAAAAAATGATTGAACAAAGTGGAAGCACACTAAGTTTAAATTTATGCACTCAGTTAATAACAGAACTACAAAAAACTTTAGCAAGACCTCTTACAGATGAGGATATCGAATCTGCAGCTACCTTTTTTGTGAAACACGATTCTCTGTAGAGGTTTTAGACTACATTTTCCCCTTTTCTCATAATAAGAGAGATATAACCTTGTTAAAAGAAAAACTGCAATTAACACTAACAATTATTTCTCTCGTTCTTCTAATTGAGCTTATAGTAATTAATATCACGAATAATTAAAGCAGTTCTTTATCAAATGACAAACTTTTTTTTTCTCTTTACACTAAAATGCTTAACTTTTATTGATTTTAAAAGAGAAAATACAATGACAGCTATTAATGATTTAAAGGAATATTTTACAGAAATTAAAAGGTTAAATTATATAAATTCATTGCTGAGCTGGGATCAAGAAACTTACATGCCAAGTGGTTCAGTATCGGGAAGAGCAAAACAGCTTTCTTTAGTACAAAAACTAATTCATCAGAGATTAACCTCTTCAAGGATAGATGAATTAATCCAAGAAGCAAAGAAAATTAATAACTTGAGCGATATGGAAACCGCAATGATCAGAGAATCAGAAAGAGACCACTTATTAGCGATAAAATTACCTGAAAAATTAGTAATGGATATTACTGAAACGGGTTCCCAAGCGGTGGAAGCTTGGAAAAAAGCGAGGGAGCAGAAGAAGCTCAAAGGATCTACTTTTGTGCCATTATTAGAAAAAAATGTGTCTTTACAAATTGAACAAGCAGAAAAACTTGGAACTCATCCAGATTTATACTCAACTTTGATAGATTTATTTGAGCCTGGGGCGACTTACGATTGGATTGCTAATATATTCAATAAAATAAAGCCAAAATTAGTTGATTTTGTTAAAAAGTTGGACTCCTCCTCAAGTAAACCTAAACAAGCAATCTTAAGAAAAAATTACGATGAGGATCTTCAATTTAAACTAAGTGTTGAGATGATTAAAAAACTCAATTTCGATCTCAATCATGGTCGACAAGATATATCAACTCACCCATTCACTAGCTCTCTTTCCTCAGTAGATACTAGAATCACAACAAGAACAACAGAAAGTTTCCTCAATGAGTGCATCTTTGGAACTATTCATGAATGTGGACATGCTTTATATGATATGGGATTTAAGAAAGAAATCCATGATACAATCTTAGCGAGTGGGTGTTCAATGGGCATTCATGAAAGTCAATCAAGAATGTGGGAGAATATCGTGGGACGAAGTAAGGAATTTTGGCAATATTGGTATCCAACTTTTCAAAAATATTTTCCAGAAAACTTAAAAGATTATCCCTTGGAGGATTTTTATGGTGCAGTTAATGTTGTAAAACCCTCATTCATTAGAGTAAATGCCGATGAAGTTACTTACGGTTTACATATAATTATGCGATTTGAAATAGAAAAAGATTTGATTGAAGGAAAAATCCAAGTAAATGAATTAGACGAAATATGGAATTCAAAATTCGAAGATCTTTTAGGATTAACTCCTCCTGATGATGCCAAAGGAGTGCTACAAGACATTCATTGGGGATGGGGTTTGATAGGATACTTTCCAACATACTTCTTAGGAAGTTTATATGCTTCACAAATCTATAACGACGCTCTTAAAAAAAGACCTTCCTTACCAGAAGACTATGCCAAAGGTGAATTTTCTTACTTACTTACTTATCTAAGAGAAAATGTTCATCAACATGGCAGTATTTACAGGGCAAATGACCTAATTAACCGAATAACTGGTGAAGATTTAAATCCAGATTACTTCTTAAAATATATTGAAGAAAAATTTTATCCAATCTATGGACTTTAATTTTCTTTTTCTATATTTTTTTATTCATAAATTTAAGGACTAATTAATTATTAATTACCATAAATCTTTTATAAAAAAAATAATACAACTCTTTAATTAGATTTGAGCAAAACAAGATGTTATTAGGAGTAAAAAAGTATTCAGAAAAACTATTACTTCCATTGGGGAAAAAGATAAAAAAAATACCAGCTAACCTTATCACTGCATTAGGTCTTTTTTTCGCGTTTTTAACCCTCTTGAGTTTCGTAATCCAAAATATAGTTTTTATAATAATAACGCTATTTATCGTTGAATTTTTTGATCAATTAGATGGAGTAGTTGCTCGATTGCAAGGACCAACTAAATTGGGAGCTTTTCTAGATTCTACCTTAGATAGAATAGGAGATTTCTTCATTTTCTTTGGCATTATTCTTGGTGGATATACTAATGTCTATATTGGACTAATTACGTTAGCTGGAGCATTTTTAACTTCGTATACTAGAGCCAAAATAGAAAGTTTAGGAGTTCCAAGCTTATACGGTGTAGGATTGCTTGAAAGAACAGATAGAGTTCCAATCCTATTTGTAGGCTCGATATTTCAAATCTGGTTTCCCAGCGCAATCTGGTGGACAATGGTTATTCTTGCAATTGGCACTAATGTAACAGTTCTCCAAAGATTAATATACGCTTTTAAAAAATTTTCAGAGAAAAATCACGATATTCCTTCTAATTAAAAGAGTATTTGATACTTTCTTATACTAGATTCTGCTTCTAAATAAAGTATATTTAAATAGACCTTTTTTTATATGCTAATAAATTATCAATATTTTTTTTAATTACTGTTTATGCTAGTCTCTGAAATCAATATTAAGCTCACAATATTGGGTCAATGGGGCGTCGGTAAAACATCGATGGTCAATACGCTCGTGGGAAAAGAATTTCCTTCCATGTACATCCCCACTATTGGAAGTAATATTGCCAGAAAAGAATACAAATTAAAAAATAACTTCATAAGATTAAATATATGGGATATTGGAGGACAAAGAAGTTTCAATCCTTTGAATCCCGTGTTTTTCAGTAATTTGGATTCAGCTCTACTATTATTTGACTTGAATAACCCAAAAGAGTCTCTCCAAGAAATAAAAGAGACGTATCTTAAAAACTTAACAAAACACTCCCCTGAATGCATTACATATTTAATAGGAAATAAATCTGACTTAATAAAACCTGAAGATTCTGAAATTCTCTTAAATAATATAAGAAAATTTCAAATTCAAGGATTCCCAATAGTATTCGTGTCTGCGAAAACCCAAGATAATATTGCAGAGCTATTTACACTTGTAGTTTTTGATTTTTTAGAAAAATTGGAAGAAAGTGGTAATGAAGCACAATTTCAAGGTATATCAAAAAAATTTCTAACTTCTGTTGCTAAATCCAAAGATGAATTAGACGATTTAATTATTAATATTGATGAAATTGATTCAAATACCCTTCATAAGAAAATCACTCCCAAAATTATTAAAAAGAATATTAGGTTATCTGAAAAAGAATACATTCCTCTTAAAGAAATCAAAGATTTAAAAAAAATCACAGAATTTAACATTGATAAAAATAAAATCAAAGAAAATATAATAAGTGCTTTTAAGAATAATTTGGTTGTTATTTCTGAGCTTATTTCAGAACTAAAAAAATCTCCAATCAATGCTCTCATTGATAATATTGACAAATCTTTAGCTGACCTATCAAATTTAAATAAAGATTTTGAATTAAAGTTAGATTCAATTTTGGAGCTTGAGAAATCGGACAACAACAATTAAAATTCATTATGTAAACATAAACGATCATTAATGGTGAAATATAATTCCTAAAAAAATTGAAGAAATTACTCCCAAAGATTTTCAACATTTAATTGAACAAGTTGATGAACTCGAAAAAGATTTCAATTCTATGAAAAATATCCCAAAAAGCATACAAACTATAGCAAACCAATATGAAAAAATTATATCCAAAATGGACTCGGTTAAGTCAAATACTAAATCGATCCAAACTGTAATTGAGCAAGTTTCTAATTTAGAACATGAAATGAAGTTCGTAAAACAGGAGATAACAACTATTAAGAGTGATATTTTATCCAGTCAAGAACGAATTGAACAAACTATTAAAACTCAAGAAGAAATCATCATGTCTATGATAAATAAGTTCAATGACGTATTGTTACAACACAAATCATCTATGAAGGAAGATATTGAAACTCTTAAAACTCAGCAAGATGTTTTAAAAATCTCTTATACAATAAATGAAAAGAAGTTTATGGATAAAGTCAACTCATCTATTCGCACTATCATCAATAAGCAAGTCGAAGGAAAAGAAAACGAGATACTTATGAAAATTTGGATTAGTGAATTCAAAGAAATCATAGGTGATTTTGAGAAGTTAAAAAAATTAAAGCCAAAAGAATTTTCTGTGCGGTTAAATGAAATTTCGGATACAATCGATATCTTTAAGCAGAAAATTATGAGTTAAACGATTTAAAACTTCTTGAGTAAAAAAGGTATATCACCATTATTCTCCTCTTAGGGAGTATTTCAACGTAATCTAACCCGCGAGGCTAATTTTTAATTTCTTACGAAAAATTGGGCTCCAAATGTTATATATTTGCATTAATCAATTTTATTGTATACACTAATTTCTGTATGATTTTTTTAATTTTTGAAATAATGTAAAAAAATATATAGTCAAATTACCTTAAAGAAGAAAAAGAATAACGAGAATAATTATGTCTGAATCAGATTTTCATTTTGGTTTAAAAGGAAATGTAGAAGCAATATATTGTAGTTTAAATAAACGGAAAGAATTCTACATTACTGTTCAAAATCTTACTGATAGTTATATGCCACAAGTTAAAGTACAATTATCTGGACCCCCAGAAGTCAAAATCTTGATAAAGAGAGAATTTTATGGGGGGATTGCAAAGAGAAATAGCCGTAATAGACTCTTTTCAATACTACCTAAAGAAAATGGTGTCTTTACTTTAACAGCTAACTTATTAACGAAGAGAGGACACAACTTGACTCTTCCAATTTCGGTTCAGGTGGGAACTGTTCAAACTACAACAAAACCTATTGCTTTAGCGTCAGTGACTAAAAGTGAAACACCTGCTGTGAAAGTGAACTGTCCTTTTTGTGGTGATAAGATAGATCAAGATGCTAAATTTTGTCCTCATTGTGGTTCAAATATAGCAGAAAAAACTCATGAAGTGAAAGATAATAAAAATTGTCCGAATTGTGGAACTGAGTTACCAATTGAAGCTAAATTCTGTGCCAGTTGTGGCCAAAAGGTAGAGTAAGATATACCGGACTGAGAATAAATTTATCTAACTCATATTTTTTATTTTATATTAATAAAATTCTAAAAGAAGTTGGTGCCCTTCTTTCAAATTCAAGGGTTCATCAAATAATATCTCGATAATCGAGCCATTGTATATTTGCGTTACACTTATATCTTTATATTTCCCTTCTGAAATTAACATTGATTTGTTAATTTTTACCTCTATAAATTCGCCTTTTAGATCAATCTTTATTGAGCTCAATTTCAGAGTTCCATAAGAGATTGTTATGGAGCAAGTAAGCATCTTTTGCGTAATTTTTTGAAATATTTTACCCCAAGCTGATTTAGTAATAAAAAACGATTGAAAATCTCGCTGATTTATTTTAGGTGATATGGACAATTGATTTAATTTTGAAGAATATGATATTCCTGTTAAAGCATGAAGTAAAGTCCAAGAAGACATCGGTCTTACATAATGGTCTCCGCACTCTACCTCGTTCCAAGGGTTTCTATGAGAACCATCGTATCTTTTCCTAACTGTATTTATTAATTTTAATCCCGCATTAATATCTCCAATATAGATACTTAGTGCTGCTACTTCGTATTCAATTCCCGTCCAGACTTCGTCTGTATAAAGCGTTGGAACTTTAGGTCTTCCTCCATTTGGCCAAGAACAAATTAATAAACCCGATTCCTTAGGCGAAGCAAATGTTCTAGGTATTTGTTTAAAACCTTCGAGAGACTCCTTAAAATTGTATTTTATTATAGATTTTATTGCTTTCTTAACGCGATCAGAGGGGAAGATGAATCCGAGACCTAAATGAAAAGCCCACCATTGTCCAAGTAATTGATCTGAGAAACATCCAATGCCGTATTGAAACTCTTTTACCTTGTCTTCGTCGTATTTTTGGATGTAAAATTCCCCGTTCCAACACTCCTTATCTATAGTTTCTCGACTAAAAGTATATAATTTTTTACACCTAGCTGCCCAATCGAGAAGATTTAACTCTAAAGCGATTTTCTCGCAGGCAAGTAGCGCAGTAAGATTAAGTGATCCTACAAAAGTATTGAAACCGTAGATAGAGCAGTCATAAGTGTTAGGCTGTGCGCGAGTTATTGTTCCTTCAGAATCAACGTAATATTCTTTTAAAATATATTCCATTAATTTTTGAATATAGCTCCATGAACTTTTTAGAAAATCGAGATCGCTTGTTATTAAATAATCTCGATAAATTTTAAGAATCATACCAAACATTCCATCAATTGCAGGTGGGACATCACCGAAATCTGGTTTTTCCCCAAATTGAGGTAAGTATAAAGGAATAACAGTACGGTGAGGTAAATAACCCATTTTATGTTGGATTTTAAATTCTGTTTCTCTCATTGTCCTTTCTAAGGTAGGAAATAAATGAGCTAAGCTAAATTCGTAATTCCATACATGTGTGCAATTTAGCGGACAACATCCTCCCGATTTTCCACCTGTAGAAGCTCCGTGACATCCTTCAAATCCGTGGAATGATCCATCTCTAATCCACAAGCAAGTAGGTGTTCTAATTGTCGAAAAATTAGCGGAAATTGAAGTTAAAACATCAGGCGGTAAAGTGCTGGAAAAAAACGCGTCGTGGAATTTGGAAGTGTAATTCAAAAGGAATTGAAAATTTCGTTTAACATATTTGATAACTTCTGAAGAATTTTTAAACCACTTATTATATTGGTTTCCAATCCAAAACTCAGATTGAAGATCGTTAATTAACGCATAATTGAGATGCCAGTCAACAAGACGATTTGGAAAGTTCCAAGCAATAAAAAAAGTGATCACTTTTTCCTCGTCAGGTTTCAATTTTTTTTTTACGGCTAAACTTCCAGTCCAAGTTACTCCAATATCACTTGCTCCCTCTAATTCGCTTCTTAACAGAGTACCTTTTTCTATAAAGTTGGACCAAAAATTATCCAAATTATCCCATTGAGGTGATACCAAAACATTTTGTTGATCGATTGCAAGTGTTAAATTACCATATCGCTTATCTGATTTAAGAAGTGTTTTTGATCTCATATATATAGCGTTCCACTCACCGATTTTCTTATGAATGTTATAATTACCCCCAAAAAGGGGATGAGATTCACCTCTAATAGTTTTTATACCATCCCAGCCTAAGAAATTAAATAAATTTCCTAACAGAATTGCTTCAATTGGCTCATTTGAGATATTTTTAATGCGAAATTGAAATACAATTAAAGGCAATCCGGAATTTTTTGCATCTAAGGGAATAAAAGGATTAAAGGCGGTTAATCTGATCTCAATAGGAAGTTCAGAATCTTCAAACTTTAAGAATGAAATGGGGTATTCGCCATCATAAATAATATTTTCAACTTGAGGTAATTTATCAAAGAACTCTTTCATATTATTAGTGATTATATGATCGCTTACAGATTTAGCGGGTATAAAATCTATTCCATTATGAGGTTTAGTACATATAAGCGCTCGTGAAATTGAATTATCGTTCGAGCGGCTCAATGTACGAGTTCTTACGGCGAAAAAACTGTTAGGCACGAAGGCGCGATGGTTTACTGTGTTTGTTATTTGCCATTGCTTTAGAAGTCCGTCTCCTCCAAGTGCAATTGTGCCTGTACCTATACCTCCCAAAGGCATAGCAGAACATCTTAATTTTTCGCCGGTTAGAGCGAGAATACCTTTAGCTTTCATAATGTCCATTAATCCTAATTTTAATTTTAAGTAAGATAATTCCTATATTAAAGTTTTGTTAGCTAATATTTATATTTTTTAAGCGAGAAGTCAGTGTAGTAGATTTTATAATCTTTGATTAATAATTACTTTAAATTTGATGTAAAACATTTTAAATTCAATTATAATCTTAATACTCATAAGAAATTCAAATAAAGGATGGTATAAAATTTGACAGTTAAAACTCTTATCATCGGACATGGAGCCAGAGAACACGTAATAGGGGAGACTTTAGTAAGGGATGGAGCCACTCTATACGCGTTTATGAGCTCTAAAAATGCTGGTTTAGAAGACTTAAGCCAAGGAAAGATAAAAATTCACTCTGAAACAGATTTTCAGGAAATTATTGATTTTTCCAAAGAAAATAGCATAGATTTCGCTGTTATTGGTCCAGAAGCACCCCTGGTCGTTGGTATCGTTGATGCGTTGGAAAAGAGCGGAATTCCTTGTATCGGTCCTAGAATTGAAGCCGCTCAATTAGAAGGTTCGAAAATATTTACGCGTAATCTTTTGGAAAAATATAAAATTACATCCAATATTGTAAGTAAAAGTTTTAGTTCAATGGAAAATGTAGAAAGCTTCATTAAGGATTTAGGCGAAGAAAATATTGTAGTTAAGCCAGATGGACTGACTGGAGGAAAGGGTGTAAAAGTCTATGGAGATCATCTTTTTTCTAAACAAGATATTTTAGATTACTGTCAAACCTTAGTTGATCAAAAGGCTTCTATTCTCCTCGAGGAAAAAGTCGACGGCGAAGAATTTACTCTTCAAACATTCGTTGATGGCAAAAATGTAGTCGCTACTCCACTAGTTCAAGATCATAAGAGAGCTTTTGAGGATGATACCGGACCCAATACCGGAGGTATGGGAAGTTATTCAATGGAAGACCACCTGATGCCTTTTATAACACAAGAAGATGTAAACGAAGCAATAGAAGACATGAAGAAAGTGGTAGCGGCGACTAAGGCAGAAACAGGAGTTGAATATAAAGGATTTCTATATGGGGGGTATATAAAAACTGCTAAAGGTATTAAATTAATAGAATTTAACGCGAGGCTTGGAGATCCTGAAGCGATGAATATTTTACCCCTTTTAAAAACTAATTTTATCGATATTTGTATGGGAATCATTAACGGTAATTTAAAATCTGACATCCAATTTGAAAAAAAAGCTACGGTTTGCAAGTATTTAGCTCCCGAAGGATACCCTACTTCTCCAAAAAAGAATGAATTAGTAATAATAAATAAGGAGAAACTCGAACAAATTGGTGCAAAGTATTACTACGCCTCTGTTTACAGAGAAGGTGAAAATGTTTACACTACATCATCGAGGGCCATGGGGATTATTGGGATTGCTAATGATTTAGAAAGCGCTGAGAGGGTTGCTGAACAAGGAGTTGGATGCATCAATGGAAAACTTTTTTATAGAAAAGATATTGGAACGGCAAAGTTACTACAAAAAAGAATTGATCACATGAACTCTCTCTTACAATAAAATCAGACTGAATTTTAAAATCCCTAATGAATTACTGGCAGAATTATTTTTTATAAAGATTAAATTATAATAATTTCCAATTTAATTCTACATATATTATGACTTGGCAAGCTAAGAACATAAATTTCAATAACTTAATAAAACAGATGCTTCACGATAAAGATTCTGAGAAAAGAGCTGAATCCGCTAGACAAGTAGGCTTTCTCAGGGATGCTAGATCCGTTAACCTATTATGTCGTGCGTTAAAAACTGAAAGAAATCCCATTGTAGTTAACAGAATTATAGAAGCGTTAGGTCGAATAGGAGACGGTAGAGCCACATTAGGTATTTTAGAAAAATTTGAAATCGAGATAAAAAAACCTGAAACCGATTCAGATAAACTAAGGATTATTTTCATTATTGAAAGTTTAACCCGAATTAAGGATAATCGAGCTTTAGAATCCATAAGTCATTACTTAAGTTCCTCAGATGACAAACTTCTCCAATTAGCTCAAAACGCATTTGACATAATTCAACCTGATTGGCGCGAAATTGTAAAAAGAAATCAGAAAGAACGAACAGTGCAAGATATTTTTAAAGTTTCAAAGTAGTAATTTTCATACCATTTTTATCGTATTTCTTTGCATGTAATAATAACTTAATAATAACCTTCGTAAACCTCATATAGCCTAAATCTTTACATTCTCTCTATTAACACTAAAAATGATTAGAAGTGACTGTTAAAAATGTTTGTTGCTGGGATTTAGAAGGACCCATCACAGTGCTTGACTTTGCTGCGGAGTTAAGTCGATTGTTAAACAAAAAAACTATTCTCGAATTACAAGATTTTGACTTCGGCGCATTTTTCGAGATGCTTTCTGAGTATGACGATTATCTTATTGAGATTCCAGGTGTAAAAGAGGAATTAGGTATTACTGATTACCAACCGGGGGATACATTGAGATTAGTTGCGCCTTTATATATGTCTTGCTTTTCAGATAAGGAATTGATTGGTTTAGCAGAACAAAACTTAGGACTACTACCTGGGTGTACAGAATTAATGAAGATTCTTAAGAAGAAATGGGACATATACATAATATCGACAAGTTATACGCATTTTGCTCACAGCGTTGCAAAATATTTAAACATACCACAGGATCATGTATTTTGTACGGATTTAAATTTGAAAACGGCCAATGAATCTTTTTTAAACATTAAGAGCGATGTAGTTTTTTTAGTTAAGAACATCTTCCAACAATTTTTAAACAACAATAAAAAATTAAACACAGTATTAGGAAATCTAAACGAGTTTTTTTGGAGCAAACGAGAATCCGATTATATCAAGGCAATGAATCAAGTTCAAGTCAGAGGGGGTGCTAGAAAGGAATTAGCCGTTGAAGCAATATCAAAAAAAAGAGGTGTTCCAATTTCTGAATTTGTTGCGCTAGGAGACTCAATCACAGATATTAATATGCTTCAACGATTAAAAGACGAAGATGGAGTAGCGGTTTCTTTTAACGGTAATCGTTTTACAGTAGGGCGGGCAAATGTTGCTATTACGACGGTAAATAATCTAGGAACATTGCCAATTTTTGAATACAAGGATTCTATTGAGAGCTTTCTGGACTTATGGGAGAAAAACTATAACAATTTTTCTTCAAATCCTCGAAATATCCCTGACAAATTAATATCAAAAGAAATAAAGAACTATTTTGTCAAATACCAATTTGTACCAGAAATTGAGAATTTAAAAAACAAGTCTAATCGAGAACTTGACTTGATTATCGCAAAACAAAAGAAAATGCGAAAAAAAGTAAGGGGATGGGCTGGAAATTTAGGGTAACTCGAATTTGTCCTTAAAATTCCTATCGTAAAACTTTTTTCCCTTTAAGATATCCATTAAAAACAGGCTATAATGAGCCTTTTGCTTAATTATTATTTTAGATATAAGAATACATACGCCATATCCTAGAACTGCAATCGCATTAAAGGGAAAAGGATTAAATAGTAAAAAGATACTGGGGAGATAGAAACTGATTGATTCCCAAATTCGTTTGGTATAATATTCTTTAAAATTATTCTTTTTGAGACTCTCATAGCAATTACAGCAAACCAAGGGCATTTTCATATTGAATTTAACTTCGTAATAAATCTTTTGCATGAGAGTTAACATGAGGTCGATTTTATTTCCGCAAAGGTTACATTGAAATAATGACCTAGTTAACCGATCTAACTCTATTTTATCAATTTCAGACCTAGGAAAATAGCAATCGTCATATTTATAGTGTGAACAAGTAAGGCATGTTAATTCTTTCTCCATCTTTCTTTCCTCAAAAGAAGTTTTATTTGGTTGAATAAAATAGGGATATTTTGAGTGAGATTGGCAGATAACTCGTCCTTTCTCATCGATTTCAAAAGAGGGTTCGATATTAATCATTATACCATTTACTATTTATTACTACGTAAGAGATTAGATGTGGTTGCTTATAATTTTTACGCAACATCTTTTAGTTGTTGGAAAGAATAACATTATTAAAAATCTTTACTAAAATATAAATTAAGAACTTAATATCTAATAAGTTCAAGAGGTCTTTAGGTAAAATGACATCAACTACTAATTATGGCTATAATATAGGGGACGTCCTAAAAGAATATCTCGACGATCCCATCTTTATTTTAAACAAAGATTACGAATTTGAATACGCTATAGAAAATCTTCATTTAAAAAACTTAGGTTTGACAAGTTTAGGAGGTAAAATAACTGACATTTTGCACCCCAACGATTCTCAGCGTGGCGTGCATTTTCTGCAAAATGTGTCAAAGCTTGAACATGCAGTAGTAACTTTAAGGGTTCGTTATGGTGATAACTTCAGATTTTATGAATTTAAAGGGCGATTATTCAAAAACAAAGCACAAGAAACTAAATATTTGATTAAAGCACGGGATGTTACCCTATTCAAAAAGAAAGAAGAAGCTTGGAATAAAAAAGAAGAAGATTTAAAAAAATTAGCTGAAACCATGCAAGAAATCCGATTCTGGAAGCTACTCCAAACTAAAGATGAGAAAAGCTCGTTTCAGAAATCACGAGAAGTGTTAAATCAAATAATCGATAATATAAAAGAAGCATATTTTGAAGTGGATTTAGAAGGGAATTTCACTTTTATGAACAAATCGTTTACTCAAATGTATGCGTATTCATTTGATGAAATGATAGGAAAAAATTATGCTCAACTTATGGACGGTGAGAATAAGGTAAAAGTTTTTAAAATATTTAATTCGGTTTATAAATCAGGTTTACCACAAGAATATGTCCAATTTGAGATCACCAAAAAAGGAAATATGAAAGCCATTGTTGAAACCTCCGTTTACTTAAATAAAAACACTTCTGGTAAAAAAATAGGTTTTTATGGAATAACTAGAGATATTACTCAGAGGTTTAACTTAGAATTAAAGTTAAAACAATCTGAAGAGAAATATAGGCACTTATTTGAAATTTCACCCTATGCAATTTGGATAGTTGACTTAAATGGCGTACTAATTGATTGTAATCCAATTACAAACATAATGTTCTCGAAAGACAAGAGAGAAGATCTTGTAGGGAAAAATTTTGTAGAAGCATTAGGAATGCTTGAAAGACCAGAATATTTTATTCCTTTTTTTAAGAGTAAATTTGAAAGCTTTGTTCAAAACAAACAAATGAAAGCGCTAGAATTTAAAATGACCAGATCAGATGGAATAGAAAAGTGGATAAATATGCGCAGTTCAAAAATTAAGCTAGGAGATAAGACGCTTATTCAAGTTATAATGCAAGATATCACTGAAAAAAAGATAGCTGACTTAAAACTCCAAAGATCAGAAGAGGAGTTGAAGATTTTAAATAAGGGATTAGAAGAAAGGGTACAAGAAAGAACTAAAGAGCTTAGAGAGTCTGAAGAAAAATTCAGAACTATAACAGAAAATTCACTTATGGGAGTTGCAATTTTACAAGATAATAAAATTAAATATGTAAACCAACAATTTGCTATTTTAGCTGGTTATGATGTTAATGAAGTAAAAGAATTTAGTCTAATGGATATTTTTCAAAGTATTCATCCAGATGATAGAAAACTGGTTATGGAACAATTAAAGAAAAAGCAACAAGGCTTATCAGATTACATATCTTATTATCAATATCGAATTTTTGATAAGGCGAGAGCTATTAAATGGGTAGATAATTACTCTAAAACAATAAATTTTATGGGAAGTCCAGCTGATTTAGTATCCACTATAGATATTACTGATCGTAAGAAAGCTGAACAAGAGTTAAAAGAATCAGAAGAGAAATTTAAGACCATCACTGAGTATTCGACAATTGGAATAGTAATTATTCAAGATAATAAGGTTGAGTATGTTAATAAGGCGATGTTAAGTATTAATGAATATAGGATAGATGAGGTGATGAAATGGTCAGCTATAGAATTACTAAGCACTATTCATCCCGAAGATCAAAACCAAGCCATTAAATACATGAAGGAAAGACAAACAGGCGACTCTGCTCTCCCAGCATACAGCTCTTATAGGACAATTACTAAAAGCGGAAAAATTAAATGGGTAGATTCTTACAGTAAAACAATTACATATCTAGGTCGATCCGCTGGCTTAGCTCTTATAACCGATGTTACAGAGCAAAGAAAGGCTCAAGAGAAATTGAAAGAATCAGAAGAAAAATACCGTTTATTATTTGAAAATATGAATACGGGTTTTGCCTATCACGAGGTGTTAGTGAACGACGATAACAAACCAATCGATTATAGATACATAGAAGCAAATAATCAATTTGAAAAACTAACAGGTTTAAAGGTAAATGATATAATCGGAAAGACCGTAACCGAAATTTTGCCTGGAATCGAGAATGATCCTGCAGATTGGATTGGAAAGTATGGAGAAGTGGCTCTCACGGGAGAACCTCTAAATATAGAAGATTATTCAGAACCACTTGATCGTTGGTATAATGTTTCGGGTTACTCTCCTAAAAAAGGATTTTTTGCGGTTACTTTTGGTGATATAACCGATCGTAAACGAGCTGAAAACAAACTAAAAGAATCAGAGGAAAAATATCGCCACTTATTTGAGAATTCTCCGTTTAGTATTGTGCTTTTAAATTCTGAGGGCAAAATCATTGAAATGAACGCAGCAACAA
>JAGXNS010000001.1:88738-125113 GCA_019894855.1 Promethearchaeota archaeon
AAGACCTTATTGATAAAAAATATTTGACTCTTGAGGATATATTCCCCATAGAAACAATGCCCGGATTGAGATTGGTTACTGATTTGATGTCTAAAGGGGAACCATCTGATCCAATAATGAGACCTCAAATTACTAAAATTTACGATAAAGATAAAAAAATAAAATGGACTGAATCTGAATTGTCTACCGTTAGTATAAGCGGGGAACTAATGATTTTAGCAATAATACAAGATATTACGGAAAAAAAACTCGCTGAAGAGAAATTACAAGAGTCTGAGCGAATGTTAAGGCAACAAAATATTGAATTGAAAGAATTGGATAGGCTAAAGACAGATTTCATCAGCATTGCTGCTCACGACTTAAAAACACCTCTAATTTCCGTGGGAGGGTACGTTGATTTAATTCTCTTAAGAGAAAAAGAATTGAAAGAAGAGGTTAAGGAGGATTTAAATCGAGTTTTGAGTAATGTGCATCGATTAGATGGGTATATCAATAGGTTATTAGATGTAATGAAAATCGAAGCAAAAAAGGTAGAGTTAGTTAAAAGAGAAGAAAATATTCATACCATAATAAAAAACTGTCTTTCTGATTTGGAGTTTCAAGTTAGCCAGAAAGATCTAACGGTTAATGTTGACATCTCAGAAAATCTTAATATGAGCGTAGATAATTTCAGATTTTCGCAAGCTTTATTAAATCTTTTGTCGAATGCGGTCAAATTTACTCCCAAGAATGGAAAAATCGATATCTCGATTGTAGAGGAAGATGAAAATGTTTTGTTTAAAATAAAAGATAACGGAAAAGGTTTAACTCCAGAAGAAATTCAAAAGCTCTTTGGTAAATTCGTGACAATTGAACAAGGGGTTGATGGATATTCTACTTTAAATAAAGGAAGTGGGTTAGGATTGTACATCGCTAGAGGTTTTATAGAGGCACATGGAGGAAAAATATGGGTTGAATCAAAAGGAAGAGATTTAGGGGCTGTATTTAGCTTTACTCTCCCAAAACAATAAACCCAATTTTTTAAAAGATTATTAAGCAAAACCAATATCGCCAATAAAAAATTATAATAGGACGAATTATCTTATTCAAATTAGTTGATTTTTATTTAAAAACAATTAGAAATATATTACAATTATATGGATCTATTGTTATTTATAAAAGCTTGAAGTAGCTATAACCTAATGCCGACTTTAATAATATCTGAAAAAAATAAAGCTGCTAAAAGAATCGCAGAGGCGTTAGGACCGGTCACGGTCATAAATAGATCAAAATACCTAAAAGTTTATCAAATACCTTCTAAAAATATTTATGTTGTTCCTCTTCGAGGTCATCTTTTAGAGTATAGAAACACAGATCAATTTAAAAGCTGGACTAATTCAGATCCAAGAGAAATCATTACAAACTCAAATTCAATCGATAAAGTCCCCATCAGCTATGCTAATCCATACATTAAAGTATTAATCGATTTCGCTAAAAAAAGCGATGAATGCGTTATTGCAACTGACGCCGATGTCGAAGGGTGTAATATTGGACTTTTTGATGCATTACCCTATGTAATTAAAGCTAATAGAAATATTAAAGTAAACCAGTTATGGTTAAGTTCATTAGAAAAAAATGAGATCGTCTTAAAATATAGAAATTTAATTTCCCCTAAATGGAGCTGGGGAGAAACAGGGGAAGCGAGAGCAATTATCGACGCAGTTATCGGCTTTTCAAGCACTAGGGAAGTCACAAATACGTTCAGACCAATATTAAATGAGATAAATAATAAATTTGTATCGATAGGTAGAGTACAAACTTCATTACTCTATTTGATATATTTAAGAGACCTTGAGATCGAACAATTTGTTCCTGAACCATACTGGACGATTATCGCTAATTTAGAGCATAAAAGTCATATAATAAAAGCTGTGCATACTAAAAATCCATTCGATAAGGAGAAAGAATCCGAAGCGAAAGCCATATTTCAAAAAATTAAAAACGAAAAAATCGCTATAATTTTAAACAATACAAAAGAATCCGCATTAATAAATCCACCAATGCCATTAAATACTTCTAAAGCTCTTGTATTGTTAACCAAAATCTTAAGAACTAGCGCAAAATCTGTCATGAATGCTATGAATTCTCTGTACTTAAATCAAATTATCTCTTATCCAAGAACTGATAGCGATAAATACAACTCAAATTTTAACCACATTCAATACTTAGAAAAATTTAAGCCCCATATGAATTATGGGAGCTACGCAGTAAAGTTATTTAAAGAAAATCGATTGAAACCTACAATAGGAAAAGTTGACGCTGGAGACCATCCGCCCATTACTCCATTAGTAAGTTTAGAACAAGCTAGCTCGAAATTAGAAAACAATCTACAACAAAAAGTTTATGATATATTGGCACGACATTATTTAGCCCTTTTTGGTGAGAAAGCGAAGGAATTAAGAATTAAATTAAAAGTATCAATCAAAGATGAACTATTTACCTCCCGAATCGTTTCGTTAACCCAGAGTGGATTTTACGAAATCGCTCCATTTTTGAAAAAATCGTACCAACCAGCATTCGAAATCGAAGCTAAGGAGCTTCCGGTTAATGAAATCATTTTAGACAATAAAGAAACTCAACCTCCACCACATTATACTGATACCACTTTGTTGAAATTAATGGAGAGGGAACATTTGGGTACAAAATCTACTCGTCCAACAATAATAAAGATTCTGCTAGACCGTAAATTGACTTATAATATTGCTAAAAATAGCTTTAAAATAACTGAATGGGGTAAATTTCTCATTCAGGAGCTAATTAAAGTGTGGTTGCCATTTTTAAAGCCTGAGTTTACCCGTTTTGTTGAAAATTTACTTGAAGATGTAAAGGAAAGAAGAAAAACAAAGGATAATGTCGTTGCAACCGTAAAAAAGATATTTCTTGCTCTTTTTGATAAATTTCGTAATGAGAAAAATGCAATAACTCTTAAATTTGACAGCGTCAAAGATAATTTAAAAGCAACAATGCAACAAACTTCTCAGAAAAATTTTCCTCAAACTACTTCAAAATGCCCAACTTGTAAAAATCATCCTATGAAATTAGTGACAACTTCACAAAAGAAAAGATTCCTAGCGTGTTCTGATAGAAGTTGTAAAACTTACCTTTCAGTTCCAAAAACTGGAAGGATTACCATATTAAAATCCACGGCTTGTTTAAAGTGCGGTTTTAATGTGTTCAAGATCCAAAAAAGTAAGAATAATAAAAGTCATATCTATTATATTTGTCCAAAATGTTGGAATGATAGCTTTGAAGACGAAGGTGTTAATGGTTTCTGTTCTAATTGTACAAATTACCAAATCTCTAAAGAGCAATGCCTAAAAAGAAATTAAAAAAAGAATATTAATTAAAAGTTAATCCATTTTAAACCTATATTTGTTGTATGCCGCGCGAGTAAGACCGACATAATTATCTGAGATTCTATAAGATAATTTTCCGTTTATCATGCTTTTTTCAACGTAATCGTTCTTTAGATGGTGGTTTAAAGAGTGAATCATTGTCCCTAAGGTTACAGCACCCATATATCTCATTTTTTGTTTAGCTACTCTTATCAAATCCAATTCAGTATGCCAATTCCCATCAAGTAAAGTCATTAAAATTTCATTTTTTACTGGAGTTTTAATGTCTTTTATTTTATTGAACAGACCTGAATAGTCAGGTTTATAAAAATTTTTTAGAATTTTGCTTTGTTCAAAACTAGTATTTTGAGGTTCTTCCATTTTCATTTCTCCACTTGAGATGAAATTATACTAAGATATAATATCAGAATAATATTTTTAAAAAATTGTAATACGCTTGTAATATTACAATAATACTTTGAAAAACAGATGCTTTAATCTTAAGCAATTATTCATAGAATATCTTCAGGGATACCTTCATTAAAATATTTCGCTCTGCTTATCCAATTCTGCTCGAATTCAGGAATCATTGCTAAAATTGATCCTCCAACCCAAACTGAGAAAACTCGTTCCCGGGGTGCTATTATTTTGATGATTTGATTCTTCTTTTTACGTCGCGCCAGCTCTAATTCTAATTCTTGATAGATTCGAGATTTGAGATTTGGAAACATCGAAGACCCTCCCGATAAAAAAATGTTATTTAATAAATCTGGACGGACATCTAAGTCACACATTTCAATTACATCCAAGATTGCTTCTGGGAGAGAAATTTCTTCTAATTCGATTGAAGGATTAAACAACAATTCCGGAACTTCGAATCGCTCTCTAGCTAAAGAAATTGTAGAACCATCAGGTAAGGAATACTCTTTTTCGTATTGTTCAACTCTCTTCAAATCTTCTTTATAATCAAGGGAAACAAAACACGCTTTTTCCTTTAAAGCTCTGACAAGCCCTCTTCTTATAGAAGAATCTGCTGAATAACCTTTTGTACCTAATATTTTTTCCATATACCTTGTTAGCGTTCTTCCACCAATTTCAAGAATTCTAATTGCGTGATCAAGTTTATAACCTTGATAGATTGGGACTATTCTTGTTAGACTATCTCCGATCTCTACTATCAAGCCCGTTTGAAATCCACCAGCATACAGAGTAAGCATGGAATCTAATACAGGATAAAACGCATTACATTGATAATGCTCTAGAAATAATTTAAATAGTATTTTTAAATTATTGCGAGGAAACAATGGATGTGTAGCAAATAAGACATTTACTAAACTAGGGTCGACTCTTAAATTATAGAAAATGTAATCAATTATTTTCTCGAAAGAGACCCAGTCTTGTATTACGCCCTTATCAATAGGGTATAGCACTTTGTATAGTCCTAAAGATTGAATCTCATCTCCGACGTAATAGTCATCTTGTCGAACCATTCCATACTCGTAATCAATTTGTCTATACTTGGGCTTTCCTACGATCGTGAAGAATACTTGACTTGGCATATCTTCGCCAGCGAAACCCGCTTTTGCTGAAAATTGTCCAATGTCTAAAACAACAGTAAGATTGCCCATAATATCCAACTAATTTTAGCAATATATTCGCTTATATAATTAACAATATTTAATCTTTTTATATCTATACTATACTAATAAAAGTTTAAGTGGCGTATAAGTAGTTTCTGGTATAAAAGCTTCCCCATACGTCGAATTTATTTCATTACCTCTTAAAATCGCAGTATCTTCCGCCCACTCCATTACTCTTTCTAAAACTTCTTTCTGAGTAAGGTAGGCAATATTAAATATCTCTTTTTTCTTATCCCAAAATTCTTCAATATCTACTATAACAAAAACTGAACTCTCAATATATTGAAATTTACACGAAGGTCCTTCGTAATAATACACGCCTAATGGAGTCCAGCTTCTTTCATATCCTCCATAAGCTTTACCTGTTGAAGAATGATAAATAGCTTCTCTTGAGATTAGGGCCAAGTTTCGATGCACTCGATGAAAATCAGAATGATGAGGCAATAAAATAACTTGAGGTTTAATGTCTCTTATAAGATTTGTTATCTTGGAGATTTTTTCTCGAGTTATCTCCATATTAGGAAATTCTAATTCGATAATGTCACAGTTCAACGATGATCGAACTGAATCAAGCTCATGTTTTCTTTGATTTATAATTCCTTCTTTTTGATTATTTTTTGCATATCCACCAATACCACTTGTTGCAACCACAACGATTATTTTTGAACCTAAAGACTGGTATTTTAGAAGAGTACCTCCACAAGATATTATTTCATCGTCTGGATGACCAGCTAACACCATTATGCGTTTAGGAACGACGATCGGTATATTGTTTTCGCAGATGATAGAATTGTTTTTGTCCATTATACTAAATAGTTCACAATTGATGATTAAAAATGTTTTGAATTAAAAATTTTGAATCTTGTAAGTTTTACAGACATTCGTTAAAAAAGTATATAAATAAGTATTAGATGAGAAACAAGGAGTTAGCTCTTAATCTCCTCTCATGATCTTCTTTAAACGATTTAATTCCTCTAACATTTCATCTCGAAGAGAACTTAAACCTCCTCCTGCTTGAGTTGCTGTTGCAGGGGATGCAGGGGGTGCTCCTGGAGCTCTAGCTGGAACGCCCATTGCCGGTGCTGCCGGGGGCGTTGGTCTCTTAGCAAATGTAGGTGTTTGTACAATTCCTGAACTGGGAGCTTTAGGGGGTATACCACTCGAACTGGGAGGCAATTTTGGCGCCGGAGGTAAATTGGTTCGTTTAGGAGGTCCACCTGCGCCGGGTGCTTTAGGAGGTCCACCAATTCCAGGTCTCTTAGGAGGACCCCTCCCAGGAACTTTAGGGGGTCCACCTACAGTTGGTGAAGTTACAGCTGCGGTAGCTGGAGGTATTTCTTGTGCTGGAGCAGGACTACCACTTAATAAACTAAATAAAGTGCTCGCCGCTGCAGTTTTAGCCGTACCACCCACAGGTGCTACGACTTTCTTAGAGGATGTGCTAACAGTTTTTACTCCTTGTTCAAGAGAAACATCTTTCAAATCTTTCAAGGCTTTATTTAATGATTTTTTAAAATCAGTAATCCCTTTAACCGTCTCTTCCAAATCGTCGCTTAAAGAGGTTAAACCCTTTTTCATAAAATTGACGACTCTCTCAATCTTCTTATATTCTTTCGAAACCAAGGTAGTTCATTTACTCCAAAATTTTAATCATTTTTTTTAAAAGAATACTATGTAGCTATAGTAGTAATATAGTAGTAATTTATTAATTTATATTTTTATTTTTGTATAATATTTGTATCATAGTATTTCCTAAATTAAATTCAATGCTTCAAAATTTTTCACAGTTAAAAATAAACTATTAAATGTTCCAAATCTAATATATTATATATCATATTTCATTTGTAATTTTAATAATTAGTATTCAATATAATAGGTGTATTAATATTCCCAAGAGAGAACTCTTCATCAAGCGAGTATATGAAATTGTTAATGAGCTTAAAATTCCCTTAATTGACGAAAGAGTCTACGAAAAAGCTAACTTCAGCACTGGCGCTGCTATTGCTAAGATAGTGTTTAAATTTGAGGAAGACGAATCAGTTATTCGAGGTTTCTTAGGTTTAGCTGAGTATTTTCATACAGTCGTGATTAAAGTACGTGACCAATTCTATATCCCTCACGCTTCGATTCTCTTTCAGCTTCTTAGCTCGTAAATTTCTATTTTTTTTACTTTTCTTTTATGATATATAGAGGTAAAGAGACCTCAATTAACGTGGAATTTTTAACTATTTATTAATTCAATTTCTGTCTTTCTATTTACTTAAAAATAAAAATAAGAACCCGATTCTATAATTAAAATCTTTTTTTATTGAAAAGAAAGGATGCAAGATTAGAGAAATGGGATTTCAAGAATTTAAGGACAATTATCTTAAAGCGGCTATTCCAGAAAATAAAGTGGATATGATAAATTCATTTGTAAAGTTGATTGATAAAAAAAATTTAAGTTTTTTTGTTACACATTATAAAAATGAGTCAGACGGCAAAGTACGAGCAACAATTATCAAGGTTATAGCGATAAGTGTACCAGAAGCTTCAAGTCCAATATTAATTGAAGCTCTTACAGATAATTTTATAGAGGCTAGAAAAGCAGCGGTGATAGCTATCGGTAAAATAAAAATCCTCTCTGCATTAAAACCTTTGTTAGAAATGCTCAGTAATCCCTCTTTAGAAATAAAGGACGATGTAATTAAATCAATCGTGAATATAGGAAAATTAGGAGATATTAGTGAGATTATAAATTTTTTCGGTAAAGGGAATATATACGTTAGAAGATCAATTCCAATCATCTTGGGTAAAATTCAATGCGATGATTCAACTAGTTACTTAAAGGAATTGCTTCATAAAAATGATTCTGAAGTCAAACGCAATGCCGTTCAAGCTTTAGAAAAAATTCTTCAAGTAAAGGATTCAAGACTAATAATCAATTTATTGGATGATACAGATGTGGAAGTTAAGAAAGCAAGTATAAAAGCTTTAGGTTCAATTAATAGCAAACGAGCAATAGATCCCCTTCTTAAAATATTAAAAAATAAAAATGAAGATGTACGTCGGTTATCTATTCAATCGTTAAAACGAATTTTTATGAACATTAATTCTTATGAAAAAATATATGAAGTTGCAAATAGCAAAAATATGATAGAAAGGAGGGAAGCAATCAAGCTTTTAGGTTTACTTGAAGACAAGAACTCTGTAGACTACATGATTAATTCCTTCAAGAGTAGTGATAATAAAACCAGAAAATTAGCTTATAATTCACTTCTTCAGATTTCTAAAGATAGTGTTCCAGATCAAGTTCTTGAAGGTCTTAAGGCTAAAGAATGGAAAATAAGAAGTCTATGTGCAAAACTAACAGGAAGGCAGGGTAACGAACAGCAAATTTCATTATTATTAAATCTTTTAAACGATCCTGATAATAGAGTGCGAGACATTGTTATTGATGCCTTATCCAAAATAAAGAATCAAACTTACGTTAATAAGGTGAAGTCCTTCTTGAATTCTTCGAATTGGAAGTCTAGAAGAGCAGCAGTTAAGCTTTTAATTAAAATAGGAAATGAAGATAGCTTAGACGCTCTATTACCTTTAATTAATGACGACGATCTTTTCATTAAAAGTTGGATCGCTTTAGCATTAGGAAAATTCGAGAACATTAGCGACATTTCTCCATTTATTGAGATGCTTGAAGACAGTGATTCTAAAATTAGAGTTGCTGCTGCAAGAGCTTTAGGACAAATAGGAAACAACGATGCGTTAGAACCGTTAGCAAAATCTCTATGGGACGATGACTGGGCCGTAAGAAAAGAAATTGAAGCAGCACTTAACAATATCGATTCAAATTGGTTGAAATTAATTAAATCCAATGATTAATTTCGTTAATCATTTTAAATCATTTATTTTTATCATAAGAGTCTAATATTAGAGTTTAAATATCTTAAGAGCAAGAATTTTTAAACTTACAATTTTATGTATTTGCTAACAAAAAATTTAATAATAAAGGGTTAAAATTTATGAATAATTTAAGAAATAGAACAAAATTAACTGTAATCTTACTTTTAGCGTTCACAGCAGCTATAAATTTAAGTGTGTTTTTTACGTCAGTGAAAGCGGGTCCGTATGTTCCCGAAGAACACGCATATAATGGTTGGCATTGGGGCGTCGATGTTGGTGACGAGTTTTATTGGGAAGTAGAAATGATCCTTACTAACGCTTCAAATGATGAGGTTACCATGATGTTTAAAGACATCTGGATATATAACATAACCTCAATCGAAAACGTGACAATAGATTGGCTAGGAGTAAACGATTTTTCGTTGGTTAACGCAACCCAATGTTATTTCAATGTTACAGAAGGAGAATTGGAATCCTATGATAGTCCTATGGAATTCGCTTTATTTGGATTTAACAACTCAGACACCATTAAGCATAAATATAGAGCAGGAATGGGTGCTGCACCTTACATACTACCTCTAAATGGGTCAAACAGTTTAGAAGTCGATGTATTAGCCAATATTCTCAACCAAACGTTTTACGATCCACTTTCTCCTGATAGATTCAACCAGTTTGATGGATTTACTTCGATTCCTTCAGCTAACTCTATGTCTTTTACAAATTCGTCCGATGGATATTATCTTAACCTCGAGTACGGTGCTACAGATGGAGTGGCAGAATATGCAGAAGGATACATGATGGTTCAAATGGGTGTGCCAATGTTACTTAATTTTACGATCGAAAGAGTTCTTGATTACGATATAACTGACGAGATTGAATGGGGAGTTACTGTTGGAGACACATTTTATTTTGATTTTACTGAAGGCGGTTCAAATTACGAAGATATAAAAGTTGAAGTTATTGACTTTGTAGACGTTATGCTTCCTAAATCTCGTAACGGGTTTATGGAAGACGAGATACCTATGGTATTTCAAGCAGTTTATTGTAATTTATCTTTATGGAATGGAATTGAGTATTACGTAGTAGAATCAAATATTCCCGTAGGTTTTGCAAACAACTTTTATTTCCAATACTTTGACGAAGGTGTTTCGCCTGAGTTAACTTTTTTCTATCCCAATAATACCGTTAGGGAAGATATCGAATTCATGTGGAATTCTGACACGCTTCGTATGTGGAATACTCCTTTTAACGATCTCGAACTCACTGAGAATACAAACTTTGAGTTTACCCTAAGAAATTCTTCTACGACCTTTAGAGTGAATAGTGTCATTGATAAATCAACTGGAGTAGTGCAATCATTTTTAGTTTCAGGAGACGGTGAAGTTCAACTTTATTACGAAATAAAACACCAAACATTAGTTGATTGGGACTTAGAAATAGGTGATGTTGTGTATTATAAACAAAATTCTCAAGATGGTGGAACGTACATGAGAGCAACAATGGTTTTTACGGATGGTGAATTTGTTAATTTGACAAATTGGGAAGTGGATAGCGGTGGATTCTTTACTAAAATACCTGGACAACCAGAATTGCAATTCTTTAAAGCACTCATTGCTGAATTTGAAGAATTTGATGAAAACACAGGCACCTGGGATTATGTTGGAGGTGACTTGTTCCTTGAAGCTAATATATACTGGGCAATCTCTCCATATGCTATGTTCGGAGGTATAGCGCCACCACTTTTTGTACCTTTAGGTTTTACGGGAGAAGATTTTGAAAATCTATTAGCATTGCTTGGAGGCATGTTTGATGTAATGACATTTACTGAAGACCATGTGTTTCTTAGAAATTCGACGAACAATAAAGAATACGACACATATCTAGATACAACCAGTGGAAGAATAACCTTTATGGGAGGATGGATGAATATGCCGGGCGGAGACGACACAACTTGGAATTATTTGAGCATTTATCCGATGATTAACGAAACCATTAATGTTGGAACAAATAGTATATCCGTTCCTAATGATGCTGTAAGTGAAATAACCTCCTCACGTATTGACATTATTACTAATAACACGGGAGTAGAGTTAGTAAACGCAATTTTGAACTATAATCCAATAAATACCTCTATCACTAATGGAACAATACTTTACTATAGCGACCTTTTAATTACGAACACTACAGGATTAGAGAACTTAACTTTTTACATCAAATTCGACGAATCTTTTGATCTAGATAACTATAACCTTACCTTTTGGGCATGGAACATGAGTGGTAATAGTGAATGGGACGCAGCTCCTCCAGAAGCAACGGAGATGTTTGTTTATGATTATGCGGATAACTCCTTGACTATAATTTTTCCATTAGGTGGTAGTTCAGGTGCATTTTCCATAATCATGGCAGTTTCATACATATACGTTGGTCCTCCCGAAGCAATACCAGGCTTTCCACTTTTAATGACTCTCGGATTTCTTGCAGTGAGTCTGGTTGCTCTAATTACGATACATTTCAAGAAAGTTAAGAAATTATAACCATAAATTCAATTTTTTTTATTTTATATTTTTTAAATCTTCCTTTTAGGTGCATCTAATTTTATTTAAAAAAAATCATCCATTTTCTTTATCCAAACCAAAATAATTGAAGAATTTAATTGATTTTAAATGATTATATAGCATTTTCAATTTATTTAGTAATTTTTAAATAATTTCGAACCTTAATAAATTAGTAAGAGAATGAACGAAAATTTGATAATAAGTTCATCTGATGATGATGACATATGGAAGCTCGAGATACTAAAGGTAGAATCGTTAAAGAAACGTTTCCATCTGAAATGGTTTCCATTGTGGGCGATATCCTTGCAGGAATCGTACTCTCTCTTCTAATAGTCTCATTTAAGAGCTTCCTTCTATTAATTCTAATTATACCGGCTTTACTTTCTCTTAGAGGTAATTTAAGTGGACCATTTATTGCTCGAACTTCAAGAGACTTCATTATCGGCGAATTTAATAAAAAATCATGGTTTGAGAATGTCTTAGCTACGTTAGCTCTATCGTTATTAACAGCACTAGCGATTGGAGTTTTCAGCATCCTCATTAATTTATTATTAATTAAGCTTTATATTTTTCATCTTGGTTTGTTGATCGTAATTCCAATTGTTTCAATCGCGTTAACCCTAGCAATTTCAATTCCTTGTTCAACGCTCTTAAATTTCTTAGCATTTAGGCGGGGACTCGATCCAAATAATATTGTAAATCCGGTAATGACAGCGATTGACGACTTTTTTACCGTTATTTGCTTCTACTTAACAATTATTATGTTGGGGGTGCCATAAATTTGGATTACTTCAAAAAAATCTTCAAGGAATCAGTAATAGTAGTTCTAATTAGTTCCGTTATGGGACTCTTTTCCGGGACCCTTCTCTCTAATAACGAAAGGGTGTTATCTAGTTTTCCTATTATATTATTGGTTTTACCGTCCTTAAATTCATTAATAGGTGATATATCAACTGTTCTGGTATCTCGTCTTACCTCTCATCTGTATATAGGTACGTTGTCTCCAAAAATTCGAGTCTCTGATCGATTAAAACAGGATTTTTACGGGTTGTTTATAACAATTTTATTAAGCCTTGCTGCATTAATAAGCCTAGGATACATATTGGGAAGCGTAACTGGAATACAAATCGTTAATCCCTTATTGATTATATCAATTTTTATTATTACTATTTTGATTTTATTTGGACTAATGTTCGTATTTTTATTTATGGGTTCCATATTAATATTTAGAAAAGGAAAAGACCCAAATAATTTCTTAATTCCAATGGTGACATCGTTAGCGGATTTCTTAACCCCCTTATTTATAATAATCTTCATCCAAATATTTGTGTAATTATCTAAACGAGAGTGAGAAAATAATTAAAAAGCATGAAAAAAGAAAGAAATTTCAGTACCAACCTATATCTCTAAAGGATATTTTAAAAGAGATGAAACAGAAGATCGACTTGATGATTGATCTTGCTTACAGCGCTATTAAATTTAGTAGTAAGGAAATTGCAGACGAAACGTCTAAACTTGAAAAAAGAATCCATGAATTAACATTTCTATTGAATTTGCAAATTATTCAAACTCAAACTGGTGGTTTCAAAGAAGCAAAAGCTTTAGAACCTATTGTTGTTATGGGTTATTCTATTGACAAGATCTCCGATGCTCTTGCAGATATCGCTCGAGTTGTATATATTAATAGCGATATTTCTGATTTTACCCAATTGTTTTGGGACGAAGTCCCTGAACCAATAGTAAAAATTGTTGTCAATGACGCTTGTGAATTTATAGGCATGAAACGTAAAGAAGTGCATTTTAGGTCTAAGTACGGAGTAGATTTGATTGCGATAAAAAGAAAAGATGATTGGTTATTTGAAAGAGATAACGAAATTCAAACCGGGGATATATTAATTATTAAAGGGGAAATTGAGCCAATTAAAGAATTAAAGAAGTTAACATATGACTCTGAAGATTTTTCTTTTCACATGGGGGAAATAAGAGAAGAATCGGATTATGATCTAAAAAATCCTGAATTTTACGAAGAAATTAAAGAACTTAAATTTGATTATGTCTTGATAACAGATATTTCTGAGACAATGATAGAATTAGCCTTAGCAGCGTTATTTTTTAACAGTTACGAGCTTGCAGAGGATGTATTAGAGATGGAGTCTTTAATGGATGGTCTTAACATAAGTTTTGAAAAGGATCTTTTAAATTTAACACAATTATTTGATAATCCAAAAATTTTAACAGGGATACTCCGTATAGTATTTTCATGTGAGTTAATAGCAGATGCCGCGGCTCATTTGGTCGAAAATATTTTGGAAGGCTTTGAACCACATGTTATTCTTCAGAAAGCTATCAAAGAAACTTCAGAGATAGTTGTTAGGGAAACTATTTCAGCAGATTCTTATTTTAAAGATAAAACGTATAATCAGTTACAAAATCAAAAATATAAGCGAGGGTTTCACATTATAGCCTTAAAAAGAGAAAGTAAATGGATTTATAGCTTTAAGTCAGATTTCATTTTTGAAGTGGGAGACCTTTTGATAGGTTTAGGACCTAAAGAAACCGTAGATCAATGGAGAAGTTGTGTCCATCCCGAATTATCAAAGGAGGAGAGATAGAAATGAAAAGTTCTAATACAAACTTATTACGGGAAAGATTTCAAAATACTCTTTTAGAAATCGCAGATCAAGTAAAAAAAAATTCTAATTCAATTGATACAACTCAAGTGTTAAAGTTGATTAATTTGATTGTCGAAATTGATTCAAATGGCGGAAGGATTTTTATATATGGCGCTGGTAGATCTGGATTTATTGGACGATGTTTTGCTCAAAGATTAATGCATCTAGGTATTAAATCTTGTTTTGTTTCTGACGCAGTTACATATCGCTACAGTGAAGATGACCTATTGATAGTAATAAGTGGAAGCGGTGAAACGACTTCACCTAGAGCTATAGCCGAAGAAGCAAAAGAAATTAGAGGAAAAATCGCTTTATTTACGGGGAATCCTAAAAGTAAGATCGCTACGTTATCTGATTTGACCATTAAAGTTGAGGGTAAAAGTAAAGAAAAAGCGATTTTACAAGATTCTTTAGCTCCGTTTACCTCTTTATTCGATATTTCTACGCTTTCCATATTAGATTCTATTGGAGCCTCATTAATGGTGCTATTAGGAATAACTGAAAACGACATTGATAAGCGTCACGCATCAATTGAATAAAAAAGAATAGAATTATTTTATTAGTGATTTCATTGCATGAATTTATAGAAGTTAAATTTATATCTGAAATAAAAGGAAAAGGTGCCTTTGCGAAGAAGGATATTAAAAAGAAAACTGTAATCGATGTTGCAAATGTAGTTTTAATACCTAATAAAGATTATAGAAAGATTAAAAAAACTCAATTATACAATTATTGCTATATTTGGGAAGACCCAAAGCATAAACCGGCTTTTAAAAACGCAATCACTCTAAGCGTTAGTCAGTTCATCAACCATTCCTATGTTCCTAATTTGCAGTATTTTTACGATTATAAGAATAAAGCAATTGAATACACGGCTATTCGAGACGTTAAGAAAGGGGAGGAATTAACAGTAAACTATAATGGTTTAGTTGACGATACTAGTCCTTTATGGTTTAAGGTTCGGGATTAACGATTAACTTCTTTTTTTTATCAAAGATCTAAGAGTTGTAAGATTCATTACATCTTCTTTCATATCTTTACCTTTTGGAGTTTCGATAATTCCAGGATGATCTTTAAATCTTTCATCATTTAATAAGAATCCAAAGGGCTCTTTGCCGATTTTTCCTTGTCCTATGTGAGTATGACGATCAACTCTAGAACCTAACTCTTTTTCAGTGTCATTTAAATGAAAAGCAAATAAATACTTCAATCCGATAATATCGTCAAACTCATTCCACATTTCGTTATATTTTTTCTTGGTAGTAAAGTCGTAGCCTGCTGCGAATGAATGGGCGGTATCAAAACAAACCCCAATTCTATTTTTATCTTTGATTTTATCAATAATCGTAGTCAAATGATGAAATTTATTACCTAAACCCTTACCTTGCCCAGCGGTAGTTTCGAGCAAAACTTTAACTTTTGACCCTTTGGTTTCATCTATTAATTTGTTTAATTGATTAGCAATTTGAGTTAACGCTTCTTTTTTGGAGATTTCATCTTTATCGCTTATAGGAATAACTCCAGGATGCATGTTTTCCAATTCGATATTAAGTAAATCAGCTTTAATAAGCTCGTCTAGCATAGAGCTATATGATTTTTCCAATTTTTCGTTATCTATACTTGCTAAATTTATTAAATAACTATTGTGACTAATAATAGGCCAAATTTCTTCTTTTAATTTTTCCTTTATTCTAAGAAAATCGTCAATATCACTTTGTATTAAAGGTTTTAACGACCAAGAACGCACATTTCTAATAAATACTTGAATCGTTTCACAATCTAGCTCTTTTCCCCTTTCAAGAGCCATGTATTTTCCACCTGTAACGCTCATGTGAGCACCTAATCTCATTTTAATCACATCTACAAACTAAATATTATCTTAAAACCAATATAAATTTTAAAACAAAAAGAGGTAATGAATTCTATTAATTATTGTTTAGTATCAGTAATTTCGAAGTCTAATTTATCTATTATTTCAATCAAATCGATAACTTCAAAATTCATACCAAAGTTATCGTTGGCGTCGCTTAAGTTCGTTCTACAAAAAGGACACACTGATGATATAACGGAGGCTCCAGTCATATTTGCTTCTTCAAGTCTTTCCTTTGAAATCTCAACAGACCATTCAGGATATCCTATTTTTACGCCTCCTCCAGCACCGCAGCACCAAGCATTCTCTCGATTTCTTTTCATTTCTACAAGTTTAATTCCGGGAATTTGCTTATACACCTCTCTTGGAACTTCATAGACATCCATATGTCTACCAAGGTGGCAGGGGTCGTGATAAGTTACTATTTTGTTGTATTCTGATTGAAATTTTAATTTTCCTTCGTCTAATAGCTCTTTAACTAATTCTACGGTGTGATATATTTGGAAATTATAGTCAGCACCATATTTTAACCAATCTTTTTTTAGTGTACGATAACAACCCGCACACGATGTGATGACCTTTGATGCGTCCACATTGTTTATTTGAGCAATATTATAATTTATGAAGTCTTTGACAGAATTAATTTGACCAGTTCGCATTACCGGGCTACAACAACAATGTTCGTCAATCAAAGTAAAATCAATATTAGCTTTCTTCAAGAATCTCAAAGTAGCGTCTCTTAGGCTTTTTTGACGATAATTGGATGTGCAACCGATAAAATAAACCCACTCTGCTTTATCTGGTAAATCGTATTCTTTTTTCAAATCTTCGTTGTTTGAATTTTGTTCGCCATATGGATTGTACATCTCAGAGTTCTCTATACGTTCAATTAATGCTTTTTGCTTCTCTGGACAAAATCCATTTATCACAGCCTCTGCTCGAGCAGCTTCAATAATGTCTACCAGAAAATCTCTAAATTTGTCAAACCTACAGTTTTCCATACAGTTTCCGCAAGTAGAACAAGCGTAAAGTACATTTGCTACGCTATGATTCCACGGGATTTCCCCACTTATTAAACCATAAATGAGCCATAACCTTCCGCCAGTGGAATAAGTCTCAAACAGATGTTTTTTATAGCTCGGACAATTAAAATCAGAATAATCGTAAGTAAATTTGCAATATCCACATCTAAAACATCTATGAACTATATCCTTCCAATCCTGCTCTATGTTTAATTCCATACTTAAAGTACCTCCCAATTCCCTGAATTCATGATATTATTTGGATCCAGAGTGTTTTTAATAGTTTTCATCAGCTTTTTATAACTAGGATCCATTTTTTCAAGCGTTAATCTTTGTCCTTCTAACTCAGCTTTCCATGGAATTCCTCCCAATTCTAATGCCAATTTATTGGTCTCATGAAGGGCTTTTCTAGCGTTTTCCATATCTTTAGGATCAGCTCTATTGAAGGAATAAGAAAAAAACATTACAACGGTATGAACTCCACCTATTAATCGAGAGCCTAAAGTTGGAGGTATGCCATATTTTCTTGCAAGATCTGCACCCTTCTCATATGCTTCGGGGATTTTTTCAAGAGGCATAAACGCTCCTACATATTCGAATCCTCCACCTTTTCTAAAATCAGCAGCCCCTGCAGCAAAGATAGGCTTGTCCAAGTACAGATTTCGCATTTTTTCTGGAGCTTTCATAAATCTCGCGTTAGACTTTCGATATATCCGTTTAAGAGCCTTATTTTGGCGACTTATATCCTCTTCTGAATCACCAGTGATATAAGTCATAATGAAAATGTATCCTTTCATCCATTCAGGTTTATCTTGCATTCCAAGAAGTATATCTTCAGCATAACCGGTCGCAGTGATTTTCAGTAGTAAATCTGGTATATCTTTAGGATCATTCATTAATCCAAAAATTATTTCTCTCATTTTGGGTTTTGGAAACAATTGTATCGAAAGCTTAGTTATTACTCCCATTGTCCCAAAAGCACTAATAAATAAGCCAATAAAATCCGGAATTGGTCCTCTATCAAACCAATAATCTGAAACCGCACAAGATCCTAATTTGCATACTTCACCATTAGGTAAAACAACTTCAAGACCATTAATCATTGCTCCATGTCCTCCATATCTTTGAGATAAATATCCTGACCCATGAATTAACATATTTCCAGCGACAGTAGCAGATGGAGGTGCGTCTGGAATAGGTGGTTGTAGATCTGGATAATTTTCATTTAAAAGCGAAAGTATTTGACCAGTTGTTACTCCAGCTTCAATAAGTGCATAACGGCTAAACTCATTTATTTCAAGGATTTGATTCATCCTTTTCATATCTAATACGATGCCTCCTTTTACAGGGATTATTAATCCGCTTAAAGTAAGTCCCCCACCCATAGGAACGATAGATATTTTTTCTCGATTTGCTAATTTAACTATCTCTTGAACTTGTTCAGTGGTGTTAGGCATCACTACAAAATCTACGGGTCGAGAAAGTGATGCTCCTGGGTCTTGGGAGTAAATATATAAATCTTCCGAACGATTAGAAGCAAATTCTTCCCCAACTATCTCTTCCAGTTCTTTTAAAATATTAATTTCACTCAATATCTACAACCTGTTATATTTAATTATGCTATTTTTGGAATTATTTGAATAAAGATTCAAATATTAATGTAATAATTCAAAATACTTTTTTTTCTATATAAACTTATAATTTCTTGGAATTATTGAAAAATATAGGTTACGAGATGGGTATTAAAGGTAAAAAAGAAGGCATCTATAGACTTTTAGGTTCCATTTTACTTCTAATAAGTCTTGTTTTAGGTTTGTTATTAGGATTTCTGACACTTAACAATCTGCTCTTATCCATTACTTTGATATTAATCACAGTCCCTCCTTTTGCTTTGAGTATCCTCTTAAAACTAGAACAAGATTTTTTCGTTAACAACGCTAAAAGATTTTTATATTTGCTCCTAATAGAAAATATCGTAGTAAATTCCATAATATTTGCTTTTTATAACACATCTGTAGCGTTAACAAGTGTTATAACTTCAAGCTCGATTATACTTCTTATCATTTGTTGGCACTTTTCGCTCTCAATTTACAAGAAAAATAAAATTATATTCTTTATTTGTGGCGTTAGTTATATTTTAGTAAATACTCCAATATTGTTGGATAGTGTTTCAGCTTATCATTTATTTATTATTAACTTAATTCTACTAATAATCCTCTCTCTTGGGTTATTACTAATAATCTCGGCGGAATTAATAATGAAAAAAAAGGGATGGTTGAAATATATTTGATTAAAAGCACAAAAAATTGTTTTTCATTCTAGTTTCTTCCAAAAATTCTGTAATTCTTCTTTAGTGAAAGTAAATTTCAAACCGCTAGGTTCAGAAGGCTCAATTTTTAAAAATTCAGGAACATCATTATCATCTTTGGTAATACCTGCCTTCTCATTGAATGCAATCTCAGTTTTAAGAATATGCTTTCCAATATTAATTACTTCTGCTCTTGTTAAATCTAAATTATACATTGCGTTAATAGCAGCAGTTACAATCTTCATGTTCTCATAGCTCGGTCCTATAAAATAACAACAGCCCATCGAATCCAATATTGTGGTGTATACTTGCAATTCAAACGATAAATCAAATTTACCCTCATTTTTAGTAAGTTCACCATAGTCTTTGGTTTGACTCGAGACCCTGCCAATTATAGCTGCTCCACTTGTATGATCAGCACCCATTGGGCTTGTAGCGTAAGTAACACCCATTCCTTTAAAGACTCTAGGATCATAAGCAGATATACCTTGACCTTTTATTTCAGGTATTCTTTGAGCATTTAACTTCTTCCCAATATTTTTAACACCACTCCCATACAAATTGCCAATTTCAGTATTCTCCCGGATTTCTTTATCCAAGATATTAAAAACTGCCTCGGCATCTCCCCAAGGAATCTCACCACAATCCATAGCTACTCCAACTGTACACCCGAACTCAATGGTATCGATTCCTACATCGTCACAGAAATGATCGATTTTAGCTAAGCTGTCTAAGTCATCAATGAGCAAATTTGTACCATTTAAACACATTGTTTCGTATTCAAGACTAGAAGTTATATGGTTCCCGTCCTCGTCTACAATTAAATTCGAGCATTTTATAACACAATTAGGGGAACAAGCCAAATTTTTCTTTCCTCCTCTGGCCATTACTAGTTCGTGGAGTTTTTCTCCACTAATATTTGAAATTTTATCGAAGGATCCAAATCGGAAGTTTTTCGTAGGGATTCCTTGATGTTCACTCATTATGCTCATATTTAATGCTGTTCCGTAGGTAGAAAATACTTTCTTAGTTTCTGCTAATTGTTTAGCAAAAGGCGTCGAAGCTTCTCTAAACTTCTTTAAATCGTGCATTTTTACCTTTGATTCTTTAGAAGGGATAATTACTATAGCTTTAATACCTTTAGAACCCATAACTGCACCTAAACCGCCACGAGCTGCATGTCTACTTGGATAGCCTTCTAAGTCGTTGGCAGCAACAGTTGCCGATGGCAGCCTATGTTCACCAGCAGGACCTATAGAATAAACACCTATTTTTTCTCCGTATTTACCTCTCAGTTTCCGATGTAGTTTGTAGTTTCCTAACCCTTTATATTCGTTACCTGGTAATAACTCAATTCGATTCTCGTTGATTAGAAG
This sequence comes from Promethearchaeota archaeon, assembly GCA_019894855.1. Taxonomy (GTDB): domain Archaea; phylum Asgardarchaeota; class Lokiarchaeia; order Sigyniarchaeales; family SOKP01; genus SOKP01. Next base: position 109,441 of record JAGXNS010000001.1, read on the forward strand.
TATTTTTAATTCTGAAGATACATCTTCAAAGACTAAGGCTCTAATACCATGCTTGGCGAGCATAAATGAAGGTCTACCGCCCACGTTCGCTTCCTTTATACCATTTGTCAATGGACTTTTAGCACCGATTGAAGTGCGCGCAGAATTTGGGAATGGACTTCCCGTAAGTATACCATTTGCTAAAATCAATTTATTTTCAGGTCCAAGCGGATCGCATCTTGGAGGAACCTCATCGTGAACGATTTGTGAAGTTAGCCCTCGAGCACCCAATAAATAGTATTTTGAATTCTTAACTATTTCTTCGTATTTAATCGTGTTTGAATTAGCATTAATTCTTACAATATTCATATATGAAATAAAATATGAGATTATTTTACTTTTTCTTTAAAAAAAAATCAAAAATCAAAAAGAAAGATTTTCAAGCTAAATTAGAATTTGTCGTAATGAACGATTTCTTCAATAGGTTTGCGTTCTATTACTTCGCCTTTTTCTTTAACAGGATATCCTAATGGTGTTATAGCCATAACTCTGAAATCCTCAGGTATTTCAAGGACTTTTTTTACTTTAGTTTCATTAAACCATCCAATCCAACAAGTAGCTAAACCTTCAGCTGTTGCAGCTAAAATTAAATGTTCAAAACAGATTCCGCAATCTAAAGGAAAATATTTTATACCATTAGTATTGGTCCCCGAACCTGATTCAGAAATAACACCTACGACGTACATAGGTGCCTCAGCAAATTTTTTTCTTTGACCAACTGCTTTCCATACTCCTTTTACGGTTTCAGGGTCTTTAACAACAATATAATGCATTCCTTGCATATTTGCCCATGTAGGAGCTAATCTAGCAGCTTCTAAAATTCGATTAACCTTATCATCTTCTGGCATGTCCGGTTTAAACACTCTATAACTTCTTCTCTTCTTTACAACTTCATAAAAATCCATAGTAAACACATTAATTCATTGAGTAATTAATAATTAAAAATATAGATTTTTCTTAAGTTTACTTCTTATAGATTATTGTAAAAAAAATTACTGGTATCATTAATTCCCATGTTATTCCCCGTAAACAAAAATGTCGAATATCTTCAATATCGTACAAACTTAGGCTTCCCACAACTTGTCTTGGTGAGCTACAATGCATTGGAATAATAAAATTCGTCAAGATGCCTTCATAAACGATTTAAATTCAAGGAGATATTTAAACTATTGGATAAGCAAAATTTAGTGAGTGTCTATATTTAAATATGTTCGCTTTCTTTTTTTCTTTAAATTAATTACTATTTTTATTTTTGATATGAAAGGTGATAAATTGCCGTTTACAGAGGATTCCTTTACTGCGATTTGCTCTATAACAGATGCGGAAGGGAAAGAAGTTAAAAATCTATTCTCTCATCATAAATCTGCGCTTGGTTGTAAGATTCTTGAAGGATTTTTTAACGTAATAAAAGGTGAAGCGTTAAGAAGTAGTCATATTGGCGATAATGAAGGTGAATTTGATAAAATCTCTGACGTTCTTTACCAAAATTTTGAGTCAAAAAATCTATCTGGTAGTAAGAGTCTTGAGAAATCAATAAAGCGTTTTATTGTGGAATTAGAACATTCTGAGTATTATATTCCTGAAGAACTAGTTGAAGATAATAAAAAAGGGTTAACACCTTTGGAGATTAATTATTATTTGGGCTCATTTGACACATTGATTTCACTGATTAGCAATGCGTTGAAATCCTTGCGGGAAGAAAAGATCCAATTCTGGAAGAGACTTCTTGAGAAATATAGGAAGGATAAGGAACCCCTCGATTACGAGTTTAAGATGAGTAAGCTACGGACAAAGGAAATGAAAGATCGAGTATCTAAACTAAATCCAGAGGATTTTAAAGATTTGCTGTAGCGACTTTAATTTTAATTTTTTAATTTTTATTCCCATCTTGTTCCCCTTTGTATTAATACACAAAGATTTAAAAAGTCATATTGGAATATTATATAATATCATATTTATTAAAGTCGTAACATCATCTGATTTTTTATATAATATTATGTATAAAATACATTTTTGTGATATCGTATGAATAGCAATTACCGTGATCGATTAGTTTCTAAAGATAATAATGATCAAGATAATTTGCCCCCTAGTAAAAAAGTTAATTGTTGTCCAAACCCATCCATTGAAGAACGCGATGGGAATAAAGTTTGCTTAAATTGCGGTATGATCGCAGAAAGAACATATGTGGGTAATGAGAGAAGAGCTTACACTGTAGAAGAGATACAGAACCGCCGAAGGACTGAGCCGAGGTGGCGGGACTTTGGACCGAGAACAATGCTCCCAAACACGAAAACAGATTCAAAAGGGAAATCAATAGGTCCTAAGGAGCAAGCTTTGTTTTCACGTTTATCAAAAATTCAAAATTCTCTTATTTCAAGTATAGAACGTAACTTTTGGGAAGCTAAGCCCAAATTGAAAATGCTTACCTCAAAATTAAATATTCCTGAATACATATCAGAAACTGCGTGGAAGATTTATAGTATTGTAGCTAAGAAGAAATTAACAATGGGAAGGTCAATTAATGGATTTATTGCGGGATCTTTATACGCCGCGATTAGAGTCCATGATTTTCCACGATTATTAGACGAGGTTTGCGAAGCTTCGTTAACTCCTAGAAGAACTGTTCACAGAAGTCTCGCGATGATTATAAGAGAGGTACTTCCTAGTTTAGGTCTTAGATATCAGCCTATCACCGCTGAGAGTTTAGTTTTCAGGTTTGGTAACGAATTGAAACTCCCAATGAAAATCCAAAAAGTTGCAATCGACATGTTAAGAACTGCATCTAAGAACGGTTTACAGCGAACAGGGAAGGATCCGAAAGGGTTAGCTGCAGCGTGTATCTATATCGCAGCAAAAGATGGAGAAATAAGAAGAACACAATCTCTCGTAGCAGATATAGCTAAAATAACAGAAGTTACTTTACGTAGTAGAGCAAAGCAAATCAAAGGTAAGCTCTAGTAAGAGATTTTATAGACCGGGCAGATTAAATTAATTTTCTTTTTTTTTGTTATAAGAAACTGAATAATAAAGCTAAATTCAGCTTTAATTTTTATTAGATTCTTCTTCTTCAATAAGTAGCATCCACTTAAGACCAATTCCGCCGAAAATTAATCCAGAGATTAAAAAACAAGCAACACCAAAAGGGAAATACAGCCACATAATCGCTCCAATAACAGGAGTAATCGAAGGCGAAAGGAGTGCTTCTTGGACAATAATATTAGTGATACCTGTATTGATGGTGCTTTTACCTAATAAAACTATGAAACTCATCGTGATAAAACCACCAATAATTAGGAATAAACCTATAAGTAATAAAAATTTAGCAAGAATTTTATCTTCGACGGTGTTTTTACTAACAAATTTGAAAATTGAGCACGATAACGCAATAAAGCTACAAAAAATACTGAGTAAAACAATCCATATCAACACTGCGTGAAAAGTCATAAAGTCTGATTGAAATATTATCGTTAGAATAGTATATTGCTGACTGTCTAAAGTTAGGTTAATAAGAGTGCTGAACAAGATGAGATCAATTAATCCAACTAATGAAAGAATTAGAAAACTAATACTAAAGATTTTTACCCATTTTATTACTACTTTACGCTCCATAACTAATCGCTTGTTTTTTTCTCATAATATTATATATATTGTATACTCATTATTTTCTTTTAAATCTTTTATATAATATTTAATTTGATGGTTTTTTTTATACTACATTTATAAATTAAAGATTAATACTTTTTTTGAATAGATGTGATAGATTATAATTATATCAATTAATTGTTGAATCATTGAATAATTCTAATAAAGAAATAACTGAATGCGAACACAAGAACTTAAAGCTGGAAGGTGGATACTATGTCTGTCAAGATTGTGGTTTAATTGATAAAGATAAAATCGCTTTCGAGATAGATCCGTCCCTTGACTTTTATTCTGAATCTCAATTAGATTACGAAAGAAAAATAAGAATAGGTGATTCAAGAGCTACTCAGGATCCAAAAACAAGAGCTCGTTTTGAGCAAATTAAAACTTTATCCAAGTGGTTTAAGGATTCTCAGAGTAGTTTTACCGAACAAAAGAAGACTATTAGCATGCTCAAAAGTTACGGTATTGGACTAAGTATTGACAAGGTTAAATATAACGAAATAAAGGACAAATATCTCCGGTATAACAAATATCATAGGCAGACCTACGAAAATATGGTAATTATATTTCTTGCAATTATTTGGATGGAAATAAAAGAAACTACAAATGTTAGGATTGAAGACTTCATTAAAGCGTCTAAAGATTTAGGTCACAAGATAAACAAAAAAATGCTCAACAATGCAATGCTAAAGGTTAAAAGAACGGATAAAAGGTTGAAGGGATATAAAAACGCTAATAATCTAGAAGAAGATATAAAAAATAAGATTAAAATTCTATTTCAAAAGGATTTAAACAATATCAAGTTTGAACGAGTTGAACAATATTTTTCCAGCGAATCAGATTACACCAAATTAAAGTTGGAAATGCAATTATTAGTAGCCAAAGTTTTACAGAAAATTACTTACGAGCAAATTCAAAACGTGAACTACAAAGCTTTTACAGCAGGATTAATTTACTATATTGGACAGACGTTAGAGAATCGCAAGATTTTTACTCAAAGTATTGTCGAACAAACAAGCAGATTTTCGAGCACAACTATTAGAAAAAAATATCATATGTTCCTTGATATATTAGGAAATCCTTTAGAATTTGATCTTTAATCATAACAGTTAACTTTGTTTTAGAGAAAAAAATATATAATTAAAAATGTTTAAAGCAGTATTTATTAGTAATTAATCTAATCTAAATTAGAAATAAATATTGAAATGAATCAAACCCAACCTCCTTCTGATATAGCCTATTCTCAATCAATAGATGATCTAATTACTGAGTTTCAGACAGATACTAGCAATGGTTTGCACGCTTCGGAAATAGAAAACAATTATCTTAAATATGGCTACAACGAATTACCAAAGATTAGAAAATCATTGTGGAAAATATACCTTGCGCCGATCTTTAATTTCTTAATTATAATTTTAATAATTTCGGGAGCAATTGTAATAATACTCGGAGATCAAACTTCAACAATCATCACTTTTGCAGTTGTAATTATTAATTCAATAACCGTGATATCTCAACAATATAGAGCTCAAAAAGCTTTAGAAGCTCTTAGGAAAATTGGCGCTCTAAAAACGATTGTTTTACGAGACGGAATTCAATTCGAAATCCCTACAAGAGAACTAGTTCCAGGAGATATTATTTTATTAGAGCAAGGTGATAAGATCGGTGCAGATGCGAGAATTCTTGAATTGACAAATTTAACCATTGACGAGGCTCCACTCACCGGGGAAAGCGAACCAGTAGAAAAAAACAATATGCCACTCAAAGATAGAGAATTACCTATTCAAAAGCAAAATAATATGGTGTTTATGGGAACCTACATAAATACTGGTAGAGGGAAAGCACTTGTCACCGGAACAGGACTTAATACTGAGATTGGCAAAATTTCAAATCAACTTAATGAAATGGGAAGTATTGAGGACATTCCACTAACGAGAAAGCTAAATAGGTTAGGGTATATCCTTGGAACGATAGTTATCATTTACCTAATCGTCTTAATTGTGTATAAATTTTCTATTTTGGGATTAGAAGGTTTATTTTTTGGTGATAATATAACTAACGCGATTATATCTTCTATATTAAGAGCAATGGGAATCATGCCTATTAACCTACCTCTATTAACAACGCTCGTTCTCGTTACAGGGGTACTTAATATGGCTCAAAGTGGAGTAATCATCAAGAATTTGTCAGCAATTGAATCTCTTGGCCGTGTATCCGTAATATGCTCAGATAAGACTGGAACTATTACTAAAAACGAAATGACCGTTGAAAAATTTTGGATTAACAACAATGAATACGAAGTTACAGGTTCAGGATATGATCCTGAAGGAATCATTCTCGAAAATGGAAAGGAAATGAGCTTAAAGGAAAATCCTACGTTTATTAAATTCATTGATTCAAGCGTATTAAATAATAACGCTAAATTAGTGTATGAAGATATTAAAGTCCAATTGAAAGAATCAAAAGAAATAGCAGTAAGAAAAGCTTTAGGCTCGCCAACAGAGGCTTCTCTATTAGTGTTAGCTGAAAAGGCTGGATACATTCCTTATGACGTGAAAAATAAATACTCAATATTGAAGGAGTTTTCGTTTAGTTCTGAAGTTAAGCGAATGACTACCGTATGCAAACTTAAAGCAGATGGTGCTCATATTATTGCATTCTCAAAAGGAGCACCGGAGAAGTTCTTAGATATATCAAGCAAAATTGAAATAAATGGTGTAGAAGAAACATTTACCGAAAAAGTAAAAAACCTCTTAATCGATAAAATTCAAATTCGAGCGAACCAAGGATATCGAACTTTGGCTATTGGTTATAGGAAAATCGAGGGTGAACAAGATTTTAAAAGACAAAAAGTTGAAAATGATCTTGTCTTCTTAGGTTTTGTTTCAATATTAGACCCTCCTAAACTTGGAGTGAAAGCATCAGTAGAGGAATGTGAGTCAGCCGGTATCAAAATTGCAATGATCACAGGCGACCATCCAGCTACTGCCAAAACTATTGCGGCTCAAATGAGAATTTACAAGGAAGGGGATTTAATCGTAGAAGGTTCAGATATTAAAAATCTAAACGACGCTGATTTCAATAGAGTGTCTGTATTTGCGAGAGTTAATCCTTCAGATAAAGAGATAATAATAGAAAAGTATCAGTCAGAGAATCACGTCTGTGCTATGACGGGGGATGGTATTAACGACACTTTAGCTTTAAAACTAGCGAATGCTGGGATAGCTATGGGTATTATGGGTACCGATGTTGCTAAGGAAACTGCTGATATGGTTGTTAGCGACGATAACTTCACATCTATAGTTAGAGGTGTAAAAATTGGTCGTGGATTATTCGCGAGAATACGAACCATCATATTCTTTTTTATCTGCTTAAATCTAATGGAATCAGTTATTTTTTTTGCCTATGAGTTTGTCCCATTATTTGATTTGTTTAGTTCAGAGTGGCAACATATTTATATCTACGCAATAGTTCATTCTTTACCTGCTTTAGCTCTAGTGGTTGATAAACATCCAACAGATGTGATGAAAGAACATCCCAGAGACGAAGAACAACTATTAAACAAGAATATGTGGATTATGTTGGTATTCCAAGCGTTATTGATGGGAATTGGTTTGGTATTAGTTCTTCAATTTACATTAGGAGGCGCAATCCCGTTAAATGGGTGGAACCAAAATCCTTCTATTAGTTATATTCCTGTTGGATCAACACAACCCGAATTGTTAGCACAAAAAGCAAGAACTATGTTTATCACCACGCTTTACATTGTTGAAACTACCTTCATCTGGACATTTAGACGACCTAACAAATCACTTATCAAAAGCCTTAAAAACGAATTTTCGCTAACCTTGTTCGTAATAAGTTCATGTACGCTCGCTCTGCACATCTTATTCGTTTTCTTCTCAAACACCGTTAATTACTATGTGAACGATGAATTTGGCTTAGATTTACAAATTAACTTTCTCTTTTTAAGTGGAACCGATTGGATTATATGTATATTGCTAGCACTACCAGGCTTAATGGGAATAGAAGTTTTTAAATACATTGCGAGAAGAAAAAATATTCTTTTCTAATTGTCTTGAATAGTGTATTTTTGAATCTTTTCTATTATTTTTTGTAAATTATTTTTAATAGCTAATATTATTAAATAAAAATACTATAAAATAAAAAGAAGAATTTCTATAGTATAGTTATAATTATTTTTTATCGTCAATTTTTTAATCAAAAATAAGATTAAATCCCGGGAGAATAGCTAATGGTGGAAGAAATCTATTACAATATGGAGTTAAATCAGATTTATAAAAAATTTCAAACAAACTCAACTAATGGATTAACGAATGAAGAAGCCCAAAAAAGGCTTGAACTTTATGGATTTAACGAGATTCCAAAAGCTTCTAAAGGATTTATCAAAATTTACCTCGCTCCTTTATTCAATTGGTTAATCGTAATTTATCTATTCGCTTCGTTAATATTGTTTTTAGCAGCAATCACAATGGGCGAGGGAAATTTAATATTCGTCATGCTAACTTTAGGCATAGTGGCTCTCAATTGTATAGTCGCCATCATACAGCAATATAGAGCAACAAAAAAATTAAACGCTCTACGAGAAATGACAGCACCCACAACCACCGTAATAAGAGACAGTCAAAAGGAGGATATTACGACAAAAAATGTAGTTGCTGGCGATTTACTAGTCCTAAAACAAGGAGACCGAATACCTGCTGATGGGAGAATTATTCAATCTTCTAACCTAGAAGTTAACGAATCCAGTTTGACGGGAGAATCTGAGCCAGTTAGAAAAGCTCATGACGGAGCTGCAATAAAAAACGAGGACATAGCTATCGCAGAACGATTTAATATGGTGTACTACGGAACCTTTATTGCTACTGGTAATGCAACGGCAATATCCGTAAAAACAGGTAAAGATACCGAAATAGGAAAAATATCACAAGGTTTAGAAGATGCAGGAACAAGCGAGATTCCAATTCGAGAAAAAATGAATAATTTTGGTAAGTGGCTTGGGTTGATCGTTATTGGTTTTTGGTTTGTTATTCTCATGATTCTTTGGGGCGCTACAGGTGAGTTAGATATAGTCAAAAGTCTTAACTCTGCCATGGATCTACTACCTATCAATATACCACTCCTTGTAACAATTATTTTGTTAACGGGTGTTGTAACTATGGCCCGCCATGGTGTCATCATCAGAAATCTCGCTTCAGTAGACAGTTTAGGTCGAGTAAGCGTAGTTTGTTCGGATAAAACAGGCACTCTGACAAAAAACCAGATGTCTATTCAACATATATGGACAAATGGTTCTACATATAATGTCTCAGGTAGTGGCTATAGTCCTGACGGAGACATAATATTAGTCGACGATCCGAAAAATTCTGTATTTGTAAAACACATTGATGATCATCCTCAACTCAAGTTGCTTTTAACTTCAGGTTTCTTGAACAATAACTCTGCTTTGGTAAAAAATGAGATTGAAATATCAGGTAAAACTATCAATAATTGGAAAGTAATTGGTTCTCCTACAGAAGGAGCGTTAATGGTTCTTTTTCAAAAGGGAATGGGGGATTATCTCTTAGAAGATTTTGATTACGTTAAAGAGCATCCATTTGATTCTAGAGTTAAAAGAATGACTAAAGTTTATAAAAAAGAGGGTATATATTATTCTTTTACTAAAGGTGCGAGCGAAATTCTGATTCCATTGTGCCAAAAAGTCTTATTTAAAGACCAAGAGTTAGAATTTACAGATGAAATTAAAGATAAAGTCATAAAGATTTCGGATATCTACGCAGGACAAGGATATAGAATTCTAAGTTTGTGTTATAAAAAATTGGATGCTATTCCACCAGAAGATGAGAAAAGTAGAAAGTTGTGCGAGTCGGATATGATTTACATTGGGTTTGTAACGATTCTTGATCCTCCTCGGGAAGGCGTGAAACAAAGCATTGAGCAATGTCACAACGCTGGGGTGGATGTAGTAATGATCACCGGGGATTCTCCCACGACGGCAAAAGCTATTGCCCAACAAATCGCGATTATTAAAAACAAGGATGAAATTGTAGTAGAAGGAAAAGAAATAAAAAAAGTTAAATCGTTTTTTGATTTTAGCAGAATCAAAGTGTTTGCTAGAGTATCTCCAGAGCATAAACAAGATATAATTGAAAAATACCAAGAAGCTAATCAAGTTGTGGCTATGACCGGAGATGGGGTTAATGACGCTCTAGCCTTGAATATGGCAGATGCAGGAATAGCTATGGGGATTCAAGGAACTGACGTTGCGAAAGAAGCGAGCGATATGGTAATAAGCGATGATTCTTTTACATCGATCGTTACAGGGATCGAACAAGGGCGTGGCATTTTTGCTCGCATCAGAGCAGTTGTGTTTTTCTATATCTGTATAAATGTTTTTGAAGGCATTGTCCAATTTATATTATCTGTTATATTGAATTTCCCCTACTTTTTAGACGACGCATTCTATTACCAATGGATTTTCCTCTCAATAACGGTTCACATTTTTCCAGGTTTAATTCTCACCTTTGACCGTAATTCTAAAGATTTAATGAATCAAAAACCTCACGACGAGGAGGAAATCTTATCAAAAAATACCGTTGTCCTTTTATTTATTTTTGGAGCTTTATTGGCTATTAGTATGATCGTCGTTTATTTCACGACACTTTTAGGTCCTGAAGTTTCTGTTATCAATTTCGGAGATTTAAACGAAGCCTATTTGTTTTCTCCCCTTACATTCCCAGATGGAAGTGGAATTTCTCTAAACGAAGCTAAAACTCTTACTATGTTGATGGTTACTATTTTCATCTGCGAGTCATTTTTAGTGTTACAAATTAGGAGACCTAACAAATCACTAATCATGAGTATTAAAGAAGATAGCACCCGATTTATGTATTTACTAATTGGATTCTTGTTTGCACTGTTTCTTGCACTCATGTATATTCCCGGAGTCCAAGTAACGCTCGCTGATTGGGGTTTAAACTTCAGATTTATGTTCCTTACGGGATTAGACTGGTTAGTGTGTTTCTTAATTTCGCTTATCTGTATTGTTTCCTTCGAATTCGTTAAATATATGGCAAGACGATCTGACATATATTTCTAATTTTTTTTTTTTTCTAAAGAAATTATATAGTAATCCTAAGAAAAAACGGGCAAACTAAAGAAATGGAGTAAATTTATAAAACAAATTAATTTTTAAAATAGTTAATATTCAATTCAGTAATAATCTTTAATAAAAGAATGGTATGAATATATGAGTAAATCAATTGTTTCTATTGTTAAATACAAGAAAGGATCAGGTTCTGTTTGGAAAGCCGTCAAACTTGCAAATGGATTCGAAAAACTCGACTCAAACGCTAAAGTTTTTATAAAGCCTAATTTGGTCTATTGGAATCGACATTGTAATTTTCCAAAGTGGGGTATGCTCACAACTTCGAGCGTAATGGAGGAAATTTTAATATTATTAAAAGAGCATGGTGTAACTGACATTACTATCGGAGAAGGAATAGTTACTGAAAGCCCAAAAGATAGAGAAACATCTAAAGACGCATTCGAAAAACTTGGATACAACGCTCTTAAGGAACGATATGGCGTTAAAGTATACGATATTTTTCAACGACCATTTGAAAAAGTAGAGTTAGCAGAAGGGGTATCCGCAAAAATGAATGCAGATATGCTTCATTCAGATTTTTTAATTGATGTTCCTGTTCTTAAAACTCACGCGCAATGCGTTGTTAGTTTAGGGTTAAAAAATCTGAAAGGTTTGATAAATATTCCATCTCGTAAAAAGTTCCATGGGGACGATCCCAAATACACCTTACATTATAATGTATCACACCTTGCAGATAAAGCACCGCCTGGCCTTACAATCATCGATGGGATTTATACGCTTGAACGAGGTCCAACTTTTGACGGTAAAGCTCATAGAAGCGATATAATAGTTGCTTCCAATAACATGCTCTCCGCGGATATGGTGGGTTCTAGTTTACTAGGCATAGCACCTACTGCTGTTCCCCATTTGGTTCAAGCAGCTAAGGACAGAAATCGTCCAGTAGATTTATCAGATATTGAAGTCAAAGGAGAAAGCATAGAAGATCTTGCCGTGCCCCATGGATGGGACTATATCTACAAAAATAATAATACGTTACCTCTTTCTTACGCAAAAGCGGGTATTGGAGGGCTAAGTTATCCAAAATACGATGATACTATATGTACTTATTGCAGTTTTTACAATGCAGTTTTATTAATAGCAATTAAATCAGCGTGGAAGGGTAAGGATTTTGACAATGTAGAAGTACTTACCGGAAAAATCATGGAACCCTCTGAGGGGATGAATAAAACAATATTACTTGGACAATGCATAATCAATAAGCATAAGGACCATCCAAATATTAAAGAACTGATTGCAATTGATGGATGCCCTCCTGAAGTTGATAAAATACAAGACGCTCTAAGGCAAGCAGGAATCAGAGCACCTTCATATATTTTTAAGAACATAGAAAAGGCCCCGTTGATCTTCATGCAGAAGTATCAGGGCAAGCCTGAATTTGAAGAACATTTTTATCAAATAAATTAATTTTTAAAATACTTAATAATCATTTCACTAATTATTTCAATAAAAAAAGGTGTAACTACATGAGTAAAAATTTAGTTTCTGTTGTTAAATATGAAGAACCTTTAGAATCTGTCCGAAAAGTAATTGAATTATCAAAGTTATTCGATGATTTGCCTAAGGATGCAAAAATTTTCATTAAACCCAACATTGTCTATTGGAGTAGTTTTCCTCATCCAAAATGGGGTGTAATCACTACCTCTCGAGTCATCGAGGATGTTGTTGTGTTATTAAATGAATACGATATTAATGACATTACTATCGGAGAAGGATTTGGTACCCCAGAGGCCGCCGAAGACGCTTTTAAAAAATTGGGCTATAACAGCCTAAAAGAAAGATATGGTGTTAAGTTAGTTAATACAGGGGAAGGTCCATTTGAAAAAGTAGATATGGGATGTGAATTTCTCGTAAATTTTAGTTCCCATCCACTAAAGGCAGATTACATCATAAGTATTCCAACACTAAAAACTCATTCTCAAGCCCATGTAACTCTTGGACTAAAAAATTTAAAAGGATTTATCAATATAGCATCCCGTAAAAAGTTTCACGGTGCTGATCCTATTAAAAACTTACATTTTAATGTTGCAAAGTTGGCCAATAGCATTCCCCCCTGTTTAACCATTATTGATGGGATTTATACATTAGAAAGGGGTCCTACAATGGATGGAAAAGCGCATCGAACCAACCTTTTAGTTGCATCAAAAGATGTTCTCTCAGCTGATCTTGTAGGCACAAAACTCTTAGGGATAGAGCCTTCTAGTGTACCTTCTCTTGTTCAAGCGGCAAAAGATAGAGGTAAGACAACTGAAATATCTGATATAGAGATTGTTGGTGAAGAAATAGAATCCGTAGCAAAACACCATGAATGGGAGTTTATATACAATGAAGCTGGAGATCTACCTTTACCGTTTTATAAAAGACAATTTAAAGGCCTTAAATATCGAAAATACGATACAACTATGTGCACTTACTGCAGTGTAATGAACGGGTTAATGCTAGTATTACTGAAGAATGCTTGGAATGGTGAGACATTTGGTGGTCTTGAATTTCTAACAGGAAAAATAATGGAACCATCTGCGGGGAATAATAAAACTATTCTTGTCGGTCAATGTCAATACAATAAAAATAAGGACCATCCGAATATAAACGAGTTAGTTCCTATTAAAGGATGTCCTCCATCAATGGGAGATCTCGCAGACGCATTTGAGAAATGTGGTATAACGGTTAATCGCCAACTTCTTGAGGGAGGGTCCGATCAAGGGGGAGTTATTTTCCTTCAAAAATACAAGAAAAAACCAGAATTTAAGGAAGAATTTTATAAAATCAAATAATTTCCTTCTTTATCTATCCGTTTACTTAAAATTTAGGGATAAAAAAATATCTTTCTTTTCATCTTTTTTTCCATTTATTATATTTATTATTATCATATGAGAAACAATTTTCAGTATTTATTGTCCATAAATGTTTTAATGTTTATCTTTAGACAATGGAGTCAAAAACATTAAATATGATTTTAAGTTCTTTTCTCATGAAAAGCTTTATCTTCCATTTTATAATTTGTATATTTAGTATACTTTTGTATAAATAGAGGGATTAAAGAATGTCTAAAGAAGTAAAAGAAAGAATTAATTGGAGTATAAAAGGCGTATGGCATGAAGCATGCGCATCAGAAGGGCACTGCTCTTTTTATTTTGGAAGAGACAGAGAAACTCCTTGTAAATCATTTTAATTATATCATATTGAAGAAGGAAAAATAGGAGATGTAGATATCAGCGGTGTATTGGCGATTCATGTAGTTGATTTATATTCTAATAAAGCTGCTGATGTATTATCTAAAGGTGGAGAAGGAGGGGTATATCTTAGCGATAAAACCACTGAAGAACAAAGAAGATACTTGGAACCTTTTTTCACTAACAGAATTCCTGGTGGGATGATTCTATCGAAAGTTTTAGGAATAAAATATGTGGATATTAATTTAAATCGAGAAGGAAATACTTTCCACGTTACTATGCCTTACGGAGAAATGAAATTATCCTATACTCCAGGACTCGATGGAAAAAATCCTCAAAGACTTGAAAATTCTCTATTCGGTATGTACCTTTCAGATTTAAAAATCTGTAACACTCATTTCTGGAAATATAATGATTTTGGAAGAAATTGGGAGTTCAAAAATAGAAGTGGAGTTATAGCGAGTTTCGATATGAAAGGAAAATCAAGAAACTTTTAAACCAAGAACTATTGCTTTTTTTGGTAAAACTTAATTTTTTTTATTAATTTTTTATTAAAATTCACTTTGAGGTTAAATAATTCCAGTCACATTATGGGCTGGGACCTTATTCACTGATGATTAAGTCTTCAGTTTTATATTTATATTACAGTTTCATTAATATTCTATGATTCCAAATTCAATAACATTGTAAAACCTGAAAATGCAAAGCATCATGTATGCGTTTCTATTGTAAACACATGAAATCTGTGTATTCTGTAGTATTACACAATACAGAATGACTATTTCTAGTACACTATTGTTAATTGTTCAAGACCTCGCTCAAAAAAGTCAGTCTTCGTCTACTTTGAAGTAGTCCAGATTGTCGTAGTCCTTGATTGTAGCTGACAACTTCTTGAGAATTGGACTCCACTCTGCGTCTAGCTCTACGAATGGCTGTGGGTCATCTGGTTCACTCATAGAGCCAGAAATCCAATCGTGCAACATCGCACTCATGGATCTCAAGTTTAATTGGGGATCGGGTTCTTTCTTTTTATCGCGAAGTTCAAACTTCATATTGTCGGTGTAGCGTGCGCCCGTTGAGCCTATTGTATAGATAGCCAACAACTATTCCAAGAGCAAGAAACCTTGGCACGTTCATTCCTGTGTCGATCAAAAGGTAGACAGAGGCATTGCTTAGATTAACAAAAGTTGAAAAGACTTCGATAACGACTAAGGCAACAAAGCTGAGCATCACGGATTTTAGAATTGGATTCTTTTTTGGAATCTTGTCAAAAAAACGAAGCAAGAAATAGCTGACGCAGCACCCGATAATCAGACCACCAAGCAAAGCTTCAACAAGAGCCATTGGAAGATAAGAAATTGAAAAGGCAGCTCTATACTCCGCAGCGATGGGAGACAGGGAAATTGCGAAGTCAGCTGCCCAGAATGCTACTCCGCCCGCTACAGTCAGTTTATATAGTTTCTTGTAGAACTCGTGTGAAGTCTGTCGCTTACTTCGACCTGAGGCTTGGGTTTCCATAGTTGTTTCACTATTCCACCTGAGGAGACTTGGAAGCAATTACGGATGGATTGAATCCTTTGTACAGCCTTTTGTATAGATAGCCAATAACTATTCCAAGCGCGAGAAA
>JAGXNS010000001.1:125122-125601 GCA_019894855.1 Promethearchaeota archaeon
TGAAAGAGCAGCTCTATACTCGGCGGCGATGGGAGTCAGGGAAATTGCGAAGTTAGTTACCCAGAAGGCTAATCCTCCCACGACCGCCAGTATTACCACCTTTCTCCAGATTTCTTTTGATTGGGTCATCTTTTTTTCTTCCTTTTACTTAATTATAGTCATCCTATTTCTGGTCCTTAACACCCTTAATTAAAAGCCACAAACTAAGGGAAATTTCCGCAATAAAACCAACCGCCGAACTTGGGTACGATATTACTTCGTAGCCTGGCAAAAGGAAACGCTGAATGACAAATATCAGTAGACCAAAAAAATCAGCGATCAACAATATGCCCAAGATTTTAGGGAGAAACCGCGATTTGAAAACTAGATAACCAAGAGGAAAGAGCCAGACGCCATAGGGTATCTGGGCGATAACAGACCCATTCTTATATAAATTGATAAATAACATCGCTTGCGCTTGTAGCTGATCTGGCCGGAAT
>JAGXNS010000020.1 GCA_019894855.1 Promethearchaeota archaeon
ACTCCAATTCTGTCAAAAGTTCTGATATCAGCCTGAATTCCGGCACCAGAGGTAGGATCAGAACCCGCGATGGTTAAACAAAAAGGTTTCATAGTATAATATTAGTAAAAATAGAAGCTTATTTAATTCTTTCATACGCCCATTTTGCTTTATCATCTAAACCTAAGGCTTCGTATGCCTTTCCAAGGAAAAGAAATCCCTCGGGATGGTTGTATTTTTCTTTTACTAATTTAAATAACTGATTAATTGCCAGATCATAACGACCTCTCATATAATTAATCTTACCTTTTAAAAATAAAATATCTTGTCCCTTTTGGATTGAGTTACTACCGTTATTATGTAAGTCTAACCGTGATAAAGCGTAGTCATACTCTTGTTCGTTAATTAGAATATCAATGGATTCGATAAACTTTAGAAAGGACATTTTCGAGGCAATTACTTCCATTTTTTTTAACTCTTCTGTTTTGAGTTCGTTATTTAATGTTACCTGCTTCTCCTCCTCTCTAAGTTTTATAAAATCTTTGAACTTGTCAAGCACTCCGCTTGAATACGGTTCTCTACATAGTGGACAGTTGGAAGAATGAGGTAACCACTCCTTCAAACAATCAGTATGAACCGGATGCCTATTAGGACAATTTTGAGCCGAATCTACGCCTTCAATAATATCCAAATGACAAATTATACAACTAGCCATCTCAATCAGAAAACTATTTAATAAATTATAAAATTATCACTTTTAAGTATATGTTGTTTTTAATAATTCATTCTAATATATTCGTATTACACTGGAATAGATTATGCCTTTAAACAAAAAACGATTGTTCAATGAGCTCCTAACAAAATTTTTATTAAGATATGAAGATGTAGATGCTCTGATTGTATCTGACCATGAAGGATTTATAATTGCTGGACAAAAAAGAGCAAGTGTTGACATGGAATTGGTATCAGTTTTAACAGCGTTAATCAACCCTCTTTTAGAAAGAATTAGAGAAGAATTTGCCTTTAAAAAATTTGGATCAGCTAGTTTTGATACTGAAAACAATCGATTGGTGTTTATATCTATTGATGAGAATGTAACTCTCAGCGTCGTATTAGATTCACTTTCATCCATTGATAAGATTAGCCCATATGCCTATTTTTTAGCAGAAAAGACTGCTCAGATTATTTATGCTGGAGAAAATGATGCAATTCAGGTCTCAATTCCTCATTTTGACACCGAATCTGAAAGTTTAAAGGAACCCGATAGAATAAAGGATCAAATCTATCAATTGCGTTTAGATTCCGGAGGGATATATAAATTTAAATTTATAATTGTGGGGGATAAAGCTGTTGGAAAATCTTCGATTGTAAGAAGATTTGTAGAAAATAAATTTTCCCTCGATTATAGGTCTACTCTTGGCTTAAATGTTCTCTCTCATTCATTAGGATTCTATGGAAATGAAGTCTACTTTTCGCTTTGGGATGTAGGTGCGCAAGAATATTTCAAACGTTTTAGAAAAACTTATTATATAGGCGCACAAGCTGCTTTCATCGTGTTTGATGTTTGTAAAAGAGATTCCTTTGCAAATGTGAAAGTATGGTATAAAGAACTAGAAGATTTTCTCAATAAAAAAAATATACCAATAGTAATTGTAGGTAATAAAACAGATTTAGCAGATCAGAGAAGTGTAGAGTATAAAGAGGGTATTGAGCTAGTCGAAGAGCTCACAAAGGAGAATGTTGAAAGTTATTTCTCGTATATTGAAACCAGCGCATTAACCGGTGAAAATATAGAAGATGCGTTTAGTTTAATTGCTTACCATTATATAATGAAGAGTAAAGAGAGGGAGGAGAAAAGGTTAAAAGAGAGCTTAATGGATCAAATCAATTCGATATTAAAAAAAAGAGGAAAATTAACCATCTCTTTCATTACTGAAAACCCATACTGGAGCCCAGGATTGCAGATTTTAAATGATGTTAATACATTATGTGAGTGTGAAAAACTCATAGATGATAAAGATAAAAGATTGTATAAATACTCCAATGGGCTGATTATTAAGAATTTCTTATTCGATAACTTAGATATTAAAGATTCTGATGGCGTATTTGTTATATTTGACGCCAGAAAACACACACACATCGAGCAAAAATGGAAAGATGTAGTTGTGAACATTATAAGCAATTTAAAAGAAAATAAAGTTGCACTAATTGGCGTGAGAGTATCAGATGAGACCAATTGGTCTAATATAATGGAAGAATTTAATGTAAATCAATACCTAGAGAAGAAAATGGTATCTCTTTTGTTTTTTAAGATTGGCTTCGAGTATAGACTGGAAATATACGATCAACTTAATGTGATGTTTAGTACAATTACAAACTTATGAAATTTTTTATTCGATATTAGCGAATATTAGTGTAGATAGTTTATATTTTCAAATAACTACTTTTAAAAGCAAGTTATATTATAATTATGATAAGAACATATTCTTCTTGATCCAATTCAAAATTGAAGGTGTATCCATTTGTCAGTTAATAGAAAACGACTATTCGATGAGATTCTTAACAATTTTCTTGATAGATTTTCTGATGTTGAAGCAATTATCGTTTCAGATCATGAAGGTTTCGTCATCGCCGGAGAAAAAAGAAAAGACACTGAAAGTGATCTAGAAATTGTATCAGTGTTGACGACTCTGATAAATCCCGTTTTAGAAAGGATAAGAAATGAATTTGCCTTCAAGAAATTTGGAACTGCTTCGTTCGATACGGATGAGCATCGCTTAATGTTTATTACCATTGACGAAGAAAGAATCTTAAGCTTAATTTTTAATAGCATGGCATCAGTTGAAAAAGTCGCACCATATACCTATTTTTTAGCTGAGAAAACTGCTCAGATACTTAATTCTGGTGAGGATGATACACTTCAGTTAGTGATTCCCGATTTTGACTCTGATGCAGAAAGGCATGAAAAGCTTAAGGAATCTATTTGTAAATCAGAATTGGATATATGTGGAAATTATAACTTTAAATTTGTTATCATAGGAAATCACGAGGTAGGAAAAACTTCTCTAATCCGACAATTCGTAGAGAGAAAGTTTTCGCATGATTACCGCGCAACTATAGGATTAAACATTTTTGCTCATAATTTTGACTTTCAGGGAAACGAAATTAATGTCCAACTCTGGGATATAGGTGCGCAGCAATATTTTAAAAGATTCCGCAAGATATACTACAACGGTGCAGAAGCAGCCTTTATTGTTTTTGATATTACTAACAGAGAATCATTTGAGAAAATCAAAGGTTGGTATAAAGAGATTAATCAGCTCATTGATGAAACAAATATCCCTATAGTTATCGTGGGGAATAAAGATGATTTAGCCGAACAGAGAGTAATATCCACAGCTGAAGGCGAAGCATTAGCAAAATCTTTGTCAGAAACCGGGTTGTCCTATATAGAGACGAGTGCTCTAACGGGAAGTAATGTCAAAGACGCCTTTGAATTAATTGCTTACCATTATATCATTAAAAGTAAAAAAAAGGAAAAAGATCTAATCCAGGAAAGTTTGACAGAAGAGATAATTTCGACGTTAAAAGAGCTTATGATATTAGAATTAACTTTTATCACAACCGATTTTAATTGGAATCCCGGATTCCAGACGATTTTGAATTTAGAGAAATTAGGCGAATTCTCGAAGTTAAAAGACAACCTCAACGAGAAGCTATATCCCTACGAAAATGGTTTGATAATAAGTAGTTACATGTATGAAGAATTCAACGTCTCTAATTCGGATGGTGTTTTTATCATTTTTGACGCTCGAAATAAGGAGCACATTGATCCAGAATGGAAAAATATACTTATGAAGATAATCAAAAAGATAAGACAAAAGCGAGCTATTATTGTAGGGCTTCGAGTTTCCGAAGATAAAAACTACCCACAATTGATGGATGATTTTGTTATCGACAAGGATTTAGAAGAGAAAATCGTATCAGTTCTCTTCCTCAAAATTGGTGCCGACTACAGAGAAAAAATGTACGATCACCTTATACTTATGTTAGAGCTTATTGTTAACACGAGAAAATTAAAATAGCTATTTTTTATACTTTTAATGTACTCTTTAATTTACTAGCGATTAAATCCCCCATTTCTATGGTTGAGAGCGTTTTTAAACTTTTACTTTGTATATCTAAAGTTCTCCCTTCCTGTAATGCCGCTTCTACAGCATTATCTATATTCCTTCCTATTTCGGACGAGTTAAACGATTCTTCGAACATTAATTTTACGCTTAAAATCGTGCCTATAGGATTTGCAATTCCTTTTCCTGCTATATCGGGGGCGGAGCCGTGAATTGGTTCGTACATTGACACCTTTCCAGGATGAATGTTTCCACTTGAGCCCATTCCCAGACTTCCTATAAGGAAAGCGCCTTCGTCGCTAATAATATCTCCAAACATATTTCCTGTAACTACAGTTTGAAATCTATGAGGTGCTCTTATTAACCACTGTGTAAATGCGTCGATGTATATATCTTCTGTTTTTATATTTGAATAATTTCCACTTATTTCGTGAAAAATTTTTCTCCATAATTTACTTGTGTTCAAAATATTAGCCTTATCAACGGAGGTAACAATTTTGTGGTCCTGTCTTTTTGCAAATTCAAACGCAAATTTAATAATCCGCTCGCAACCGTCTCTGCTGTAAAGCATAAGGTCCTCTGCTGAGGCTTCTCCTAATTTACCTATGTTCTTATAAAGTCCTTCTGTATTTTCCCTCACAAAAGTAATGTCAATACCCTTTCCTATAAATTCGCTTTTTAAGGGACATTTCTCGCGAAGTACATCGTATAATTTAACGGGTCTTAAATTAACATATAAATCTAAACCTTGCCGTATTTTCATAATCGCACTTTCTGCTACACCCGGAGATAAATCAGGCAAACCAATGGCACCAAACAATAACGCATCAGAATTTTTAATGATGTCAAACGATTTTTCAGGAAGGTTGGTACCAAATACTTTCCAAACTTCGCCTCCTGCTGGAGCGTCTTTAAATTCAAAATCATAGTCAGTGAAATCAGAAACGATCTTGAGAATCTTAATTCCTTCATTCACAACTTCGGGACCGCAACCATCACCACGAGTGATTGCTATTATTTTCTTCATACTAACTACCTATTACATTTTTAGAAATTTACTTACTATCTATAATAGAAGATTTAAATACTATTCTTAATTCTTCTTGTTTAATCTTATATTCATGGTTAGTAAAAATGTCGTCGACTGCTGATAGTTTTTTTAATGTATTTTTTACAATTACCTTTTTATCGTCTTCACTGGCGTTTTATTAATAACATTTATTGCTCCAATGAATATCTTGCCAGGAAGCTTAATATTTCCTAAATATATCGAGGTTTGTGAACTCACTTGTATTAGGGTAGAAATTCCCATTAACAACCTCTGGGGTGGACTGATTAACGGTGCCACTTATGGAGTATTAGGAGCGATGGGTTATTTAGGGGTTCGGTCAATCTGGAGAAAGTTAAAGTAATGAACAAATTAAATGTTGCTTAATACTCTTTTTGTTGTACGAAATTAGAATTCTATTCTAGAATAAAACACTATATAAAGTTATAAAAACGACTATCTTTTTACACAATCAAATTCAAGGTTACTGTGAAAATAATTGAGAACAAAAGAAATGGAAATAAGTATTAGATACGAAAAGATTTAACTTATAATATCTGAAATGAGTTTTTCAATAAATAAAGCTTTATTTTATCAATTTGTATTACTTACCAGAAGAAATATAATATCTTTAATAAATTATTAAAAAGTTGGTATTATATATTAGCAAACTAAATTAATCCGAAGACACATTTCCAAAATAAAAAAGATCTCTGATCTAAAAGCTCAGCAGTATGCTTATCGCCTTTCTTCTCTCACATCGCAATTTTGTCGATCTGACGATCTTATTAACCGAAACATATCCTATCGAAAAAATTAAGCAACCTTTAAATATTTGAATGAAGATATATAATATAATAAAGTTCAAAGTAAAACATAGGAACTTTATAAAAAATAATATTAAATTAAAAGTGGAGGAATGAAATAATGGCTAAAAAAGTATTTGCCTGGTCTCCTGTCAGAAAGTTAATGAAAGACAACGGCGCTGAAATGGTTGCTCGAGAAGCAGTCGACGCATTAATCGACTATCTTGAAAAAGTTGCAAGAGGAGTAACAAATAAAGCTCTTGAAATGACTCGCCACGCCGGCCGAAAGAAATTAACTCAAAACGACATGACCCTGGCTATGAATTTGATGTAATTATCTTTATGTTTTTAAAAATTTTTTTATTTTTTTTTATCTCTATATTTCTTTAGAATCCTAGTTTTAAATCTTGAATTAAGATAATTTTTGCCAATAGATTAATAAAATAATTGAAGATCACTTTAATTTAAAGCCTGTTATTGATAACTAGAAAAATATTAATGCCATTCTTCGTTAATTTCTCATATTCAGATTGAATAAAACTTTATAAATTTTAGGTAATCAAAAATGACTGAAGATAAAGAAAATAAGGAAGACGAGATAGAAGTTTTTCCTTTCATTGAGGGAGAAACTATTGATTTAGTTGCGGGTAATTCTAAGTGGGTATCATTAATATGCAAGTGGCAAAATGATCCAAAAGTTCGTCATTATGCTCGAAATTTGTGGCCCCTTACTATTGAAGAAGTAAAAAAATGGTTCGAGCCCTCTCCAGACAAACATACGAGAGAATTTGTTGTTTTTACAATTTACCATAAACGCGACAAGCGCCCAATAGGTTCAGTTGGATTTGGACGTATAAATTGGGTAAATAGGAATGCCAATATTTTCGCAACGATTGGAGAGTTAGAATATTGGGGGAAGGGAATCGTTGTAGAAGCAAGTAAATTATTAATTAAATATGGTTTTACTGAGTTAAATTTTCATAAAATATATGCAGGAGTTTATTCACCAAATGCAAGATCGCTTCGTGCAGCAGCGAAACTAGGTTTTCAAAAAGAAGGGATAATAAAAGAATCAGTATATGTTGACGGGCGATATCTTGACGAACATAAATTCGCGCTTTTCAAGAGAGATTGGATTAAATCAAATCAAAACGAATTGTAAGTCTTTTTTTATGTGTGCCTAAATTTTCAGGATGAAAGATATTAATCAAATCGAAAGAGATAAATTGATTTACCGTGTTATATAATGCCAGAAGAAAAAGAAAATAGTAAAGAAGAGATTGAAGTCTTTCCATTTATCGAAGGGAATATTATTGATTTAGTTGCCCAAAACTCAAAATGGGCTGAACTCATATGCAAATGGAGGAATGATCCAAAAGTCCGACAATATTCAAGAAATGCGTGGCCAAGGAGTCTGGATGATGTAAAAAAAAGGTTTGAAACTGTTCCAGATAGACATACTAGAGATTCTGTAGGTTTTATTATGTATCACAAACGCGATAAGCGTCCAATTGGAGACATTGGATTGAACCGTATTGATTGGGTAAGTCGTCATGCTAACATTTTCGCAATGATTGGTGAACCAGAATATTGGGGGAAGGGTATCGTAGGTGAAGCCGCTCAATTAGTGCTCAAATACGCATTCACGGAATTAAACTTGCACAAAGTTAGAGCTGGTGTATTTACACCAAATGAAAGATCTCTTCGTGCAGCTGAGAAGCTGGGATTAAATAAAGAGGCGGTAACGAAAGAGGCGATATATGTCGACGGAAAATACCACGATATACATAAATGGGGCTTAACAAAAAAAGAATGGTTAGAAAAAAATAAAACAGTTTAAACAATTTAAATAAAGAAAAAAAATATTAATTTTTAAATTTACATTATCCTCCCGCCAAGGGGGGGAAAATTGCTATAATATCGCCGTCCTTAATTAATGTCTCTCTCTTTTTGTGCGGGGAACCGTTAATTAGAATTATCAATTTAGTTTCTTTTGTAATAGTAAACATATCTAATATCGCATTTACTGTACTTCCTGTTGGCAATGTCACAATTTTCTTCGGTGGAGCAATAGCTCGTAAATTAGCGAAAAATTTAACAGTTGCAGTGATGTTCGTTTTATCATTCATCTTCATTTCGTTCAAAATACCATTTGTATAACAAACTCATATTCTTAGGAAATAGACCAACTCTATCGCCGTCTTTTACTTTTTTATTAAATCCCGAATATGTTCCATTCACAAATAGGTGGTATGTTTCCTCTTTTTCAATTGCATATTTATTTAATATATCGGAGATAGTTTCGATTCCATTGCTTTCAATTCGCAAATTTAAAGGTAAAGCGTCTGAAATGGTGTAGCCTTCAATTTTTTTCCGCAAATCTCCAAAAATTTTCACTAAGATAGTCATTTTTTAAAGCTATGCGCCCCAAACTTTGTCTAGTTCCTCATCTGATACGTTAAATATTTCATTGTGTGGTGGTAACGGCTCCTTTAAGAAAAACTCTGGTAATCTATCGTCTTTTTCTGTAAACCCTGCGGCTTTATTAAACGCTCTTTCAGTGTCTATAATTTGTTTTCCATAGCCTGCAACATCATTGACAGTAAGGCTGGTCCCTAATACACCATTAAGCGTATCAACAACGCCTTCTAATCCTTCGGGAATATCTAATACCGCAAAAGCGATGAAAAGACAATATCCCGATGCATCAATGGCTGCAGTAGCGAGTTGTAAATTGCGCGATAAATCGGATTTATTTGTATCTTTAGGATCTGCTGTTCCACCAACTCCCATGATTTCAGTAGCAATGGCATATCCTGCTGTGTGATCTGCGCCTTGAGGAGTTGTAGCGTAAGTTACGCCAATTCCTTTAATTGCTCGTGGATCGTATGCTGGTAAGCTCTGACCTTTTACAACGGGGACCCTAGTTACACCGAAAGCCTGTGCTGTAAAAGCTGTACCGTTAGCCAAAATTCTCCCAGTTGGAGTTTTATTCTTAATTTCGTTTAATAACTTTAAAGCATCTTTTCCGTTTCCAAATTCAGTTAAACCACCCTCCATTGCTACTCCAAGTAAACCCCCTGTTTCAATTGTATCCAAACCTAAATCGTTACAAGCTCTATTTAATTCTCCAATGACATCTAAATCGTAAATACTGCAATTTGGACCTAAAGCCCATACGCTTTCGTACTCTAAAACGCCAACAGGATCTTTCCCACCTGGTTTTGTCCACACTTCAGAACATTGGATAACACATCCTGGACTGCAGAAATGAGGTCGAACGCCCCCTCGCTTCTTTATTTCTTCAGCCTTTACCTCTCCAGATACTTTTTCAGATCTATCGTCTTGACCATATGAAAAATTACGTTGTGGTAACCCCCCTGCCTCGTTTATAATGTTGACTAATACGCTTGTGCCAAATGAATTAAGGGCTCCACCCGGTTTTGTTACGTCGTGGCTAGTTAAAGCGTTCGTTAATTTTTTGACGCCCATATTAAAAGCTTCTTCGTTTAGAATCTCTACTCCGGGCGCTCCAGTTCCATCTACTACAATGAATTTTAGCCCTTTTGAGGCCATAACAGCACCAAGTCCACCTCGTCCTGCGTATCTACTTGGTAACCCTTCAGGATCGTTAAAACAGATTCCAGAAGCGGCTCCCCTTATTTCAGCTGCAATACCAACACCACTAATACTTACCTTATCGCCAAATTCCTTATATAATTCTTTATATGTGTCATAGAGTCCTTTATTTGACCACTTATTTGCGTTTATAATTTCAGTGCCATCAGTAGTAACTTTCAAGAGATAGTAATCTTTACCCTCGTGTTTACCTTCAATGACAATCGCGGCGATTCTCATTCTTCCTAATTTTTGAGCAAAATTTGTGCCTGCATTTGCCTCTTTAATCCCCCCTGTTAATGGAGATTTACCTCCAACAGATATTCGCCCAGATGTTGGCGCTTTTGTTCCCGTAACCAGTCCCGGAGCAAATACTATCTTATTATATGCCCCTAATGGATGGCAAAGTGGATCAACTTCTTTTGCAACAATTGTGG
Source organism: Promethearchaeota archaeon (assembly GCA_019894855.1). Lineage (GTDB taxonomy): Archaea > Asgardarchaeota > Lokiarchaeia > Sigyniarchaeales > SOKP01 > SOKP01. Next base: position 10,019 of record JAGXNS010000020.1, read on the forward strand.
AGGTAAGAGCTCTTCCACCTAAAGCTACAAAATCTGCTGGAAAATCCTCAAAATTGGCTTCAAGTTTTGTCATATTTACTCTTAAAATTCTTTTTGACATGATATTTCACCTCTATTTTTAGGCATTTAATGTATGTGATAGATGGTTATATAAATCTACGTTATGTAAAGATAAACCAGACGAGGATCTATTTTAATAGAAAAAAATTTGGAAATTTAAAAAACAGGCCCGAGGGGATTTGTTCAAGAAACGTGAACTACGTATCTCATTGAACCCCCGACCTTCTGCTTTCTCCATACAAATTATGTAGGAGGCAGCCGCGATATCCATGCTTCGCCACGGGCCTATTTTTAAAATAACGAGTGTTATGATCTAAAAATTACTATAAAATAAAAAAGTAGAGAAAATTGAGTGATCTTTTTAATCATAAAAGGAAACATAAATCAAAAGGTTTTAATTTTCAAGGTTAATTTAACATATTATAATAGATTATTTTGAAATATTTTTTTCTTAGAGCTAATTAAAATGGAAAAGAGAAGTTATCAACAAGGCAAACCAAATAGACCCATTGATTATTTAAAGAATTCTATTGACAAGGTTATATTGATAAAAATTAAGAGGAACCGTCTCTTCAGAGCAATTTTACGCTCGTTTGATGAACATCTTAATCTTTACATTGAAGATGCATCACAACTTTTCGAATATATGGATGAAGATGGAAATGTCAAAGAAGAACAAGAAACACTTGGCAATATTGTGTTACGTGGGGACAATGTCATCTTTTTGAATTTAGCAAATTAAGGTAAAAAGATTCTAGTCATTGTTCCATAGGGTTTTTGAATTGTAATTAAAAATCATATAGGATCTTTACTTTTAATTAGGTAAAAAACATATAAAAGTTAAAGTCTTTTTCAATAAGTGAGAAGACTAATATTAAATTTGATTAATTTAGTTATTTAAAAAGAGATTCTAATAAGTGATTGAACCAGAATATCTCAAGCGACGAAATTCATTGGTAATCAGCCCCAATTTAGGTCACCCCCTATATATTGGTATAGATAGCAGATTAAAGCAGAGAAAATTTGAAATTAAACTTTTATTTGCAAGTAATATTCCAAATTTAACGAATTTTGAGGGTTTTTTAACAAAGAACTTAAAGCTCGTTCCAATTCTCGAATACAAGTGGAAGTTAACGAAATTACTTGAAAAAACAAAAAAAAAGGGGATATGGGACAAATTAAAAAGCTTTTTTTTCAGAGGTAAGAAACGCAGACAGGAGACGCAAGAAATTAAGGAGTTCACCGACTCAAAGGGAGATACATTTGATATTGTCCAAAGGGAAAAGTTAGAAAAGTTAAAACCACGGGCTTTTCGGGGAGATATAATAGACTGTGTAGTTTTAAATGTTCAAAATGCATATGAGCGTGAGATCGATAATCCAGAATATGACGATTATCTTAGTCCTCAAAATTATTTAGTCAAACATGAAATTTTTGGGAGTTTAAATAAATTCTACTCAGCAACAATCAATTTTAGTCTGACAGATGAGGTTATAGAGTTTTTAAAGAGTTTTAACTTCGTAATGTTTGATATTCTCCAGCAAAACCCGAATAAAGGTGATAGAATTAACTATCACTCAATTGTAATTTCAAAAAATGATTGGGTCAATTTCAAATTTTTACATGCGACAGATTTACATTTAGCTGAAAGAAACGATAGAATCTATGAAATTGTTAAAAAATGGCAAAAATCAGTTAGAAAATCAGAAGTTGGCGAAATTGTAGCTCAAAGTGTTAAAGCAGTCTCTTATTTTCAGAGATTGTTAATGAAAAAACCAGAAGAAAAAGTTGAAACAACTAAACCACTGTCCAAACGGTATATTAACCCCAATAATAATTTTAGAAACTTTATCAAGCAAGCCAATAAGAGCGTGAATCAGAACGATTTAGATTTTGTAGTACTAACGGGGGATATCATCGATTTTTCTATTCTTTCAAAAATCAATAAAGAAAAGAGAAAGACATTAGACTTTAATTACGATTTTAGTAATTGGCGGATTTTTAAAGAAATTTTGTTAAACCACCCTCAAAAGATGAGAAGAGGGATGATTACTGGAGACGAATTGCTCTGCCCCATTTTTACAATCCCAGGAAACCATGATTTTCGTCCGTATCATTACGATCTTCGTTGGGGCAATTTGTACAAAAAAATAGGATTGAATGGAAACGAAGCGATTGCTTTGAACGACGAGTTGATGGCAAATCCCATTAGCTCTATTACGAAAAATTTCAGGGCTTTAAAAGCCTATTTAATAGAAATCAATTCGTCATTAGATTTTTCTCTCAAACTTGGAGAGAACATTTTCATTTTTCTAAACTCTGGTTCCGATTCTTTTAAAAATATTATAGATTTTGTGAGTGGACATCCCTCCGTAACTGGAGTTTCCAACAAACAAATAAGGTATTTAGAGGACTTAATAAATAAAACCATTAAGCCGGGGGACAATACCTTTCTTATGGTTCATGGCCCTCCAATTAATCCTAAAAAAACCATGAGTAAACGATTTTCTCTTTCAAAACCAAAAGATAAAATGCCTTCTCTCAAAGAATTTAAAGAATCTATTATGGAAAAAATGGGAGAACTTCCTTCCGCAATTCGAATCAACGATAAGTTTGACTTAAAATTTGGAACAATCTCTTCCAATTGGGCAAAAATCATTAAATTTTGCCTCGATTATTCTGTCCTTACTCTTTCAGGGCATACTCATCAATTAAAAGAGTTTAGATTGACTAATCCCCAACAGAAATCTATTAATCCTAATACCGCGATTCCAGTTAAACTAACAAAATTAGAAAATCCCGCAGTTGTATACTACGATTATTATTCTGAAAGGCTCAAAAATCAAAAAGAAGTTGAAATCAACGCCCCTTTTGTTGTCCAAACTCCCGCTTTAGGATTAGGGAGTTATCACAAACCTGTTTTAGCCGGGGCTTATCGAGAGATCATAATCGAAAAAGGAAAATTAACTTCTTTTCAAGTCAAGTATGTAAAACGATAAATAGGTGAAGTTTGAATAAATTAGTCTTTTAAACGTATAGGTCTTCCTTTTTTATGAATAGCCATGCCATATACATCTTCCATTCCTTCTAAAACCATCTCTGAAATTGTTGGATGGCTATGTATTGTAGTGGCAACATCGTGAACGGTTAATCCATGCTGCATGGCTAAAGAAATCTCAGATATTAATTCGGGTGCTTCGGCGCCAATACAAGATGCACCTAGTATTTTGTTAGTTTTTTTATCGGCGATAATTAGTATGAATCCATCTTCTTCTCCCATACACTTCGCCTTACCTAACGACTCATATGGGAATCTTCCCATCAGTAAATCATATCCCGAATTTTTTGCATTTTTTCTCCTTAGTCCTACTGATCCAATATTTGGGCTTGTGAAAATAGTCGCTGGAATTATTCGGTAATTAGTAACTTTTTCTTTAACTTGAAACTCATCTAGGCTTGCTAACGCATTTGCCACAGCAACATCACCTTCATGCCTAGCAACATGAGCAAGCATTAATCCACCTGTAACATCACCGATGGCAAATATTCCTTTTACAGACGTTTCTAACGACTTAGAATCTACTTGAATTGCTCCGCGCGGAGCTTCTATTTTTAAATCCTCTAATCCTAAATTTCTAGATTCTTTTGCTCGGCCAATTGTAACCAGGCAGTAATCCGCTTCAACATAAAATTTTTCAGCCTTTTCTATCTGCTCTTTTGGAACATCAGCTGAAATTGTGGTTGCTTTCACGCCTGATCCTGTGTTTACGATTGATAAAACATTTTGTGAAACAAGTATTTCAATACCAAGATTAGTAAACTTCTTTTGTATTTCTTTCACTACCATAGGCTCTTCGGTTGCAATTGGAGAGGGAAGGTATTCAAGCATCGTAACTTTACTTCCAAAACTAGCAAATATATTAGCAAACTCAACCCCAGCTACTCCGGCTCCAATAATCAGCAATTTCTTTGGTAAAGTTTTAAAGTTAGGGTGTAAGACATCGTCAGTAGTTAATATTCTATCGTGGTCAATATTAAACGCAGGAATTAACACTGGAGTTGATCCTGTAGCAATTATAACTCTTTTAGCTTTAATTTTTTTATTATCGTTCCCTTCAATCGAGATTTCAAATCCATTGTTTGCGTTTCCATTTAAAATTTTACCATGTCCGATATACACATCGTTTTTCCATAAACTTTCTAATGTCGCAATTCCATCCGTTAATTCTTTAACAACTTTATTTTTACGAACAACGGCTTTACTGAAATCTAACTTAAAATCACCAAGAATTCCGTGATCCTCTCCATTTTCCTTAAGTTTTTGGATAAACTCTGCAGATGCGCATAGAGCTTTTGCTGGAATGCAACCCAAATTTAAACACGTACCTCCTAATTTATTTTTTTCAATCAAGGCAACTTTAGCACCAAATTGAGCTGCTCTAATAGCGGAATGGTATCCTCCCGGTCCTGAGCCAATTACTACAATATCATACAATTCTGAGCCTGGCATTTTCTTTCGATATCTTCAATTGTAATATAAATACTTATCTTATTGAGATAGATTATACATACAATATTAATTTTAATTTAATTAAATATCTCAAAAAGTATAATTAATTTTTTCTTGATTATTGTTGATGGATAATGTATATACAAAATTATTCGCAATTAATTTCAGAGAGCCTAAATAGAAATTCCTTAGAGTTAAGAAAAATAGGGCTGAAGTCAATAGAAATTGCAATCAGTTCAGTCGAGCCTAGAAAATTAATCAGAAATGCTATGACGATATCCGATGAAATTCTCATGATCGAGGAGGATAAATACGATCTTAAGAAATTTGAGAGAATTTTAATTATAGGGGGTGGAAAGGCAACTGCTCAAATGGCTATTGCATTGGATGAATTACTAAAAACATCCTCCAAAATTGAATATGAGGGATTTTTGAACATCCCTGAGGATCAAGAATTAAAATTTCTTACCCCCACAAAGAACATAAAAATGAATTTAGCCTCTCATCCTATACCAAATGAAGCTGGGTTAAACGGTGTTAATAAGATGTTAGAACTCGTTGAAAGGACTAATAAAAGTGACTTAATAATTTGTTTATTTTCTGGAGGTGGTTCTGCCTTACTACCACTGCCAAAAAGAAAAATAAATCTCGCAGACATTCAAAAAATCAACTCGTTGCTATTAGCTTCGGGTGCGTCAATTCATGAAATTAACACAATCCGAAAGCATATCTCTGATTTTAAAGGAGGTAACCTCGCAAAAAGAATTTATGAGACTAGTAAGGCAACCACGCTAACAATTATCATTTCTGATGTTGTAGGGAATAAATTAGATTCAATTGCGTCAGGTCCTACTATTCCTGACTTAACATCCTTCAACGACGCTTATAATATGTTATTGAAATATAATTTACTTGATAGGATTCCTATGTCTGCTAAAGAAGTTATTATGGAAGGGGTAAAAAATCCACGCTTAGAAAATCCATCAAAGAATGATCCTATATTCGAAAATGTCCATACATACTTAATAGGAAGCGTCGAATTAAGCGTGGAAGAGGTGTCTAATTATCTAAAGAATCACGACTTTGAAATTGATTACTATTCAAACAAAATTTCGGGAGAAGCAGCAGACTTTGGAAAAGGCCTTTTCTATTTGATAAAAGAAAAACTTAAGGAATACCCGAAAGAGCCTGAAAAATCAAGAATAGCAATGATCGGAACTGGAGAACTTACTGTAACATTACGAGGGAAAGGAATTGGTGGGAGGAACCAAGAAATGCTTTTAAATTTCCTCAATACTATTAAAAGCGAAATAATTGATTATAAGTTCTTTGTAGTAGGATGTAATCTCGATGGGATTGAAGGAAATAGTAAGGCTATGGGTGCAATTGTTGATAATAGTATATTAATGGAAACGACTCAGAATAATGTTAGCATCGATAGTTATTTAAACAGCAATAACTCCAATGCTTTCTTTAACCTAATAAATGGAGAGATTATTACAGGTCCGACCGGTATAAATGTAAATGACTTTTTATTGATCTTAGTCGAGTTTAACGCTTAATGTGTATTGTAGAACAATAATAGTTTTATACTATAATAAATATGAAGATAGTGATGAATATAGACTCCAACTTTATTATAATATGTCCCGCTTGCGGCTATTCCTTCAAAAAACCTAATATAACAGCAGAGAAAAGGAAATTAACTTGTCCTATGTGTAGATATATTTTTAAAAATCCTAACGAAATACCTTCCAAGTTTGACGATTTCACTATCTAACACTCTCATGAAAAAAAAGTTAGACCAAGTAATATTTTTTTAGATTTAAGATTTAGTTGATAAATCTTTTTTAACTATCACGATTACATAATTATTAATCCATAGATATTATGTTATGGGATATACGAAAATGTAAAAAATGGTAAAATAACATGGCACGTAAGAAAAAAGAAAGAGAACCTAGTAGGTCAAAAGCACAACCTAAACCAAGTTATGGTTGGGCTGCCGAAGAAGCTGCTGAAGAAAAGTTAGCTGAAGGTCTAAAGAGATCCGATCTAGATAAAGGTAAAGTTATACTGGTCGATAGAGATATTTCTACTCCTGTAATCGAGACATATGATGCAAATACAGGTGAATTAGAAGGATCAATTTTACTAAAAGATCGCAATAGAGAAGGAGTAACGGGACTGGTAAAAATTATTGAAAATGTTGATGTAGAGTTAGATCACGACTCTAACATAGAATCCATTAACTTTAAAGGCAAGTTAAGCGTGGAAAATCAATCAAAGAAAGACAGATTATGGGATATTGATCTTTCTCTCAAAAATATTGATAGTACCAGCTTAAAATCAAATGATATTAAAATTAGAGAGCTCGGAACTGATAAAGGTACAAATGTTTATACTGAAGATTTTGTCATTAAGGAAGAAATCAAAAATTTGCTCCTTGTTCAAGAGTATGTTAATACTCTTCCTGAAGCCGATAATGTTCTAAATTTACGGGATATTGAAACTAACTTACTCAAAGCAAAAGATAAAACTAGTAAGGCTGGCGCTAAAGTAAAAGAGCGAATGGCTCCTGTAGAAGAAGAGGAGGAAGAGGAAGAAGAGGAGGAAGAGGAGGAAGAGGAGGACGAAGCGGATGAAACTTTAGAAGATGGAGGGACTGCCTCAGACGGATATTCTTTACAAGCCTTTGGAATTTCAATTGACAAAGAAAATACTGTTACCTTTGCTATTGCTATGAGAAATTTATTCGCAAAAGCAATTAAAAATGTTAAAGTTGTGAAAAATATTCCTGGGGATTTTAGCAATCCAATTGTAAGAGACACAACAGAAGGACGAGCAGAGGTTGAAGGTAATAAAGTTGTCTGGAACATTGAGAAATTGATGCCTGAAACAACCGTTCTCATGAAATTTACCTGCAGTATCTTAGTAACAGACATTACAAAGAGGAAAACAGGTACAATCGATGTAACATATGAAGCATCATCTTCCTTTGCAGAAGGTTTAGATATCGATAAATACGATGCTTATACTAGAAATAAATTTTATGTTGATACAGTAGAACGCGATGAAGAACCTGGCGTTTGGGATTGCAAGCTCGTTTTCGAAAATCCTTCAGAATTTATAATTCAATTGTTTAATGCAGATGTTTATTCTCCCGAGGACGAATCTGTGAAATATGTTGATATAGATCCCAGTGATGTCCCATTATTACCGGCTGGTGCTCAATGGCATTCTAAAAAGTGGAAATTTGAATCTGAAGAATATCCTGCTTTTAGAAAGAAGCTCGAATTTCGAGTTATGCCTGATTTTCAAACAATCGTCATAGGAACTGCTTCCATTGCTGATATTATACTAGAAATCGCAAGTATAGCAGGTGACATGTTTTACGATATAGAACAAGTTCCTACCTACAAAGAGAAAGATGTTCTTGCCACATTGAAGATGATCAATAATGGATCAGCCCCATTAAACGAAATCTCCGTTGTTCAACAATATTTCAATGACGAATATCGACCACCTAAAGCTGATGAGATAAAAGTATTATGGGACCGAAAGGAAATTGAGCTTGATTCTGGATCTGTTAATGTTGAAGGAAATGTTTTTAAAATTTCGCTGAAGGATCTCAGAAACTCGAGTAATGGTTTATTTATGCCAGAATCATCTTTAGAGTTTCAATACCCTATTCATTGTATAAATCCCGCTCAAGACTCAAAGTTTGAATCAGAGATAACTTACTTTACTAATACATTCCCAGTTTCTCAAGAATTAGAGTTTAAGCCAGAAGTGCCCGTATTAGAAGCCTTACACCTGAGAAGGAGATTTAGAATTGGAAAGGAAGTCCTTCCAATTGGTGATTTGGGCAACTATGAAATAATCTTAACATTAGAAAATATTGGCACGGCACCTCTTCAGAAGCTTGTTTTGATGGACAAGGTTCCAGATAGTTTTGAGTACTCTGATTATTCAATGAAGCCCGAAATCACAGACGAAGTAGGACAAGATACACTCAAGTGGACAATTGACAAACTAATGGCTGAAGAAAAAATAGAGATCACCTATAAAATTAGCGGTACTGGAGCTTACTCTCCAAGCGACGCACAACTTGGATTATAATTATTATTTATAATAAACATTTTTTTTTATATTATTTTTAAATTTTCATATTCATTTAATAAGTTTAAAAGAACTTCTATAACTATAATTAAAGAATGTGCATTCTGCTATAAGTATTAAAAAATCATAATATTAAGTATCTCGTGTAATGAAACATGTCAAAACTCAAAAAACACTTTAATTTGAATTGGATGTTTGAATGTCCTGATGCTGTTCTTACTTGTTCAACACTAAAATGTGGAGACAAATCATATATAGTATTTGGAGGGCATGATAAGACCTTATACTTAATGGACGAAAATTTAAACATTCTTGATAACATTACTTTTGATGGATGGGTGAGAACTACTCATGCTGTAGATATCACACAAGATGGTTGCGAAGAAATCCTTGTGGGAGCTGGAGATGGCAATTTTTTGGTTGTAAAATTAGTTAAAGGTATCGACAAGCTAGCAGGCATTATGAATTATAAGTCAAAGGGTAAAGTACTAAGCGTTACTGCAGGGGATTTTACTAGAGATAAAAATATAGAGCTGATTAATGGAAGCGAAGACAAAACTCTTAAAATTTTCGAAAATATAGATTCTAAAGAACCAAAATTCGTTCTATATTATGATTCGTGGGTAACTGCTACTACTTTAGGTTATTTAAAATTACCTGAAATTGATTCTCCTATTTATGGATTATTAGCAGGTACTAAAAATGGGATGCTTCAGTTAATTGAATTTAAAGAAAATAAGCCAGAAATTGTTTGGCAAAGAGAATTGACGTCACAAATTAATACTATCGAAGTAGGGGATGTTTCAAACGATGGTTATCACGAGATAGTAGTCGGAACGGACGATTCCTTTATAAAAATATTTAATAGTGTAGGCGAAGAGTTAAAAATTATAAAGATTGAAGAAAGTCGGCCTATTTCTTTAAAAATAATTGATATCGATGCAGATAACGCTAAAGAAATAATAGTAGGATGTGCTGATGGCTCACTTTACATATATCATAACCCTAACTTAGATTCTTTAGATATTGAGTTGAAATGGAAAACCTCCGCATCAAACTCTATTAAGATTGTTTCTTCCATTGTAAATCCTGACGATGGTACAACGAACATCCTATTTGGAGGGTATGATAGAAGTATTAGGTGTATAAGTGATTGTGAATGCGGCGAAAAACCCCCTTTAGAGATTCCGTATAACATAAAAATCTCGGAGCCTCAACCTACAGATATAGAGGTAAATGATGCGAAACCTATTATTTTCGAAACAGTCCCAACTAACATTAGAGAATATATTTTCAAATATTTAATAGATAATAGGATAATAGAAGGAATTGGTGCAGAATTAGAGAAAAAAGGATATCTTACTGATAGTGTTGTAGAAGAATTTCAGCGAATGATTTCGGAAAAACCTGATTCCTACGATAAAATAACATATTCAGTGTGGACTTTACCAGAAGATAAAATAGGTACAGGCGGTACGACTAGAACTCCCGTTAAAAAGGGAAAAAAGATAAAACCAGTTGTAATAGAGCAAGAGATTTCTCCTCAAAAAGGAGAAGCGTTAATTGATGCTTTAAAGCAGGAGAAAAAAAAGGGAAAAGCCATGAATAATACACCCTCTACAGAAACAATAGCTGAAATTAATTTAAAAACTATCATTATCACTCACTTAGAAAAATTCAAATTAATCCCCAACAAAAACAAACTAATTGAAGATTTTGTGATTTTGGGATACGGTAGGGATGTTGTTGAAAAACAGATCGATAAATTGAGAAGTGAGGGAATCCTCTTTTATTCGCGCACAGAACCTAAGGGATGGAGTCTGGGGACTTACTAATTCCTTCAATTCAAGATAAAATCTTTAATCTCGTTCTGGAACGATCCAAATTGACTAAATTCTGTTAAATCCTTGTTACTATATCTCGTTATAAAAAGTTTCAAGATAGGGTCAATCTTTTCTAGGAATTTTTTAACAAACTTATCGGTATCTTTCTTTTTTTTGTCTACCAAACCATATAAAATAACTGGTTCCGCAACGGGGTAATTTGCGGCTTGCATTTCAAGAGCTTTAAAAATAAATAAGATGTTCCCTGATTCTAAATATTCTAATGAAAGATTGTTGAAAGCAGTTTTGGCAAATGTGTTTATCGCTGAAATAAATCCTCCTCTCAAATCCTTGCTCACATTTTTAACTTTATCCCTTTTTTCAATTTTCTTAAACTCGTAACTTACTAGGATAAATCCTCGGAAAACAATACCTATTTCGTATAGTTCTTTCATTTTTAATTAAAACTTCCCTATTAGAACAAGTCCGATACTATTCCTATAAATTTAATAATAATAACTGTATTTATTATTGCTCTATTATTTCAAAAAAAACAAACAAAAGATATTTAGAATTAAGATTTTTTTCTTAACTTTATTGCTTTTTCCGGACATTTGGATACACATAATCCGCAACCAAAGCAATATTCTGGGAAAAAATTTAATTTTTCTGTAATAAGTTTTCTTGCACCAAAATTACAAAATTCTTCGCAAAATCCACAATTATTACATTTCGCTAAATCCGTATAGGCGATAAAATCAGATTTAATCATCTGGGGAGAACCGCTTTTTAAGAATTTATTCATAATGACACAGCAGCATGGACAGCAATTACATACTACGTAATAGAATAGTGGATTAGGAAAATAAATAATCTGGTGGACTAAACCCCGCCTGTCGCTTTCTTCTAATAGCTTTTTTATCTCTCGCTTTGAAACTTTTTCTAAATTTTCAGATTTATAGGGAATTTCGCGCAGCGATTTTCCAAACCCTATGTGTATACAGGTTTTTATCGGGTGATCACAATTTGGTAAATCTGAATGTTTTCTTTGCGTTTCTCTACAATAACAATTAGAGATACCTGTAACCTTTGATCTGCTTAATAGTGCTAGAATCTCCTGGGAAGGAAGAAACTTGGTCTCAATGTCTAAGTTTGCATTCAATGGGATAACCTTTCCTCCCCACCTGCTCTTAAAAATGTACTGATTCACTATTTTAATCGTGTTAATGTTTAGCTTAGTGTCAAGAAACCTAAAAGCTTCCAGCACAAAATATTCAAAAACTCCGAATACAAACGACAGAATCTTACCTAAAATGGGCACTCTGTCTAAAAGAATATCAAACTTTGCGTGAAAAAGTCTGTAAGGAAAAGTTGCCATGAAATTGAATCGAAATTACTTTTAAATTAAGGGAGAGAATTTTGTAATCAATTTAATTATTATTCTTTAATAATTTATCTTAATCATAATAGAGTAGTTGAATTTTATGAATAATACGGATAAAGAAGTTTTAGAAAAAGCGTTTGTGTTGGGGAAAAAATACGAACAAGAATGCACTGGGTGCGCTCAAACTGCGATTGCAGCGATATTTGAGGCGTTAGGAATATGGAATGATGGCGTATTTAAAGCCGGAAGCGGTCTAGCGGATGGATTGGGCTTAACAGGGGATGGTTCTTGTGGAGCGTTAGTAGGAGCGTCTATGGTAATAGGATATCTCTACGGAAGAAGTCGTGAAGATTTTAAAGATATGTATAAACCTATGAAATCTTATACGCTTGTGAAAAAGCTGCACGATAAATACATAAAACAATATGGATCCTGCCGTTGTTACGATGTTCAAGAAAAATCGATGGGTAGAACATTTAATTTATGGGATGCCGACGAAATGAAAGAAGCTTTCAAGTCGGGAATGATGGATCATTGTTCTACACTCGTAGGAGATGTAGCTAAACTCGCAACAAAAATAATTTTGAGAAATGGATTTAAACCTGCGCATTGAAAAGAATTAAAATGAAAGGAAATAAGCTTTTTTTAATAGTGACTTAATATTAATGTTAATTTATGTTAACAAATTGATAATTTTTTAAACAAATAGTATTTTATTAACATATAACACAAACTTATAATTATCACCTTAAAAGGTTAAATCTATGTCAGAAAAAGAGATAAGATTCTGCCCGTACTGCGGTATCAAACTTTCTCATCCATACTGGGAGCATATTCAATCAGTTCACGCTGAAAAATACACACAAAAAGAAACGTGGGTAACGCTCTATCAAGATTATAGAAAACTAGGGATGGACGAAGAAATCTCGCTAACGGTTATCTCTGAATTATTTAATGCAACCATAGATGAAATCAAATCCTTTTTGAAGAATAAAAACGCTCTTTAGGCTTTTTTTTGTCTTGAACTAATTAGAATTTGCATCTGTTAAAAGATAAATATAAAAATAGTAGAAAATACAATAATTAAACTTATTTAAATTAAAAATCTTCTTCGTCTTCTTCTAATAGTCCAGCTTGTTTCAACAAATCTTCAACGCTGTCTCGCATTTTCATGACTTGCTCGTTTTCGTTAAGTTTAAGGTTATCAATGACCGTATCGGAAAATCCCATAAATTGTTTGATGGATTGACTCGAGAACTCTTTAATTTTCTCTGAAGTGTCTTCAATAAAATCTTTTCCGCTTTCGCCAAATGCCCCACCAACGAAATCTACAAATGCGGTATTCAATTTGTCTAAAATGTTTTCCTTCTTCTCTTCATTACTCATTACACTTTACCTTCCTTTTAATTGATTCAATATTTATTTCATTTTATCAATGATTATGCTTTAAATAATTTTTTCAAACTCTTATACATATAGATTATATTATAATGGAAACTTGAACCTAACACTTTTTTTATCTCTTATTTGAAATCTTAACTAAATATGAAAAAAAGGTGTTAGAAATTAATATCTTGACCAATTCCCTCTTTTAAGGCTCTGTCATAAACTAATTTTCCGACTGCTACATCTTGTGCGCTAATTCCAACAGATTTAAATACAGTAATTTCTGATTCAGAAGTACGGCTCTGTTCTTTCCCCGTTATAATGTTTCCTATTGAAAGAATGCTATCTTTAGAAATAATTCCCTCATTAATTGGAATTATATAATCGCCAGCTTCAGCCAAACACGCTTCTTTTAATCCCGCTACAAGTAAGGATGCTCTTTTAATTGTTGTTGAGTCTAATTCCCGAGCATCCGGAGCGTGTGCACCAATTGAAGAAATGTGTACGCCTTCCGGGGCTTTATCACCTGCGAATAATGGAGTTGTACTAGTAGTTGCTGCTACTATAATGTCGGTGTTAGAAAGTAAGTCATCACCAGAATCAGTGATTTCAACTTCAATTCCTAACTCTTTCTCAATTTCGTTTTTAAAGCTTTCAGCAGTGTCTTTTTTAAAATCGAAAACCTTACATTTTTCTAATTTCTTGTTTAATCCGTAATACACTCCAGAAACCTGCTTTTTTGCTTGAACGCCCGCGCTATATATGCTCATCGTAGTGCTATCTTTTCTCGCTAAATATTTAACAGACACACCAGTCGCTGCTCCAGTTCGCATTGCCGTAATAAGGCTACCGTCCATGATTCCAACGATGTCTCCAGTGTTTATATCTTGAATCATAATTTTTGCCAAGACAGTGGGCATATTGTATTTCTCCGGGTTTTTTTTATATACAGATACAATTTTAGTTGCGAGGGCGCTCATTTCACCTCCAATTATACCCGGCATTATTAAAGTTAACCCTGGAGCGGGATCAGTAATAGCTATTCGTTGCGGAACAAAGGCATTCCCTAAGGTAAGTTGTGTATATGCTTCTTCTACATATTCTAAGGCATCTGCCATATTTAATAATTGTGCAACATTATCCTTCGTTAAAATTCTAACCATATTTTTACCATCACTCTGTTTTATATTAAAATTCAATTAAAGTATTATTTTTGATCTATTAAATGTATATATTTAAGTTTTAAAATCATCAAATATTTCTTGATATAAGTGAAAGCTTATGAGTAGAGATCATTTCCTCCATGGGTTCTTAAATCCTAAAAGTGTGGCTTTTTTTGGGGCTAATAACAAAGGAGGTTCTCTGGCAGCTATTCAAATTATGAACCTCATAAAATCCGAATATCCGGGAAATGTCTATCCAATTCATCCTAAATTGGACGTAGTTATGGGCTTTAAAACCTATAAAACCATCGCAGATGTTCCTGAAGTTCCTGATCTTGTTGTTATTGTGTTAACAGCCAAAATTGTTCCTCAAATATTTAAAGAATGTGGGGAAAAAGGAGTGGATAAGATAATTTTAATATCTGGGGGCTTTCGCGAATTATCCGGCGACCGTAAAAACACTCTAACTGAAGAAATTAACGAGATTGCTAGTAAATATGGAATAAGGTTTATTGGTCCAAACTGTTTAGGACTTTTTAATAATTGGTTCGACCCTACCAATGACAACAGTGCGTTTAACATAGCTATTTGGGAACATTTACGAAAAGGAAATTTTTCTATTGCGTCCCAAAGTGGAACACTTTCATCGCATATATGGTTTGATCCCGAAAATTTAGATTTAGGATTAAGTAAATCCTTATCAGTTGGAAACGAAGCTAATATTGATATTGTAGATTGTTTGGAATATTATAAGGATGACGAAGAAACGGACGTTATAGGACTTTACATCGAAGAATTAAAACGTGGAAAGAGCTTTTTAGAATTGACAAGAGAAATATCTCCTAAAAAACCAATTATCGCGATTTATGTAGGGGGTTCTCAAGGAGGCAATAGAGCCTTACAAAGCCACACGGGGTCACTCGCAGGTGATTCAAAAATATTCAACGCCGCATTTAAAGAAACGGGCGTTATTAAAACGGATTATGTTCAAGAATTCTTGGATATTGCATTAATCTTATCAAATAAAATATTACCTAAAGGCAACCGAATAGGGATAATTACAAATTCAGGTGGTCCAGGAGCTATGATTGCCAATAATGCAGAAAAACATGGACTTGTTGTTCCGGAATTTTCTAAAACGCTTCAAGAAGAATTGAAACCTCTCTTACCTTCAACTGCAGGCTTTAATAACCCTGTAGATTGTACGTTTGATATGAATCTTCCTTATTTTTACATAACTCTCCCAGAACTGATTATGAAATCTGGTGAGATAGACGCTATCTTCCAATATGGTGTTGTTGGATTTCAGGATGTTATGGATGATTATCTCCAAAACGAAGAGATCGCAAAATGGGCAGAATTTCAGAATCAATCAGAAGAAAATATGGATAAATTAGCTGAACAACTACTCCAGCCAA
Organism: Promethearchaeota archaeon; assembly: GCA_019894855.1. Lineage (GTDB taxonomy): Archaea > Asgardarchaeota > Lokiarchaeia > Sigyniarchaeales > SOKP01 > SOKP01. Next base: position 25,885 of record JAGXNS010000020.1, read on the forward strand.
CTATGAAAAATAGTCAAAAATATTCAGTTCCGATTTTTTACATCAATCCTATGAGCTTTACGAGTTCATGGTCTAAGCGGTTAAGAAGGAACGGAGCTCTACTTTTTAAATTGTGGGATAGGCCTGTAAACGCCCTAGCTAAAGTCTGTGAATATATTAAATACAAACAGAAACAGAAGTAACTGTTTATAACAATATTTTTTTTGAAATAGAAAGTGCACAGTGATTACCGCACATAGTGCAAGGTTCTCCATCAGTTAGGTGTCTCTTTTTTGGTTCATCAGGATCTATACAGTATTCAAATTGCTCTTTCCAGTTTTTTAAATAGCGATTCTTAGAAAGTTCCAAATCGTCGTTAAAAAGGTGGTTCAAACCAAATTTCATAGAATCCCCTACATGTGCAGCAATTTTGCACGCAATTAAACCACTCTTGATATCTTCAAGTGTAGGTAAGCAAAGATGCTCTGCAGGTGTTATCGCACATATGTAATCTGCGCCAAACCCCGAAGCAAATGCGCCTCCGATAGCAGCAGCAATATGGTCGTGACCTGTAGCTATATCAATTGGAAGTGGTCCTGATACGAAAAGCGGTCTATTGTCGGTCATCTTCTTATGTAGTTTTACCCATTTTATTATGTTTTTTGCGGTTATATGACCTCCCAAGCTTTCTAAAATTACCTGAACCCCAAAATCATTCGCAATTTTTGCTAATCTATTATTCATCTTTATTTCAGAAAGCTGAAATTCATCAACTTCATCGTGAATGCAACCACTTCTTAAAGCGTTACCTAGATTTAATACTACATCGTATTCTTTAATTAATTCGAGAAACTTTTCGAAATTTTGTAGAAAAGGATTTTCGACTTCTCTAGATCTCATATAAGAAGCAGTCAAACTTCCTCCTTTTGAAACCATTTTCATTACTCTTTTTCCTTTCATTTCGTTCAATGTGTTAAGAGTAAACCCAGAATGTAACACTATCGAACTTACTCCATCTTTAAGCTGTTTTTCTACTACGTTGAAAATTAAATCTTCTGTGATTCCCGATACATCCTCAGCTTCAATTACTGCTTGATAGATTGGAACAGTCGTTATAGGAACGCTTGAAATTTCTATAATTTTCTTCCTAATTTCGTCAATTTCCCCGCCCATTGAAAGATCTGAGATTGTATCTGCACCATATTTCTGAGCTACTTCTACTTTTTTAAATTCCTCGTTTAAATCTATAGCCGAAGAAGATGTGCCAAGGTTAACGTTTATCTTTGTTCTCAAAGGAGTACCAATGCCCACAGGGTGAAAATTATCTCTTTTCATTATAACAACTTCTCCTTTTGAGATCTTTTTCATTAATGTTTTAACATCAATTCTTTCGTTCTCAGCAACATAGATCATTTCTTTAGAAATGAGATTTCCTACAGCGTCTTCTAAAATCGTCATAGTACAATAAAATTATCCATTTAATTGGTATAGGAATAATAATTGTGAAGGTCAATTATATTTTACTCATGTTTAATGGGATGTAAACTCTCTTTTAGATGATATTTATCCTACACTTAAGAAAATTCTATACTATATAGTGGTATACTTTAAATTTTTTCGATAAAAACCAATAGTATGGATTCGTACGATAAATTACCTGATGCTGAAATTAAACCTGTAGGAGAACTTTCAAAAAAGTTTTTAGACTTAGGAATAAAAACCTTTAAAGGAGCTTGTGATTATGTGCACAATATTGAATACGGTTATAATACAAATTATGAAGATAAAATGATATTCTTCAAAGAAAATAAAGGGACATGTACTACCAAACATGCTGTAATCGCAGGTATGGCACAAGAACTCGAAATTCCACTTTATAAACATGTTTGCTTTTACAAATTTACTGAGGAAATAACGACTGGTGTAAATGAAATTTTGAGAAAATATGTAATTCCCTACGTTCCTATGGCTCATTGCTTTCTAGTATATGAGAACTACCGTTTTGATCTTACCGAAGGTAATCACAATGGAAAAAAAAAACCAATTGATGATTGTATCCATGCTGAAAGAGTCGATCCGTTCATTAGTAGAAAAGACGAATATTTACTTTTTAAAAAGGTTTTAAAAGAAAAGATTCTTCCATCCAAAGAAATGGAGGGAATATCAGAAAAAACTCTACTAAAAGCCAGAGCGAAAGGTATAATTCTTTTGACAAACTGCATTTTAGCGTAGTTTTAGTAAGTAGGACAAAGTAATTATAACTTATCGTATTTTATTTATTATGGAAAGCGATGAGAAGAAGGAAACTGAAGGAAGCATTGTTAATTCTACTCTAAAACCTAACACATTAACTTCATTAAAACACGATTTTAAAGCTCTTGGTGTGAAACCCGGAGCTATAATAATAATGCATAGTTCATTAAGTAAAATTGGCTGGACGGTTGGAGGACCAGTATCAGTTATTAGAGCTTTAATGCAAACCCTAACTCCCGAGGGCACTTTAGTAATGCCGACATTTTCTAGTGGCAACTCTGAACCATCTAAATGGGAAAATCCCCCCGTACCTGAGAATTGGTGGGAAACAATTAGAAAAGAGATGCCCGCCTTCGAACCAGATATAACACCGACTAGAAAAATGGGAACGATTGTTGATACTTTTAGAAGTTGGCCTAATGTCCTACGGAGCAATCACCCAATGTCATCTTTCGCAGCGTGGGGTAAACACGCAAAATTTATCACCGAAAACCACGAATTAATAGGAGATCTTGGAGAAGGATCCCCTATTTCGCGACTATACGAGCTCGATGGACAAATTTTATTAGTAGGAGTTAGCCATGAGAACAATTCATCGATACATCTTGCCGAATATAGAAGTGATTTCTCTGGAAAAAAATATAATAAAACTGGATGTGCAATGATGGTAAATAATCAAAGAAAATGGGTAGAATGGGAGGAATTAGACCTAAATCCCGACGATTTCGAACAACTCGGAGCTGATTTTGAATCCGCCATTGATTACAAACCCGGAAACGTAGGAGCGGCTAAGACTCGCTTGATTTCGTTGAGATCTATTGTAGACTTTGGAGTTGAGTGGCTAAAAAAGAACCGAAAAGTTCCTTAAACTTATTATATAATTTAAATTTAAAGTGATTTTTATATGAGAATGATTAATGAAACTGCAATTGTAACCGGTTCCACAAGTGGGATTGGTAAAAAAATAGCTGAACTATTCCTTAAAGAAGGATGTAAAGTGGTAATCTGTTCTCGATATGAAACAAACGTAAATCAAACCGTAACAGAGTTTAAAAAACTATTTGGCGACTCTGTCATCGGTGTACCTTGTGATGTTTCTGATCCCGATGCCGTAAAAAATCTTGTTGACAAAACAATTGAAGCTTTTGGATCCATCCGTATCTTAGTAGCGAACGCCGGTGTCAACTTAACTTATGGGCCATTTCAATATTTAACACCAGATAAGGTTAACTCAGACGCTAAAACAATCATCGGAATTAATTTAATTGGAGCAATAAACTCAATATCGGCAGTATTACCCCAAATGATTGAACAAGAATATGGAAGGATTATAACATTATCAGGCGGTGGAGCTGATAGACCAATGGAACATATGACCATTTACTCTGCTTCTAAAGGAGGCGTCGTTGCATTTTCTCGATGCTTAGCAAAAGAGCTGGAAACGAGTGAAAGTAACATCAAAATTAACATATTTCAACCTGGAATGATATTGACAAATTTATACAAGGTGTCATTGATTGAAGCTTGGAAGGATAAGGAAACATATGACTCTCAAATGGAATTATTGAAGAAATATGTTATGACAGATGTTGAAAAGAGTAGCATGACAGTCATTCCATACGCATTACCAATGTGTAAAGATAATGGTAAATCTTTCAAGGGTTTTTCGCTTCCGAAGATGATAAGAGGGTTCATGAAAGTCTCAAAAGAAATGAAAAAAATGGGAAAGGCTTCAGATTTATAAATACTCGGGTTTTTTAGCTTTAATCAAAGTTCTACTACTAATAATTAATAACTTCAATCTCTTCAATTTTTTCAAAATGCTTTATATTTCTTGTTATGATTTTTTTTAACCCATTTGAAAGCATAATTCCAGCTATTAAAATGTCATTATCATCAATTACTTGTCCTTGAATTTCTAACTTATCATAAATTTCAGCTGCCTTTTCAGCTTCCTTAAAACCTAAAGGAAAAATCTCCATCCCACTTATAAATTCCATCCAAATTTTATAAAGATATTTATACCTCTCTTCAGAAATCTTTCTTTTTGTTCTTTCTAAACCAATATTAATTTCATAAATCGTTATAGCTGTAATATGTACAAGGTTTTCTTGTTCAGATATGACCTTTTTTATATCTTTATTGCCATTAAGATGATCAATACAAGCTGATGTATCAAGTATTATAATTATAAATCACCAATTTCAGATTTATTCCAATGACGACCTGAACGAGTATTAATATCTCCCCAAATTTCTTTCATTTCTTCATTGGTTAAATCCCAAGCGCCAAAAGATTTTTCAATATTATGTTTTTGAACCAAAATTAATCTTAAAAATAGCTCTGAAAAGCTCTCATTCTCTCCCTTGATTTTCATTAACTTTTTATATACATCCTCAGTTATACTAATATTTTTTGACACCATATGTATACACACATACATGCACATATATATATTTAATGCAAAATTTTAAAAAATCAACTACTTAATTCTTAAACTAATAAAAACAAAAAAAAAAGATAAGGTTAGATAACAATCGCAAAAAGAGTTTAAAGTTTTTTACTTAATTATTATTTAATACTTATTATATTTAATTACATTTGTAGATTTATACTAACTCATTTAAATTAATAGCGATTTCGTCTTCCGCCACCGCCACCGCCTCGATTATACGAGTCCATTGAAGGAGGGGCTTTTTCGGTTACGACAACATTTGAAGCTTGTGGGCCTTTTTGGCCTTCGGTTACTTCAAACTCAACCTTATCGTTTTCGTTTAATGTCTTGTATTCATCGTCTCCACCTGCTAATGCGGAGAAATGAACGAAAACATCAGTACCATCTTCAGAATTAATAAATCCAAAGCCTTTTCGGCTATTAAACCATTTTACTGTTCCTGTAGTCAAAAAATTTCAACCAATTTTGTTTTTTTTTTTTAAAATTCTTTAATTTTTTCTTAAAGAATTAATTAAAAAAAGAATCCATTAGTAATTAATTTTTACCTTTTCTTTTAAAACTAAAACAAATTTCGATGGCGGAACAGTTAATCTACCCAAAAACCTTTTGCCAATCTTCTTCTCGTTTGCCACAAACCATCTTTAGCAGTGAAACCAAGAACGCCTTTGCCTTGATCTGCGTCTTTTATTTTCCAAAATCCACTCACAGCTCCCGTTAAAGCGCCAGATAAAACTTCGAAACCTTGAGCTGTGTATAAATCGCATTCTACGCCCCTGTTAATAATAAATTTTAATTGACGCATTCCTTGTTGATTTTTGGATTTAAGTACTTCTAATAATCGCTCAACTTCTTCATCTAGTTGATCGTTGGCAACAACTCGGTTCCACAAATTCCATTCAACAGCTCTTTTGCTTGTGTGAAGTGCTCCAATAAGATTGATTTCCTTCGCTCGTCTTCGACCTATTAATCGTGCTAAGCGCGTCGTACCACCCC
>JAGXNS010000021.1 GCA_019894855.1 Promethearchaeota archaeon
AATAAACTCTTTAAGTAATAAGATTATCACGAAGCAATAATGCGTAATTATTTTAGGTTTTTAAGATGAGCGAATTAGAATTGATTAAAATTGTACTCCTTGGTAGAGGAGGTATGGGTATAGTAACAGCATGTGAAATCATCGCGGAAGCCGCCTATTTAAGTGGGAATTTTATTGATGTCCATGCATATCCCTCTTTTGGAGCTGAGAGAAGGGGGGCTCCAGTCCAAGCGTATGTTAAGTTATCTCGACATGAAAAAGTGTATGATAGAGCACAAATTGAAAATCCAAACATACTAATAGTTTTTGATGATAGTGTTTTAACCCAAGTAGATGTTAGTTCCCTCGAAGATCGTGGTATTTTTATAGTTAATTCCGATAAAAATCCCGAATATTTTGTTGAGAAATTTAACCTCAGTAGTAGCACAAGGGTTATTGTAGCTAATATTAGTAGCTTATCTCTAGAAAAGAATCTAACCATCGATGGAAACCCCGTTATCAATACTCCTATCTTAGGCTTACTATCAAAAGCATTACCAGAACTAGAATTGAAGAACCTTAAAGAGGTTGTATTAAACAGAATGGGAGAACAATTAGGAAACATAAACTTTGATCTGATTGAGCAAGGTTTTAATATGGCAAAACTTTTGTAAATCTTTTTTTGTAGATAAATCATGTAATTGGTAGTCTTACAATGAATGTGCTACCTTTATTTCTTCCCTCGGATTCAACCCTTATTTCGCCCTCGTGAGAATCAACTATTTCTTTTGAAATAAGTAAACCCAAACCAGTACCTTGGATATCAATATATTCAAATCCTTCTCCGTATCTCTCTAATTTGCCAAATTTCGTAAATAACATATCCATTTCCTCTGGAGATATACCGATCCCTGTATCACATATCGAAAATTCAGCAAAGTTCTCTTTCTTTATCAACTTGATTACAATCTCACCATCTGGTGGTGTATTTTTAATAGCGTTAGATAAAAGGTTCATAATCACCTGCTCAATCCTAACGAGATCTAAATTAATCTGGAACGATTCTGGTAATAAAAGCATTAAATTTATTTTTCTATCCTTAATTGAATAATTTAATTCTTTAGATATTTCCCGAATTATGGAGCTGAGATCGTTCGGTGTTTTTAAAAGTTTAAATTTCTCATAGTCTATTCTGGAGATATCAATTAAATTGTCAACTAAATGTTTTAGCCTTTTTCCTCCTTTCTCTATTAGTCCAATTATTTCTAATTCCTCTTTACTTAATTGGTCTCCATAAATTGTTAAAAGGAGTTCACATCCTCCACTTACAGAAACAAGAGGTGTTTTTAGTTCATGGGACACTCTCGAAATCAAATTTTTCCTGATTTGGTCAAGTTCTTTTAATTTTTTAATTTCTGTTTCTATGAGGATCTCGACACCCTTTTTTGCTGTTATATCAGTAAACAACGCTTGAACGTAAGTTTCCTCTTTAATTTTTGTTAAGGCTGCTTGTAAATTTGCCCAAAATACCACACCATTTTTTTTTCTAATTTTTATATCCATTCGATGTAATTTCTCGCCTTTAACAAACTTTCTAAAAAGTTCGAGAAGATTTGGTAAATGATCTTGATGTATTATAGAAAGATTCATAAATTTTTTACCTATTAATTCATCTCTATCGTATCCTAGCATTTCTTTAGCTTTTGGGTTCATATCTACAACAACTCCTTGAGTGTTGATTAATATTACCGAAAAAGGAGTGTTATCATAAAGATTATGATATAATCTTTCTGATTCTCTTAACTTTTCTTCTAATTTGTATTTTTCTGTGATATCGATAAATGTTCCTTCAATTCCATAATGATTCCCTTGTTTATCTAGCATTAAATGAGAGTTTAATTGAACGAAGATCTTTTTTCCATCCTTCGTTAAGGAAGGGCATATGTAATTCTTAGTGTAATTATCTCTTAAGATATGTTCTAAATATTGCTCTCGATCTTCGGGAAATTGCCAAAAATCCGTAACTTTTTTTCCAATTAGACTTTCTGAAAGATCGTACTCTAAAATTTTATTATGAGCCGGATTGTGATTTAACATTATCCCATCAAGAGTAACTTGATAAAAACCTACATCTAAATTATTAATCATGTTACGATATTTAAGCTCGGATTCTTTCAACCGCTCTTCTGCTTTTTTTCTCTCCGTTATGTCTTCGGTACGCACTACTATTAAATCTGGATCGACATAACTATAATTTACAAGGAGAAATTTTTCTTCATCAGAGAATTGAAATCGATAATTAATTTCTCGCCTAACATGAGTTTTATTATTCAAACATAAATGTAAATCATTTAAGATATCTAAACGATCTCTGTACATCTCGGAAGCTTTATTTCCTATAAAATTTTCTACGCTTTCATGTGTTAATTTTGCAGCGGCGTTGTTGTAATTAATTAAAACGAAATCGCCTTCCACATTTTTCCAAGTATACGCAGGTATCGATCCTTCTTTAAACAATGCCTTGAACATATCTACTGATTCCTTTATTTTTTTTTCTGCTTTTTTGCGTTCCGTTATGTTTTTAGCTACCCCTAATATGGCATATATCTCATCATCTTTCTTAAGAGGAATCCCATAAGTTTCTATGTAAATGAAATCACCCATCTTTGTTTTAAGTTTGTACTCGCTCTGGGCAGATTGTTTTCCTGTTTTTCTTATTTCCTTCGTTACTTTGTATGCTTTGATCAAATTATCTCTGTCCAGTAAATCAATAAAAGAAATATTAGGGATATCTTCCTTATCCATACCAAGAGAAATTAATGTTAAATCACTAGCATCAAGGAAATTGCCATTCAAATCGTTCACGTAAATTAAATCTAACGAGTGTTCAAATAGTTCTTTATATTTTTCTCTAACTTCTTCTCTATTATACTCTATCTCTATCACCAAAAGGTGTGAAATTTATTCATAACTAGTGTTATTCTAAAGAAATAATGAAATTGTTGAATATAAATTTCTATCGATATCCAAATATTATAATTCTAACTTCGTATAATTGGGATTTCTACATCTAGTTTCTTTCTCGTTAATTCGAAAAAATGATATTTTAATTAATATTTGAGGTAAATCCCTATTTCAATTAATAGGAAGAGTTTTATTACAATAGATACTAATTTTTATATCGGTTATTATTCACTAAATTGTGTGATATCTATGGTTGATGCGAAAAAAGATTATCAAAAAATCTTGGGTTCTGTTCAAAAACCTGTCAAAGGAGAAGCTGGAAAAACTGGAACATGGAGTCCTAAGAAACCCATAATAGATCTAGAAAAATGTATTCCCGTAAAATCTGGAAAACCTAGTTGTTTTAATTGTTGGTTGTATTGTCCAGAAGCAGTAGTAACTAGAACTATACCTCCAGAAATAGATTTAGAATTTTGTAAGGGTTGCGGAATCTGCCAGGAAGAATGTCCTGTAAAAGCAATTTCAATGGAAGAGGTGAAAATTGAGTGACAGTTACAGAAAAAAACCCTGCAATAAGCGACAAGGAAATAAAAATTTTGACGGGGAATCATGCTGCAGCCCACGCCCTTAGACAAGCAAGAGTTGGAGTTATTGCTGCTTATCCTATAACACCGCAAAGTCCTGTCGTTGAAAAAATCGCGGAATTTGTTTCAGAAGGTAAAATTAACACTCGTTTTGTTAAAGTGGAATCAGAACATTCTGCTATGGCTGTATGTTGTGCTGCTTCCGCTACAGGGTCAAGAGTTGGTACGGCAACTTCGTCTCATGGCTTAATGTTGATGTATGAAATGTTGCCTTGGGCTTCTGGCAATAGATTACCTATTGTTATAAATTTAGCAACTAGAGCTACTGGTGCTCCATGGTCTGTCTGGACAGATCACCAAGACTTTATTACGATACGAGATGTAGGTTGGATTCAGATGTTTTGTATGGATAATCAAGAAATTTACGACACCAACATACAAGCGTTTAAAATAGCGGAAGATCCTCGGGTTTTTCTTCCAACGGTAGTCGCATACGATGGGTATATCTTGTCTCATACGATGATGCCTGTTTCTATAGAAAAACAAGACGAAATTGACGAATTTTTGCCTCCACTAAAGCACCACATAAATCTTTCTGATGTTTCTGTAGTGAAAGGGATTGATCCAGTAACTACACCCCATATAAGAGATAGAGGAACTGAAGGTACTGTCCCGGGATATTTTGAATATAGATATGCAATGCAAAAAGCTCTTGAAAATTCAATTGAAATCATAATGGATGTTCACGATGAATTTTCAGAAAAATTTGGACGATCCTATGGAAATGGAATTTATAAAACCTATTTAACGGAAGACGCTGATATCCTAATATTCTCGATGGGGTCAGTTGCTTCTCAAGCCAGAAATATCATTAGTAAACTTCGTAAAGACGGATTAAAAGTTGGTTTAGTTAGTTTAAAATTATTCAGGCCGTTTCCCGTTTTGCAATTGAGAAAGTTGTTCAAAGATACGAAACTCGTAATAGTTTTTGATAGGGATATTGGTTATGGCTATGAAGGTGTTTTATCGTACGAATTAAAGGCAGCTCTATACGGCTTAAAACAAAGCCCGTTTATTAAAGGTTTTATAGTAGGATTAGGCGGTAGAGATGTTACTGATCAGCATATAATCCAAGGAGTGACCAAAGCAATTAACGAATCAGAAAAAGGAATTGTATCTCATAAAACCGATTTTATCGGTTTAAATTTAGAAACCCTTGGCGATTATGACGAAAAAGATTATTTTAAAGGAGGCTAAAAAAAATGGTTAAACTAATGGAAATTCCTGACGAGGAATTTATATATCCAGGCACTAGAGCGTGTGCAGGATGTTCAATGGCACTAATATATAGAATAGCTCTAAAAGCTTTAGGACCAAAGACGATAATTACTGTTCCTGCATCCTGCTTAACTGTTCTACATGGAATGCAAGGATTTTGTACCACTAAAGTTTCAGTACTTCACACTCCATTTGCCACTACAGGTGCTTCAGCGTCGGGAATTGTTGCTTCACTTGAAGACAAAGGATTAGCTGACGATGTTAATGTGGTTGCGTTTGCAGGAGATGGCGGTACCGTAGATATTGGAATTCAGAGTTTAAGTGGGGCTGTCGAAAGAGGTACGAATTTTATTTACGCTTGTTACGATAACGAGGCTTATATGAACACTGGAGTCCAAAGGAGCGGAAGTACACCACTTGGTGCTTATAGTACTACTACCCCTAATGGTAAAACAGGATATAAGAAAAATATGCCTAAAATTTTAGAAGCACACGGTATACCTTATGTAGCCACAGCAATTTCCTCTTATCCTTTAGATTTATATGATAAATTTAAAAATGCTATGAAAATAAATGGTCCAAAGTATATCCACATTCTTGCCCCCTGTCCACCAGGATGGGGTTATAATCCAAAAGATTCGATTGAGATCGGGAGATTAGCAGTTCAAACCGGGTTTTGGCCCCTCTATGAAGTGATTGAGGGTAAATTTGTTTTATCAAAAGATAGTAGCAAATATTTAGATCCAAAAAAACGGAAACCTATCATAGAGTATTTAAATACTCAAAAAAGGTTCAAAAACATATCTGATGAAGATATTGAGAGACATAAAAGTTATATTGAAGATCAATGGAAGCAGATTCAAAAAAGAATAGAAAATGAATAACTTTACCTTGTTTATATCTCACATCATTAGTTTTTTTATTTTTTGTTTGTATATAATTTTCTGTTCCTTTACAAAAACATATATGATACCATCATTTTAATGGCCCGATGTATTAATATAGAAAAAGATATAAATTACCTAGAGTTAAAAATATTTGAATATCTATGCTAAAAACATACATTTTCGACGAAGCTAATAAAAATTGGATTGAAGAGCGATCAAGTTTGCTTTATCACGATCTTTGCGCACTTCTGGACGAGGAACGCAATATAATTTACATATGGAACGGACCAAAAAGTTCTCAAGAAAGATTAAAAAAAGGATACGAACTATTAAAAAATCTAGTGTCTAATTACCCCAATATTAATTTTCAAATCTCTGAAGTGAATAAAAAAGTTCCAGATTATGTTCAGATTAAAATAGACAAAATGTTGAGTGAAATAAAGCAAGAAGATAAAAAAGAATTTGATAAATTTTCAAGATTTATTACCTTAAGGCTTTATTTCATTTTTTCACTCCCAGCAATAATCTTTCCAATAATCTCATTTCTAAATCTAAGTACTTCGTTAGCTTGGAGAAAAACGGGATATAATTATGAAGTGAGTTCAAGGCTTTATGACGATTGGCTTTCAATTTCCTTATTTTTTATAATCCTTACAATAATTTCCTTTGCGATTATCTTAACTATAGGTATCATCGAAATCGAATACAAAATAATAACTTATTCAATTATAGGACTTGTAGTTTCTAGTGGAATTGCTCTTTATCTCCAACAAGGAATATTCTTGTTTTTATTTCAAGATGGATCAACAGCTTCAATCTACTATATTAAACAAAGCGATATACTACTTTTTCTGGTAGTAATCGTTTTTGGAATCGCAGTTTATGAAATTCCAAATTTTGTAGAACTTATCAATTTCACCATAGTTTATCATAAATTTATTCTTTAATTTATGGTAACTACTATTAAAATAAAGAACTAAAAAAAATGTCCAAAGCAGCGAAAATTCTTCCTAATATGGAAAAGGAAGACCTAAGAATTTTGATGGCGATAGAAATTGGAATGCGACGAGCTGAATATGTTGCGGTAAAAAACGTTAAATTCTATTCGAGGTATCCTATGGAAGAGACATTATTTCGCCTGAAAAAGGTTCATAAATTAGATATGATAGTAAGAGACACATCTAAAAATGAAGTGGGATACACTCTAAATTCAATCGGTTATGATGTCTTAGCCCTTCATGCTTTAGTGGAAAAAAAGATAATTGGACAATTAGGGCCATTGATTGGTAAAGGAAAAGAATCAGATGTATATGGGTGTATGGATGATAATGAGAATATCTTCGCATTAAAAGTTTATCGAATTGGGAGAACTAGCTTTAAAAGCATTAAAAGGCTAAGGAGCTTCCTTGGAAATCGAAAACACGCGTCCTGGTTGTATGTAAATAGACTTGCTGCTAAAAAAGAATTTGAAGCACTAAATAAGATTTATGAACTTAAATTAAACACACCCAAACCAATTGGGTTTAATAGACACATAATAGTTATGTCTTACTTAAGAGGAAAAGAATTAGCCTATCATAGCAATATTAAAAACCCAATTAAAATGTTTAACAAAATTATCAAACAAGTTAAAATTATTTATCAAAAAGCAAAAATGATACACGGAGATCTTGGAGAATTCAATATTGTTGTAGATCATAAAGATAATATCTTAATTATTGATTGGTTACAATGGATTCCTTCAGACCATCCAAATGCAAATTCCATTTTAGAAAGAGATATAAGAAATGTGTGTAATTTCTTTAAAAAAAAATATAATGTAGAAAGCAACCCTTTAGATATCATTCAATCATTTAAAAAAAAAAAATAAGTTCAATTTTTTTTCAAAAGATTTCCTTGAATAATTACATCTTCAACCGTTTCCAACCTTGTTAAATTTAAATCTGCGATTTCTAATTTTAGGTATGAATAAATATTATCTAAATTCAAATTTTTTCTCAAGATCGATAAATTAAACGAGGTTCCTTGTTGACCAACTCGAATTAATTCTCTCAATCCTTTCTCAATATCATGTAAATTCTGAAGTGATGTAACAGCAAAAATTCGGCAGATTTTATCTTCCCTAAAGGGTAGATTTTCTATATCCCCTAAAATTAGATCTACATGTTTGATACTTGTTACCTTGTTTATTTTGTGTAAGAATTGTTTTAACATTTTCCAAGAAATGTCTAAACCGATATATTTTAGTTTCCTATTAAATATTCGCTGATTATATCTAAGAACAAATTCAAAAAGAAGCCCTGTCCCACAACCCGCATCCAATATGATTTTATTATCAAATTTAAAATTCTTTAATAGTAGCTTGAATTTTGAATTCTGGATAATCCTATATCTATCATCGTAAAAGGATGAAGTTGAATTATATTTAGCGATAATATTTTTTTTTTTCTCTGAATCTTTATTTAGAGGTTTCAATATTCTTAGAAAGGTTTTAATTGAAAAAAGTTTTTCTTTAAATTATCTTTTTAATAATTATAATATAAATGTTTTTTTAATAAGTGATAAAGAATGTCAAGTCAGAATAATAGAAATAAGAACCCTTTACACATATTACAAGCTGCTCAAAACAGTCAAATCTTGCTAAGATTAAAAGATGGTACGGAATATAAGGGTTTATTAAAAGAAATCGATGCTTACATGAATATGATTTTAGAGAACGCAACTGAAATCATGGATGGAAGTCCTGTGGCGAAATACAACGAAATTTTTATACGCGGTAATAACTTGCTGTTTATAAAGCCAGATGCTTCTCAAATTATGTAAATTGAGAACAAAAATTGAAAAATAACGACACTTCAGATTCTAATTTCATTTCAGTTATTGGTTATGGTACGTTCATAACCCTCGGTCATTGGAAAAATAAATTCAATGTTGAAGTGTGCACAGTAAATAATTTTACAAGGATTTTCCCTAGAAATAGCTGGTTTCCTTACGCGCTTAAATCATCGGGCTCATTTAAAGCGTTAAAATTCGATGTTACTAAAGAAGAAATAAAGGTTTTAGATAAAATCGAAGGCGTAAATATCGGCTTATTTAAACGAGTAATAGTTGATATTCTATTAAAAAGTAGTCGATCCTCATCTGCCTTTATGTATGTTCCTACTGAAGAGACGTTAGTTTCTCAAAAACTATCTTTAGAATCAGACAAAATTGATCGATGGAAAGAAGAAATCAAGAAAAGACCTGAAATTGTTAGAAAATTTCCCGATCTGTTTATGTAATTAAGAGATAATCTTAGGTATCACAATTTTATTTCTTATAATTGCGTATGATGCGGGAATTGGGGTTAACGTACCTCGATAATTAGCTGAAGAAAAAATTGACAGTAATTGTTTGTTAAAAAACCACTTATAACCGTCAGGAAACCTTTCATGAGCCCTTATTAAATAATCTAGTTGATTTTCTCGCATAAAATCTGTAAATACATCCTCTCCAAAGAATCTTATATCTCTTCCTCTGAAACTTACTGTGAAACCTTTTAGATTGGGTTTAGGATCGTTCCACATAATTTGTAGCAGACTTTTAGCTGCGTTTTCATAAGTTAAGTTAATTTCTGATGTTTTAATACCTCGTAATCTGTTAATAGCATTAAATTCTTCTGGAATACCTCCATGAAGACACAATATGGATTCATTTATTAAAGCACTATAAGGAAGGGCGTTGTATATTGCGGTAACATGGTTAAATTTCTTAGGATCCTTAAATCGATTCAAAAAATCTTGAAAAAATCCATAATTGCGATTAACTTCTAAAGTTTCATGGTTCCCCCTTAAAAGATAATATTTATTAGACTCTTTAATTTTTAAAGCTAGGACTAAAATTAAACACTCTAACTGATATAAACCGCGATCAACGATATCACCTAAAAAGATAACATATTTCGGGTTCTCCAAGTTGATTATGTCCAGCAATCTCATCAAACTTTTCAAATCCCCGTGGAGGTCTCCAATTACTATTACTTTTTCTTGTGGATTGTCTTTCTTTAATTCCAATATTAGAGCTTCTTCTCTAAATAGCTTGAAAGCTTCGTGAAAAACTAAAATAAGTTGGTTAAAATTTAATTTTGCTATTTTGTATGGATATTTTATTATTTTATTTAAAAAGGATTGTTCTATCAATTTTCACGTATGATTAAATGGTGTAAATTTAAAAATCTCTAATAACTATGACGTTATTTTAAAATTAATAACTTACAGTTTTATAAATAAAGGCTATGATTATAAAAGTAGAAATAATAAAAGTCTTTAATGAAATGATTTTCAAATCGGTTTAATGAAAAATTTTGCCAGATAAAAGCGTTATTTTTACCATAGAATCGGTAATTAAAAGTTTCGAAGAAAAAAGAATTGCTGAAAAAATCGATAACCGCGACCGTGGGGTAACTTATACGCCTCAACCGATTGCTAATCTAATGGTATTAAATATTTTTAGAATCTTTGTTAGCGATTTTTCAGAAATATTAAATATAGGTGAAAATTTTAAAACGATCCATCAGCTTTCAAAGTTTTTTATAGAACATAAAAATCTTAAAAATGAGCTTAAAACTAGGCTAAAGAGTATAAAAATTTTGGATCCTGCTTGCGGATCGGGGAGATTTTTAATTGCTGCTGCCAATTTGCTTTTCAATTTTTATAAAATGTGCGAACCGGAACAAAATCCATACGATCTTAGGAAGAAAATTATTCAAAATCATATATTCGGAATTGATATTGATAAAACATCTATATTGATGTCAAAATTAATGTTAATAAAATGGCTTTATTCGAAAAACGAGAATATCCTAAATAAAAATAAAGATAATCATCCAAGTTTAGGAGAAATTGAAGATTTTATCGATAATATCGATCTAAACTTTAATCTTTTTAACATGGATTATTTGATCGAGTTTGATGGCAAAAATTTTGACATTATTATTGGTAACCCGCCCTATGTAGAAAACAAAAAGATTGTTGATAAAGAATTCAAGAAAGAAATAAAAAAATATTTTGAGTCTGCTTATAGATTATATGATTTAAGTGTAGTTTTTATCGAAAAATCTTTAAAAATCCTAAAAAATGGAACCGGTTGTCTTTCCTTTTTAACCACCAATAAATTTCTATCAGCCGAATATGGCTTGAAAATAAGAAAATTATTATTACGAATGACGGAAATTAAAGAAATAATAAATATATCTTCATTGCCAATATTTAAAAACACGGCAGCCTATCCCATAATTCTATCTTGCAAAAAGAGCATTAACACCAAAAATACAATTGTGATTAAAAATTATGATAATGTTGACGATTTTAAACACCTTCACAGCAAGAATCTAATTAAATTTCCTCAAAACATAATCAATTCTTTACCTTCTTTTATAATTCCCTTAAATTCAAATACCAATTTAATTAATTACCTTTATGCTAACTTTAAACCTTTATCAGATGCAATAATCGACCTTAAAATTCTATACCGACCATTTGGATTTATTAAATGGGCAGAAAATTTTAAATATATGAGCAAAAACAAGTTGTCTGATAAAGATCTCGTTTTATTGGGAACTGGAAATGTAGGTAAATATTTCATTAATTTTAATAAGCGAATAAAAATTGCCAAAGTCGATAAAGAGATATGTTATTTTAGTTACCATCCAGAATACAAAGAAGTATGGAGCAAAATCTCAAGTGAAAAGTTAATTTTTAGAGAAATTTCAAAAGAAATAACATGCGTATACGATCCAGGAATTTTTGTCAATTTAACTGGCCTATATTTTTTGAAGGTACCTTCGTTTAAAACGGACGATTATTTTTGTTTGTTGTCGATACTGAATTCAGATATACTTAATTCAGTATTTAATGCATTATACGGAACTCTTCATATGTCTGGAGGGTATTTAAGGTATAATGGAAGCTTTATGAAAAAACTTCCAATGCCTAAAAGCTTTCCTCTAATATTATCAAAAATCGGTAGAATAAACCAGTTCCTATCCCAATTAGAATTTTTTCTTCTCCAAGAATCAAACAATCCGTTTAAAAATGAAATAGAATCAAAAAAAATCTCTAACTTACTAGAATTTTACAAGAAACTCTCTAATTCAATAGTTTACCAATTATATATGCGCTCCGAGGAAGGTATTGAACTAAATAAATTATTGAAATCTGTTAATTTGTTACCTGATATTAAGTTTAAATATTTCTATCCTCGATTTAATTTGTCCAAATATATTGAATATACGAATAGAGAATTGAGAGACAACATTGACCAAATTTATTCTTGTTTCAAAATTTTAAGTAATAATTTGGATCTAATGTGTGAGATAAATAACTATTATCAGAAACAATTAAAATCGGATTCTCAATTTTAAAAAAAAAACAATAAAATCTAAATTTTATATTAACAATTCTTTTTTATATTAATATTACAATATAAAACAATATTAATCGTGATATCAATGGCTAAAAAAAAGAAATTACCAGATGAAACTGAAGTAGAAGATGTTCCTGCTGGGAATGTTGATGAAGACGGAGATGAAATTTTAGATTTATACGATGAAACGGATAATCTCGAAGAGGATGTCATTTACGATTTGAGCGAAATTAAAGATGAAATGTTAGCAGACGAGACTGAAGTCGAAGAATTCGGGATGGAAGTCGATGAAGTAGTAAAAATGCTAAGAAAAGTTAAATGCGATCCTTGTCCGGGTTTAAAAAGTATACCTGGATGTAAAATAGCGCACGATTATGGTTGTCCAAAACCTAACAAGCCATAATTAACCTAAATTATATCCTCTTATTTTTTATTTAAATTTTACTATGTTTACACGCAAAAATGCTTTCTAAAAATCACAAACGTGTTATACTTATCTTTTTGGATATTTTATTTAGTGCTTATATATGGGATGTAAATGCCTCGTGGGGGAACCCTTTTAATACGTGTTTTCTTTTGTCAACAACGACTTTTTTAATCATTTACACACCATTTGAGATATATTGGAGCTTTAGGGATATTTATTTTGATCGGTGGATTCCAATCAAACATAATAACTTGAAAACATCTAAAATAAAAATCAAGGTTGATCAAAGCAAAAAAGGAAAAAGCGAGTATCTAAGAGGGCTTCTAATATCATTTGATGATATTAATAAAGATCGATTAGATGATACTGTTGTAGTTGTGAGTCACGGATTTTCAGATAAAAAAGAAACGCTCGAATATTATTATTTGCCTTTAGCTTATCAGGGATATACTATTCTCGTATATGATGCACGAGGTACTGGAGAATCTAAAAAAGTTGGAAAAAGGAACCAATTTATAAAAAGAATAGATGATTTCAAAAAAATAGTTAGTTGGATTGAAAATAATAACGCGCTTAAATCTTATAAAATTTATGCCGTTGGCTTCAGTATCGGAGCTATTACTGTCCTATGCGGTGGGTTTTCAAGTGAAAACATAAAGAAAATTATAGCGATATCGTCTATGTCTTATTATAAGCAAAATTTACCAAAATATAATCTAATTGTTATGCTCAGCTATTTAATGAAGGGTGTTAAATTGTTTCCAAATAGTAAAGAAAACGAAAGTCTTTCTCCACATATTGTTATTGAACAATTTAAGAGCTTAATTTCAGATGAAGAATGGAAGCAATACTCTCAAAGGGTGTTCCTTATTCATGCTAAAAATGACAAAATCATCAAGTTTAAAAATTTCAAAGAAAATGTTACACTACTTGGTATCACAGAAAAAAATACATTAATCCTTAAAAAAGGCGGCCATACTCAAAAGAAAAATGAATTACTCTTAGTTTCAGCTTCTCTAAAATTCTTTAACTCTTAGCTCTTTCTTAATTCAAAACCCCAAAACTGTTAACTTTAAATATTTCATTTTTAATTTAATTTAAAGTATAATAATTGAATTGTAATGATTTGTCCTATTTGTAGAGAAGAAATTAAACTTCAAAAGTTAAATTCACACTTCAAAATAACTTTAGGAAATTTAATAAACGGGAAATTTTACGGTAACAAAACGTTTTATTATCATAAGGATTGTTTAAGTGAGAAAAACCTCAATGACAGAGAGCTTTTAATAGTTTAAAATAATAAGTGTTAATAAACTGCTTCTAGTAACATTTCTGAAAAACCAATAAGTTTTAAGAAAAGGCTCATATCTTTAGAAAATGTCATGACATTTAGGAAATTTTAGTATAAATGATTGTATTAACCAATAATTTTATCCCAATCTGAAAAATCAATTAACTGTCGGTAATCTTTACATATCTTAGCGATTAAGGTACATCCAATGCAAGACATATTAACAAAATCTTCTATAGACAAATTTAATAGTTTACTATTCTTCTTTGAGAATCCAATACCTCGCTCAACTTCAATTTGACCATCGAAACCAGATAAATTTACCACAAATTCTTCTTTCTTTAAAGAGCCTTTATATTCACCCCTAGCAATTCTTGCTAAACCTCCAACGGGGATTATAAGACCTTCTTTTTGGGCTAAATAGAGTCTTATATCATAAGTATGTTTTCCGCCCTTCCACATGATTGTGTTAAAGTTAGCCATCTCTTGAATTGTATAGGGATATGGATTACGATTTTTCATAAATTTTGCAAAGAACTCTCTTTTACTTTCTTCTATAATATGTTTAATTTTTTGAGGTTTTTCATTCTTTAAGATTGGGATTACTCCTGCTCCGCCAGATCCTCCCATAGGTTTAATGATAAAAGATTTTTTGTAATTTTTTATTAAATAATTTATTTTTTTGCTTAATTCTTTCTCATCATTAGCTTTTGTGAAAAGGAGATATTTCAAATTAAACTTTTCAAGGAGTTTCTTATGGTAAAAGCTTGCTAAATATGTAAGAGATTTATCATCAGTAATTTTGAAAATTGGATTTACAATTATGGTTTTTATTGTGCGAAAGTCTTTTTTAATTAGATTAACAAATTCCTCGTCGTTTAGGCGTCTCGCTATACCATCTCCGATCAAAACATTAACTTTTTCGTCTAGATATTTAATCCATCCATTAGAAAATGTTAAGGTTTGATCTAATTCTTTATAATCCGCTATTAAAAACACAATTTCTGCCTTATATTCTTTAGCATAACTATCGGAATTAAAAATCTTAAGCGAATAGCCCATCGATTTAATTTTTTTCCTAAAAAATTCAACCATAATCACTTTTTCATGGATTAAAGCGTCGTTTATTGGGACTCCTACTAGCACTAATACTTTTTCATTATTTCCTTTAGATTTTTCTATTGCCTGACTAATTGCTTGAAAGTACCCATTATACATTATATTCTGTTGTTTGCTAGTAAGAATAGACAAACCTCGATTAGAACCTCCATTTGTTTCGAGAAGAAAAAATCTCTTACCTTTGGGCCCATCACACACCATAAAATCAACACTGCCCGCATAAAACGTATCATTCTCAACTAGAACATTATCCCCCTGTTTAGCTAATTTTGTCAAAGCTTTTTCTCTAATTGGATCTTCAAAATTATCTTCTTGAGACAAACGAAGTTCAGCAAAAGAAATTAAATCGAGGCCTAACGACCTACCTAACGAAATAAGTTCTAAATCAGACTCGGTGATATCTTTTGACATTAATTTAAGGAATTTGGTTAGTAAATTCTCTCCCAAATACATCACTCAATCGTGATTTAAAATATGGATAGTCCAATTTCAATTAATCTTATTATACTTTTAAAGATAACAATTATAAATAAAGATAACCTTGGTGATTTCCTTTTATACTTAATCTTAGACTACCTAGTAAGATTTTTCTTATGCTACTCTGCTCTTTAAAATTTAAATCTGAAAAAAGAAGAATGTATTTTTTCTCCAAATTAATTACGAAAAGTAAACATATTCGAATAAGCTTCGAATCCTCTGTTAATAGCGCAGAGATTACATAATGATAAGGGAGGGTCCTTAAGTCATTGATATCGATTTCTTCTTCTGTGACTTTATCTTCCTCCTGGTTATAGCCCGCTTTAATGAATTTAATTCCTTCTAAGGGTATCGATATTTTTCTAAAATTTTCTAAAACTTTTGCAAATTGACTCTGACGTATAAACCTTCTTTCTTCCTTATCTTTTTCGTAGAAATATTTATTTTTTTCCTTTAAATAGAATATTGTTCTTTTCTTCGATTTAGATGCGTTCTTTTCAATTTCTGCTAATTCTTCAATGCTGTCATCATGAAATACAATTAAAAGATCAGGATCTATGGTGTTTATAAAAAAGTTCTTATATACTACTCCTGCTTCAGTTTTTATCCATCCATCGCTATCAATAAGAACGATATCTGCATCTTCATGCTTTGATAAAAATCTATTTATTAATTCGATACAAGAATGAGCTATAATAAATTTGAAATTTGCTTTTGGGAAAGTACTTCCAATAAATACTGTTTCTTCAACATCAATTTCACCGCTCGAAACGATGTCCTTTTTAATTTCTCCTATATTAAGAGTTGTAGGAAGGTATAGTAGCTGTTGTCCTAAATCAGAATCCAAAAAACCTGCTTTCAATCCTTCTTTAAGTATGTTATTTGCCAGATATTTGATAAGACTCGTTTTACCATTACTCAAACCTAAAACCATCAATTTTAGTGGTTTTTTTCCCCCATTTTTCTTAATTGCGCTTATAACAGAATCCTTAATTTTAACCCATTCTTTGGTAATGGTGTTTTCTTCTACTATTTCTATATTTTCGCTACTATTTGTAAAAATCTCTAATTTTGATGTTTCCAGTGCGAATAATGGAAAACTATTAGCACTGGGTACAATAAGGGTGTTTTCTACCTCGCTTTTCTCAGGTGAAAATTCCTTTCCAAACACTTCAACCTTTCCTTCTAATAAAGTAACCCTTGAAGGTCCTTTTACTAAAAGAGTTTGATCTTTTTGCACTTCTTGAATCATAATTTTCCTCAAATCATCCCATATTAAGTGATAATTATTTCTCTCCTTACATTTTATACTTATTAACTAAAAGAAATATACTTTTTCTTTCCCCTACTGAAATTTTTGTTTGTATATATGTGTCATTTTCGTAAAGACTATGGATTTTTACTTCTTAAATTCTTTATAACAAGGGATGCACATATTTTTGTTTTGATAATTCATCATCCGGCTATCCATTGTAAGTTCTCCACAAATCTCGCATAGCACTGATTCTTCTATATGAGCCATCATAGGAGGATCATATTCAATATTTCTAATTTCAAAAACATCTTCAGGTTTCAACCCAAGAAACTTCTGAATTTTCTCATCTCTTGACAATTTATTATTATTTAAAATAGACTTTTTTAAAGCTAATCTAACCCCTTTTTGGTTTTTTCTACTGTAGATGTTATAATTGCTTTTACCATAATCTTTATGAATTAAATTGCCTTTACCATATGTGGTACCTAATAAGACTTGGAGCGCATCAACGCTACAGTTGTCCGTTTCGACAACAGCTACTAGTTCTTCATCAGGGGAGTGCTCAAAACCATGTTCTAAAGCATATTTAGCAACCAACACGCCAATAGCAATTCCCGGACATATATGTCCATGAAACATTGTTGCTTTTTTCATTAACTCTTTAATTTCCACGTTAAATCAGTATATTATTTTAGATTTAAAAAAATATCAAATATATTAATTTATTTTATGACTTAAATATAATTGTAATAGGTATGAAATTTCTTGCAGATGCAATGTTAGGAAAGCTCGCGCGATTCTTAAGAATTTTTGGGTACGATACAATTTATGCTAGTGATCTAATAGATCATTATCACACTAATCCCGTTCCGGATAAAAAAATAAATGAATATGCTGTAAGGAGCAACAGAATTGTAATAACTAAAGATTTACAATTCTATAAAGAAATTAAAGAAAACGCAATATTAATAGAAGGGGAAGGCGTATATAATTACTTAAATCAACTTAAACGTAAGTTAAATTTAGATTATGATTTTAACATGGAAAAGACAAGATGCTCTGTTTGTAATACAACATTAAAGAAGGTTAATAATAAGAATTCAATCGAAGAATTTGTTAAACGTGAAACTTTTAAAAATTATAATGAGTTTTTTCAATGCACTAACAAAAGATGCCAGAAAGTATTTTGGAATGGACCACATATAGCCGATATTATTAGAAAAATACAGAATATGACCGAAAACTAAGTCTTAGTGCTTGTGAAGAAGTTCTTTTTTATGTCATTAAACCTAGCTTTTACTTTCTCCGCTTCATTTTTTTCCCCTCCTTTTTCAAAAAATCCATGCGCTTGGGCAAGCAACTCAAGAGTTTTTTTGTATTCTTTATTCTTAAAGTGGTTTTCTGAAAGTTCAACTAAATACTGCCCTTTCTTAATATAAAACTCTATGAACTGTTTCGAAGTATCTATTTTCGGACTCATATTTAACACACTGTATTTTTTTCGAGGTCTATTTATTTAATATAGCTAGAGTAATTAAAAATTTGTATTTTTCGATTTAACTAAATTTGTTCGGAACTCATCCATTTCAATCACTTTTGCTTTTATCCTAGATTCATTAGCAGCAAAAGCCATGAGATGACTTTCAATCGTATCGTTGGCGTTTGTTAAGGGTTGAGATTTTTCTTGGTTGGTAAGCGTTTCTAAAAAAGCATCGACTAAGGCAAAATCACCTCCTCCATGACCAGAATAATCAATTGATAGTTTTTCAGAAAATATTATTTTAGATGTGCCAGTAAAATGATTATAAATTGTAATTTTCTGCCCAGAATCAAAGAATTCTCCAATTAAAGTAGCTTTTGTACCATCAATTCGCAAAGTCCTCCCCTCTCTCTCACTAAATCCGTGAACAATAAGATTTGCAGTAACGCTGTTTTCAAACTCAATATTAACTACTTGATGGTCAATTACATCATTATCGCACTTATATACACATCTTCCGTAAGAACTCGTTCTTAATATTCTCATTTTAGTTTCATCAGAATAATCTTCACTCGCTTCTTCGGGTAGACCCGAATATAGTGGTTCTACCGGCCAATCTCTCCAATATCTCAAACTTTGTAATAGTTTGATTAGTCTACTTAGTATGGCTAATACTCTTTTATGTTTTTTTCTTAAATTAGCGAGAAATTTGAAAAAAGGTCTTTCACTTTTTTCTAAAATTTGAGTTATAGGTACGATGTCAATATATATTCTTGGAGCGTAATAGAGACAAGTATTTTCTATAGGACATCCTTCCACACAATAATCTGGAGAATTCATAGGAGCATTTATTGACTTGAAATGTAG
Organism: Promethearchaeota archaeon; assembly: GCA_019894855.1. Classification (GTDB taxonomy): domain Archaea; phylum Asgardarchaeota; class Lokiarchaeia; order Sigyniarchaeales; family SOKP01; genus SOKP01. The sequence goes on from JAGXNS010000021.1 coordinate 19,011, forward strand.
AAGACTCCCAAATGAACTAATTTTTTTTGGTAAAGCTTCTACCATCCAAAAAAGCAAATCTAAATCGTGGCAGCATTTCGCAAGTATCATAGGGGATGATTCATTTGCATTCCGCCAGTTTCCCCTAACAAAACTATGGGCCATATGATACCAACTGACATTTTCTCTGTGTGAAATGTTAATAAGATTTCCTAGCGAACCTTCGCGAATTGCATTCTTGATTGTTGAAAAGAAAGCAGTATATCTTAGAACGTGGCAAACTCCTAAAATTCTCCCTGTTTTCTTAACCCGATCTATGATGTTATAGCACCCTTCGAGAGTGTGTGCCATAGGTTTTTCCAATAAAATATCATAACCTTTGTCGAGAGCTTTTAAAGTAGGTTCCACATGCATTTGGTCTTGAGTACAGACGAAAACAACGTCAGCAAATTTGTCCTCCCTTAAAATGGGCTCCCAACTATCATAGCACCGCTCTAAAGGAATATTATGAAGTTTTGCAAACTTTTCTCTCCTATAGGTAATTGGCTCTGCGACAGCGATAAAATTTAATTTATTAGGATATCTTAAAGCATAATTACCATAAACAGTCATTCCTCTATTTCCGGCTCCAATTAAAATCGCTGTCTGAATTTTTTCTTCTCTTTCTTTCAAATTCGTTTCACTTTTAATAAGGCTCTATTTACGACATTATTTTAATTTTAAAATAATAAGATATCTAAAAAAATTAGCTATTCAATACGGTTGGAATAAAACCTTCAATTAATAATTGATCTAAAATTACTATCGCTAACATTGATTCTACTACTACAACTGCTCTTGGAACTATGCAAGGGTCATGGTCCCCTTCTAATTCGAATTCAGTTTCTTTCATAGTTCTAATGTTGACAGTTTTTTGCGGCATTCCTATAGATGCTGTTGGTTTTATAGCTACTCGCAAAGTTAAAGGCATTCCTGTAGAAATACCCCCAATAATCCCTCCTGAATCATTTTTTAAGGTCTTTACCTCCCCATTTTTTATAATCCAAGGATCGTTGTGTTCAGATCCCCTCATATTCATAGCTTTAAAACCAGCGCCAAATTCTATACCTTTTATTGCCGGGATCGCAAAAATGGCTCTACTAATCTTAGCTTCAAGGCTATTAAAGACTGGTCCACCAATGCCTGGGGGAATACTTTTAGCAACACACTTTATACTTCCACCTATTGAGTCCTTCAAATTTTTAACGGATTCGATTTCATTTTCCATTTTTATTGATAATTCCGCATTTAGAGCTTTTACAGGAGATTTATCCCTCACTTCGATAAGCTGTTCAATATCATCAGCAAAATACTCAGTTGGGTCTGCAATTTTTCCGATACTCTCCGTATATGCAAATGTAAAGATGTTGAATTTGTTTAAAATCAATTTCGCGATTGCACCTGCCATTACAAATCCAGCAGTTATTCTCCCTGAGAACCTTCCTGATCCACGATAATCAGCAAATCCACCATATTTTTTTAGTAAAACATAATCTACATGAGAAGGTCTTAAAAATTCTTTAAATTTATCGTATTTTGTAGAATCATACGATTGATTTTTGATGACTAAACAAATTGGAGCACCAGTAGTTTTATCATTAAAAATTCCTGATAGAACTTCAACTTCATCTGATTCTTTACGGGCTGAAGTTAGGTGCGACTGTCCAGGTTTTCGTTTATCTAATTCATGCTGAATAAAATCTAAATCAAAATTTAATCCAGCGGGTGTACCATCAATCAAAACTCCAATTACTTTACCATGACTCTCTCCAAATGAAGAAATTTTAAATCTTGTTCCTAAGGTGTTATCTCCCATTATAATCATCAAATATATTATATATTTGTACCATACACACTATATATGTTAATTAATATATAATGAGTAGTCTGCTCCTATTATGTTTTATGAATCTTTTAATTTAAGTTATACATCTCTATTTAAACTTAATACACCCATAAAAACAAAATTATATTGAAAACCTTCATTTATTTTTATTTAGCATCCATTTAAATCAATCAGAATATGAAAAAAATGAAACTTAGAATAGCTTCAACAAAAAAGCTTAATGGTACTATAAATGCTCCACCTTCTAAGAGTTACTCTCATCGTGCTTTTATCGCTTCTAGCTTGACAAATGGAGTTTCAATCATTAAAAACCCTTTAATTTCTGGTGATGTTGGTGTGACGATTAAAATTTTAGAAGCATTAGGCAATAAGGTGTCAAAAGCATCAAATCATTCCTTTATTGTTAAAAGCAACTATGGAAATTACAAATCAAGTAAGAAAATATTAGATTGCGGGAATTCTGGCACATCTATCAGAATATTTACTGCACTTGCAATGTTAATTGATGGAGGGTTGACATTTACAGGGGAATTCATAAAAAGGAAGCGGCCAATTATTCCCTTATTGGATGCATTAGTAAGTATCGGGTGTAATTATAGATTAACCGAAAAGGAATTAAAGGTAAAGCGTAAAGGAAAAAAATGTGATATCATAAACATCCCCGGAGATATTAGTTCCCAGTTTGTTTCAGCTCTGCTTATGGTGTGTCCTTTGTTAGATTGTAAGAAAAGAAATTCAATCCTTGTAAAAATTACATCTCCCATAACTTCTTATCCATATGTTAAAATCACTTTGGATGTATTAAGGTCATTTGGCATTAAAATTCAGGAGAGCTTAAACAATGAGAAAGTAGGGTCATATTTAATTGAATGTAAGCAAAACTATAGAGCTCAAACGTACGACATACCTGGTGATTTTTCTTCGATTTCGTTTATAATAGCCGCCACAATATTAACTCCTGAAGAATCACAAGTTGTCATAAAAAACTTAAATTTTGAAAAACCTCAAGGAGATCAAAGAATTATTGAGATTTTACAAGAAATGGGTGCGAATATTAAGATTATGAAAGAAAATAATTGTCTAATCGTAAATGGTAATATAAATCAGAATCCTTTGACTGGTACAGCTATAGATATCAGAGATACTCCCGATTTATTTCCTATATTATCCATTATAGGAGCATTTGCTAAGGGTAAGACAGAAATATACAATGCGTTAAATCTTAGAAAAAAAGAAAGTGATAGAATTTCGATAATTGCTAAAGAATTAAGTAAAATGGGTGTCAAAGTACTAGAGGAAAAAGATAAACTCACAGTTTATCACTCCAAGGAATTAAGAGGAGCTTCTTTTAATCATGAAAACGATCATAGAATTGCTATGGCTTTAACCATAGCAAGTTTATATGCTCAAAGCTCATCCCAAATTGAAAATATAGAGATTGTGGAAGATTCGTACCCGAATTTCGTAGATCACATCAAAAAATTAGGAGCAAATGTAGACTTGGTAGAGTAATTCACATTAAAATAAGTTATCTAAACGATTTTTGCCGCCTAGCCCTTGCTTTTTTTCCCCCAAAATGTTTAGGTTCAGTCCTTCTTGAATCTCCTGAGAGTAGAGATTCATCGTATTCTCTGAAAGTTTTTTCAATAGTTTTCGTTCCAATAAATTTATTTAAAGATTTAGCAATTGCAATTCGAACCGCATCCGTTTGTCCCATTTTTCCACCACCCCTTACCCTAACCGTAATGTCACATTTTTCTATTTTAGGGTGATCGATGACGTCTAATACTTCCTGAATACGCATTCTTCCAATATCCGGTTCATAATTTTCTAAAGGTACATTATTTATTTTTATCTGTCCTTTCGCAGGATACTTTAAGACTGCTCTTGCGATCGCTGTTTTTCTCTTACCTGAAGCCTGTATAACTTTTGTTCTTTCAGACATAATCTTTAAGCCTCTATTTCTAATTTATTCCATCCAATTCTCGTACAAAGATTTTCTAGAGTAATAAATTTATTATAATAAGAAAGCCTTTTCTTTTCTGAATCCGGGATATCTGTCGGAATTAAAGTCTGATACCTTTTTTGGAAACGATCAGGAATTCCTCCGATATATATATGAACTCTCTTTAAAGCTTCTTTACCTCTAATTTTTTTAGTAGGGAGCATTTTTTTTATTATATTCCTCATAAAGGTATCAGGTCGTCTAGGCCAGAAAGGACCACGCCTTGGATTCGTTGCTGTACTTATATTCAGCTTTTCTAGATATTTCTCGTGAATATTTCGCTTAGTTCCACTTATGATTGCATCTTTAGCATTAATAATGACGATTTTTTCACCAAGCAATGCCTTTTTTGCTACCTGGCTACAAAATCTCCCTAAAATTTTATCCTTAGCGTCCAACAAAAGATATTCGTGCATAAATTCTTCACTCCATATTTTACTAATAAAACACTTTAACATCTTTACCTTCAGGATTTTGTTCAAGTAATTCCTCAATTGATAGTAACTTACTTCCTGAAGTTTCGATTTTTTTTCTAGCAGTTTTGGAACAAGTTAAACAAGCTATAGTTAGCTTATGATCAATTTCGCCAACCCCTAATACTTTGCCTGGAACCACAATAACATCATTTTCTTTTGTTTTTTTGTTGATTCTATAGAGATTTGCTTCAACTTTCTCTCTTCGGGGGCCTGATAACTTTTTTGAAACCTTTTTCCAAATTCTCCGCTTGGTTTTCCATAAATCTCGGATCAATTTTCTATTGTAATAGTTACTTGGTCCTGTAATTCGATGGCTCATACTACTAAATCATTTAACTTTTTAATTGAAAATATAAACACTAAAATTTTTAATATTTTAATAAATTTGCGGTTGATTAGGATCTATCTCTAGCTCCTCTAATTCTGTTACAAACTCATCAATTTTTTCATTATAGATCTCAAAAACCTTTTTAATTAACGCATCATATTCCAGCACACCATCACTTTCAATAGTAAAGATATACACATCTTCCTTTGACCTTACGCTTATCTTTTCATCAGAGTTTTTCTCACAAGAATTACATAAAGTGCAATGTTTCCAGTAATCATCCTTTAATTTTAGTGATCCATTACTAGCTAGTTCATATAACTTCTCAGGACACATTTTAACTATTAAATCGTTCTCTTCTGCGTCCTTAAGTGCGTTCACATCAAATGTTATGTCAGGATAGTTCCTAAATGCTACATTCGATACAGCCTGCCATTTTGCATGGTCTTTTGCTAAGCCTAAGACTGCATAGGCTTCGATAATAACTTTATCGTTTTTATCAATTTTAACAATCGGGATAAAATCATTAACTGGTACTATTTTGGGGTCATTAGATTTTAAATCACCAGAGAAGATGTCTAATGAAGCATTGGTAGTGTTAGTAACTTCGCACGTTAATGAAACCTGGCATAGTGGACACCCAAAACCTGAACAATCGCACTCCTTAGGGAGTTTGTATACGTCTAAATCAGTCTTTAGGGGTATTAAACCAAGCCTATGACTAATTATCTCATCATATAACGGGGAATCATTTTTTAAAATGATTACTTCGTCAATAGCCATTACAGGTACTTCTGTAAGTATTATTCGTCTTAATACATTTAACATTTCAACAGAAATTCCTTCAACTACTAAAACTAATTTATATTCGCTCTTTTCAAGAACATCAAGTTTTAAGGGTAACATTTCTCGTTATAACTCATTAACATTTCTCGTTATAACTTGTTAAAACGTGTAATTAAGATAAATTTTACTATTTAAATATAATTTTATTAGAAAAAGGTTTTAATAAAACTTCAAATATTCATACGCTTTATTAGAACTTTGGAAACAGTATTTAATTTCTTGAAAATCCTTTTTAAATTCAGCGACCTCTTGTTTAACTTTTTGAGGATCTTTTTTGTTGATTAGTAATTCTTTAAAAAATTCTGCAATATCAACCATTTCGCTTCTTCCCATTCCAAGTCGGGTGATTTCAGAGGTTCCTAATCGTAAACCACCGGGGTTCATATAATGTCTTCCTTGACCAATATCCCATGGTAAAAGGTTTCTGTTTATAATGATGTTTGCTTCCTCTACTAATCTTTCAATATCCCCTCCTAGGCCGATGGTTTTTTCAAAATTTGTAATATCAATAACAATCTGATGAGATTCAGTAAAATTTTTATGTTCCATAAGAGCGTTTATGCCCCTTTCGTAAAGAGCTTGACCTAACGCTTTAGCGTTATCAATCACTTTTTTGTGATAATCTTTCCCAAATTCTAACATTTCAGCGTATGTTACGGCTAAACCTGCGACGTTATGTAAGTGATGGTTAGATAACAAAGCTGGAAACATGTTTGGTCGTAAGGTATCAATTAAATCTTCCCTATCTGATACAAGTGTACCATGTTGTGGTCCTGGAAGCGTTTTATGCGTACTTAATGTCATAGCGTCTGCTCCTTCTCTTAAAGGGTCTTGAAAATAACCAGATCCGATTAACCCCGCCACATGTGCAGCATCATAACCCACATTCGCCCCTACATCTTTAGCTACTTCGCTAAGTTCTCTAACAGGGTGAGGAAAGAGAAATACTGAGCCTCCAAATAAAACCAATTCAGGTTTAAACTCCCTTATAATTTTAGCTGTAGCATCAGGATCGATATTCATCTCGTCATTATCAAATGCCATGTATTCGATATTCAATCCACGTACGGTTCCTGCAGTTCCATAAATCGCCATACCACTTTTTGTGAATTTAGGTGCGTGAGAAATGTGTCCTCCTTTTGGTATAGGCATTATTAGCATTTTACCATTATTTGCTGATGTAAACGCATTATACATAGCTAAATTTGCTACAACTCCAGAAATGGGTCGTACATCTGCGTGAACGCAATTAAAATATTCTTTTGCAAGCTCCATACATATATCTTCAACTAAATCAATATACTTACAACCCGCATAAACCCGTTGTCCAACCCATCCTTCTGCGTATCTGTGAGAAAAATCGCTATTACAAGCTTCATCTACAGCAGGACTGGTTATGTTTTCTGACGCTATAAGTGGGATTGATTTACTAAATAATTCATTATGTTCGATGAGTATATTTCTAATTTCTTCTACTTTCTTATTCAAAAAAAAATCAACACATTCTCTATTTTAAATTCAATTCTTAAAAAGAAATAAAATTCCAATGGTTTTAAACCTTTTGACAAATCCCTAGGTTGCCAGAAGTGGAGTAGGTAAAATTTAGCGCTATTTAATTAGAATGTTTTAGAGGAAATGGTAATTTTTATTTTACAATTCGCAGTGAAGCGATATCATGAAAGTAATAAAGCCTTGTTTTCCCTCTAAATTTTAAAAAACAATTTAATAATTAAAACTGGTGGTTATGCGTTGTAACCCTTAGAGCTCTCAAGGATTAATCTAGCTTCGTACAAGTTTAATTTTCTGCCTGATTTTTGTTTTTCAAGAGCAGTTGCGAGTTTTTCTTGTTTCAATTTTTCAAGCTCAGAATTTCTATGTGTAAACCGTTTTTTAGGGGGTCTTGGTTTTTTGGAAGAATAGTTAGATTGTCTTCCTTTAGATTCTTTTTTCCTCTTATTCATAACGTTAAGGAATTTTTCATGGTAAGCATCAGCCGCTTTTTTGTTTTCTATCAAATTTTCTTCAAGAGTTTTCTTTTCCTCTCTTAACTCGTTCACAGTTTGATACATTTCAAGCATTTTAGCGTGATAATCTTGGGATTTGGTTGACCATTTATTTAATTGTTCGTAGATCTTGTTTAAGTTAATTTTAACAATTTGAATCTTACGCTCAATTTTAAATAAATCGCTATTTTGTTGTTCAGCTAAAAAATCTAGTTTAATCTGCGCTAAGTCTCTAATTTGATCGACCATGGCATTTTCTTCTATTATATCTAGATTTTCGATCTCAATCCTTCTTTCGAGATTATCGATCTTCTTATCTATCTGTCGGACTGAAATAAAATTGTTTGTATTTTTGCCCTTCTTACTCTTTTGAAGAATTTTTTTTTTTTCTTCAAAAACTTTATCTAAAATCTCTTTATATTCATTTTTTTTGTCTTTTAGCGCTTTAACTTTGTTATTCCAATAATCCCTTTTTTTTTTGTAGTCCTGTTTAGCAAGGTTTAAGTGATTGTCAATTTCAGTATCAATAGTTTGTAATTTATTTATGAAGTCTTTAGTTCTTTTATTTAAATCATCCCGTTTTTGTCTAAATTCTTCAATTTGAAGTTGCAATTCTCTAAAGGAATTCTTTGAAGTTTGAGGGGTATTTGTGTTAGCTCTACTCATAGATAATTTCATTAACGAGTATTTATAATAAAGGTTGCATAAATAATGATTATGTATTTCAATATATCATTTATTTTATATTTTCGCTTATCTTTTTCAAACTCATGAGGAAAAATTACAATTATGTAAAATTATCTATGCAAATTTATTTAAATAAACATAACTGCTAAATAAAAAATACCAATTTACTAGAAGTGATGGAAATGGAAGATGGATTAATAAAACCTAACGATTTAATTTATTTAATTCTTGATGCAAGAAGAAGATGGTTAGTAAAGGTAGAAGAAGGAAGAGAATTCCAAACTCATAAAGGAACAGTTAAATTTGACGAAGTTATAGGTAAACCATTCGGGTCAGTAGTATTTTCTCAGCCCTACGAAACTCAAGGATATAAATTCTATGTGCTTAAGCCGTTACCTTCTGATTATGTAATTTATATGAGTCGTAAAACTCAAATCATATATCCAGAAGATGCTGGATTAATTTTGATGTATACCGGGATTAGTCCTGGCAGCGTAGTCATTGAAGCTGGCTGTGGTTCTGGGGCATTAACATGCATTTTAGGAAACTATGTTAGACCGAACGGGCACATTTTTTCGTACGATGTAAGAAAACAAAGTTTAAAAAAGGCTAAAAACAATGTTCTTAAGGCGGGGTTAAGTGATTTCGTGTCGATTCAATATGGTGACATAACAATTGACGACTTAGGACATGAAAATGTTGACTCAGTTGTTTTAGATATGCCGCAACCGTGGATGGCGATTAGCAAAGTTAAGCAATATCTCAAACTTAGTGGAACTATAGTATCGTTTTCGCCAGCGATAGAGCAAGTAAAAAAAACAACTTTAGCTCTAAGGGAGAACGAATTTTACGAGATAAATACCTACGAATTAATTAAAAGGAAATTTCAGGTGAAAAGTAATGCAACTCATCCTGAAGTAAGAATGATTGGCCATACTGGTTATATGACTTTTGCAAGAAAGATTCAAAATATTAAAAATCCTTATAGAGAGCGGAAACCAAAACAGAAAGAATACATGACGTTGGATGGAATGCCTTTAAGTGGTGAGAATTTGTAATGATAGAATACAGTGATTTCGCAAAATTAGATATGAGGGTCGGCTTAATATTGCAATGTGAAAAGGTGCCAAGATCAAAAAATCTTTTCAAGCTAATGATTAATTGCGGAGAGAAAGAAAAAAGACAGATTATTACTGGCATTTCACAATTTTATTCGCCAGAAGAACTGGTTAATAGGAAAGTTGTAGTTATAGTAAATCTTAAACCAAAAAGAATTATGGGATTAGAAAGCCAAGGGATGCTTTTAGCAGCTGATTTGAATAGCGAACCGTTCTTGCTAAAAATAGATGAAAGAAACGGTAAAAACGTCCCTCCTGGAAGTATTATAAAATAATTAGAATCCTTTTAACTTAACACCGGTTTGCATTTCTTTCTTTTTCTTATACCTTTCCGTCATAAAATAGTGCTTTTTTTTATCTGGTAAAATGTTAATATACTTCCTTAAGATATCCTCAACGAAATTTCTTGTCGTTTTATTTGAAATCTTATTCGGATTTGAGAGATTTGCTAGAATCTCCTTGTTTTTGGCATTAGGGGCTAGACCAATATTTTTTATTGGTATGTGAAAAGAATGAATGAACCATCCAGTACTTTTCTCCTCATGAACAATTACTCGTAAAATATTTGCCTCTTCTTTTTTTATCTTAATATCCACTACCTTCTTTCCGGGTCGTACGATGATCGTTGCATAAATTGGGAGGTTATTTTTAGGATCGTGAATCTTCTTTAAGAATTCTTTTAATTTTTCGCTCATTTTATATCAAGAAGCTAAAAAGTACACTGTTATATATAGCTTTAATTTAAGATGTTTAATTAAATTTATTATCAAAAATTATGAAAGTGTTAAAGAAATCATGACTGTTGTATTAGAAACATTTGAAATAAAAACAAAAGCATATTGTGATGTAATAAATATTACATCTCAAGTCCAAAATGTGATTGAAAGAAGTGAATTGAAAAACGGTATTATAAATGTTCACATTGCGGGATCCACTGGCGCAATATCAACTGTCGAATACGAGCCCGGATTAGTTCAAACAGATATAAAGGATTTCTTGGAAAAAATCATTCCTTACAAAAAAGACTATGCGCATCATAAAACTTGGCACGATTACAACGGAGCGGGGCACCTAAGAAGCTTTCTCATTAAAACTTCGCAAACCTTCCCGTTTAACAATAAGAAGTTAATCCTTGGGACCTGGCAAAATATTATTTTCATCGAAAATGACGAAAAACCTAGACATCGTAAAATTTATGTAACATTGATAGGCGAATAATGCAATTTTTTCTTTAAACATCTGAATCAAACGAAGCTATTTGAAATAGTCAAGACAGGTTATATCTATTCTAATCTTATTTTTAAAAGAAAAGAAGTAAAAAATTTAGATTCTTTCGGAAAATTTATTAAATTCATGAACTAACAAGTTATATACTTCTCTACGGCGAACATTTTCGAACTTGTCAATCATCTTTAAGATTGTTTTGTGTCGTTCTTGTATCATACTTTTAAAAATTGGAATTTTACGAACTACATCTTCAAATTTGTTTTTCTGGATAATTTGGTAATTTAAATATTCCAAAAAATTGTTTTCTATTTCAGTCAATTAAATCCTCTTTTTTAGATTAGTATATTTACCAGATTGAAATAATAATCTATAAAAAATAGTAGTGTCATGTATGTATTTTTCAAGTAATATCGGAGGATTTAGATATTCGGATGTATAGTAGAAAAAGAACAAAAAATTAAAAATAATGAACTTCACTTACAATATAAAAAATACATTAAATTAAATTTAAAAGCAATAAAAGTTTTTTTTTTTAAATTTTAGATTATCATTAATTAAGATAGTATCGATATTATGCAACAATTTATTAAAGTCATCATTGCAGGTTTGGATAATGCAGGGAAAACCTCCATTTTAACTGCTTTGAACAAAAAATACAATTTCCATAAAGATATAATATCCCTCACGCCAACTATTCGAGTTGAATATCAGGCAACAGAATTTCTAAAAAATCGTGTAATTTTTTGGGATATGGGTGGTCAAGAAAAATATAGGAAACTATACCAAGAAAAGCAAGAACTTTATTTTTCTGACACAGATTTATTAGTATACGTCGTTGATATTCAGGATCCTGAAAGAATTGAAACTTCTTTAGCTTATTTGGATATGATCTTAAAGAATTTTAAGAAAAATAAAGTGGATGTTCCACTTATAATTAGCTTTCATAAATTCGACCCAGAACTTAGTGGAAATGAAGGGATAATAGAAGAAATTGAATCGTTAAAAGAGCACTTATTAAAAAAATATTCCTCCTTTAGAATTTTATTTCAACAAACCTCAATTTACGATATAGTCTCAATAATTCAGTTGATTTCTTATGGGTTATCCGTATTTAACGATAGGTTTTTCAATCTATCTGAATTGTTGGAGAACTATCTCAAAAAATTTGAGAGTGAGTCTTTAATCTTATTTGACAAAAATGGGATTATCATAAGCGAGTATTATAAGGACGCTATTGATCCTGAAATATATGTCGAACTTATAGAATCCATTAAAGAACACTTATTTTTACTTAAAAGGATGCAAGAAGAGTCTTACCAAACAGATTATGCGTTCTCATCAATAGGGGACGAGCTATTATCGTATCTGCATAGAATTGAAATAGAAAATGAGTCATTATTTATATCAGTAGTTATTAAAGAAAAGCTAAAGGAACTGCTTTTAGAAAAGTTTTCAGAATTTACACTTGAATTAATAGAGTTAATCGAACCCTTAGTTACAGGAAAATAATTATTTCCTAATCTATATCAAGTAGTTCTCGAGCTTTATCAATTAGTTTCTCCTTCTTTTCTTGATGGTTTTTTATGAATTTTAATACCTTGTCCACACATTGAGCTTTATGTTCCCCACAAAGTAATTCTCCCTTAACACATCTTTCAAATTCATCTGCAAGAATTTCATCATTCTCCTCAAAATGATACATTAATATTTTATAAATCATACACTTTTGAGGTTCACCACCAAGTTCTTGTTGTTCTTTCTTATTCTTGCGCCCACCTGTTAGAGCCCCTTTTACTTTTTTCTCGATAGAATTTAAAGTTTCGTTGAAGGTAAATGAACTATTCGGATTTCTTTTAGCCATTTTATCTGATCCATCAATCCCTGCTAATAAATAGTGATATGTAGCAC
>JAGXNS010000022.1 GCA_019894855.1 Promethearchaeota archaeon
ATCTATATAAGGGGCAGATAATATCTGCGCTTCAGTGATTAAAACCTAATTTAGCTTAAAAAAAGTTAGAGGCTAGGGGGGTCTGTATTCTAATAACTCTCTGAGAGTTATCTTCTAATATGCAAATTAATGCTGAGATATTTTGCCTGCTATTATAAACAATTTCCTTTTCCTCGTTAGGTTCCCAGCTACTTAGGCCTGTTAAAGTCGGTTCGGTTTCGAATAAACCTTCTTGAAGACCAGAAGTTTTTATTGATACCCCCTTTAAAGAATCTTTTGATATGTTTTTAATTCGAATGTTATACTTTTCCATATCAGAGTCAATGGATGTAATTTTGTATACTTTCTGGAATTTAGACGAGACCCCATCAAAAATCGAAGGTGCAGCAGTTGTGTTCTTAGAGAATAGATCGACACCAACCTCATTTCCAGTCACAATTTTTGCAACAATTGTAATTGGAACCTTAAACTTAATAATTTCTTTCCCGTATTCTGGTTTAGGTTTACCAATAAAATACAAAGACCATTTCACATAAGATCCATATTTCATACCCCAAAATTCCTTTTCGTGAGGCTCCCAGAGATAGTTATGACTGGGTTGAGCGATCTCAGGAATTTTAAGCAAAAGAAATTCTTTATTCATATCAGAAGTCTTAGAATCTCCCGCGATTGAAGGTGGTAGCTCTTCTACTTTACTACAAGTTTGCCCATAAGCATCGCAATAACACACTAGATTCGCTTTTTGTAATAATCTTATTTCTACTTGTCTTAGTTCCTTTGACGAGAAGTTGATTTTTATCGTTTCTCCTGGTTTGAATACATCTTTTGATAAACTAACATTCAAACCTGAAATTGAAATTGAAAGAGGATTCGGTTTTATAATCTGATCGCGAGTATCCTTAACTCTGACTTCAACTTTATGAGTTTTATTAATCACTAAATCGTCGTCTGGATTGTGCGGATGAGGCTGTCTTAAAATTAGTTTAATTTCATACTCTAAATTTCTATTTTTAATTGTCGGGATTACATTATTTTTTATTAGTAATGCCCTTTCTCGAATGTATTCGCCTTTTTCAAAAATTCCCTTTGAAAATATCTCTTCTTTGGTTATCTGAAGCTCTTTTAAGCATGGAGGATGGGTTAATAGGCGAATCCCAGACCATAGGATTGACGTATCTTCGTCGAAATTAAATGCTGTTCTAACATTTAGCTTGTCACCTAAGTAAACATATCCATCATTTCGATCGTTAAGCTCTAGTTTCATAGTCTATAGCGTCCAAAAAGAAGTATTGAAATTTATTATAGTTATATAAATTGAAGAATTCTATTAATATTTTTTATTCCTTCAAATTTACACTTTTCTATTTATTTCTTTTTTTATATTATTAAATTTTATGTGTTGCTATCAAATTAAATGTATTTAATTGATAACTCAATTTATTTTAAATTGAATTGAGATGAAGAAGGATAATGACAAATTATAATTGGGAATAAAATTTAGATTTAATATAGCTTTATTAATTTAATTCGCTTGCTATTATGGGACAACTCAGAGAGGACAAAATCAGAACTATTCTTTTTGATCTGGATGGCACGCTAATAGATGTTGATTTAAATCAATTTATTCCTAGTTATTTAAAGTTATTGGCTAATAGCGTTGCTCACTTAATTCCACCTAAAAAATTCGTTTCAGCTCTTTTAAAAGCGTCAGAATCAGTAAATGCCAATGATGGACTAATATCAAATGAGGACGCATTTGCTAAGGCTTTTTTTCCAATTGAAGGGTATTCAAAAGAGGATATTGACCCATATTTCACAAAATTTTACGAAAACAAATTTAAAGAATTACAGAAATATACAACGAGGAAGTTTGTGGCTCGAGAAGTAGTTCAAAAGGCTTTTGACAACGATTTTAAAGTAATAATTGCAACTACGCCCGTTTTACCCATGACAGCTATAATGCAACGACTTGAATGGGGGGGTATTGGCGATTTTTCTTACAGTTTAGTCACTAGCATCGAGAATTCCTACGCAACAAAACCTAATCTTCTTTATTATCAGTTGATCTTTAAGTATCTAAAACTCTCTCCAAATGAATGTTTGATGGTCGGCGACGAAGATAAAGATATGGTATGCGCCAAGCTAGGTTCACAAACTTTTTTGGTACCCAGTTCTAATACAAATACGAACGCTGAGACACCTAAACCAACTTATAGTGGTGCGTTGAAGGATCTTTTAGAATTAATTTAACAATTTTCCGAATAAAAAGTGATGGTTAAAATGAATGATCTAAGGGATGTTAATCTTAACCGAAAAAATCTTGTTTATCGACAATTATCCTCGAAAAACATCCAAGAAGTATATAAATTGTTCGAGGAAAATTCGGCTTTTTTCTCTTTACCATTTGATTATTTTAAGAGAGGCACTTTAGATGATGATGGAGTAGATTTCGATCTTTCTCTTATTTTATATGAGGTTGAAAAAGAAAAACCTATTGCAGGTTTAATAGTTGCTATAAGAAATATTTCTGAGGAAAAAAAAGGTTTCATTAAAGGATGCGTT
This sequence comes from Promethearchaeota archaeon, assembly GCA_019894855.1. Classification (GTDB taxonomy): domain Archaea; phylum Asgardarchaeota; class Lokiarchaeia; order Sigyniarchaeales; family SOKP01; genus SOKP01. The sequence continues at coordinate 2,563 of JAGXNS010000022.1, forward strand.
GTTGATAAGAAATATAGACGACAACGAATCGGAACTTTAATATTTGATGAATTATTAAAGCGAGCAAAGGTAAAAGGTATAAAAAAAATAACCTATGGACCAGCTGTCCCAAATTATTGGCAACCAGGCGTTGATATACGAAATACAAGTTTGTACTTCTTTTTAAAAAAACATAGGTTTAAATCACATAGAGCTATATATAACCTCACAGTTTCTTTGGATGTCATTAAAAATGAACCTGTGTTGAAAAAAGAAGGATACAAATATGAACGCGTTCAACCTGAAGATTTTGATAAAATTTATGATTTTGTAAAACAACAATTTCCTAATAATACCTGGGCTGCTGAAGTCAAATTCTCACTTCACTTCAATCCTCCCACGACTTTTATTGCGAAAAATGCACACAATAATATAGTAGGATGGGCTACACATAGCCAATTTTTTCCTGGTTCGTTTGGTCCTACAGGAGTTAAAGAATCCCTACGAGGAAAGGGAATAGGGACTATACTCTTTTTATGGTGCCTTTGGGATATTAAACAAAAAGGGTTAGAAAAAAGCGAAATTATGTGGGTCGTTGGTGATACGATTAAATTTTACTCGAAAGTAATTGGAGCCTATATATCACCTATTTTCTATCCTATGTATAAAAAAATCAGATAGAATTTTAAACAAAATACTCTTTTCTTTTACTTATCAGATACGGAGTGCATGAACCAAAGTTGGTAAAAGCTTCAGACTATTCTTAATACCCATAAGCTTTATTAGTTTCCACTTACGAGACATCATTACTTCCCAGCTATGTTTCCTAGTTTCGCTTCCTGTAAATAAAGCAATAGTGGATTGCATCATCTCTGGATCTTCTTGAGCCATTAAATAGGAAGCTTCGATGACTCGTTCTAAAAGACCACTATGATACAAAAGCTGATGAAATTTATAGGAATACCTCAGATCTTCTTCGTAGAGGTGCTTTAATAAGAGTTCGTTGTATCTCGCAAGTTTAGATTCTCCAAAATCCTCTTTTTCAAGTGCTTGGCAAAAGGTTTCTGCAGCAAGTTTACCAGATAATCGCGCTTGGTAAATTCCTTCGTATAAAATAGGATCAGCAGTACCACAAGCATCTCCAATAACCATAACTCGCTCACGATAAGGTTTTGCGATCATACGATCAGGAATCGGTGCTGCCCAGACTTTACGACCTCCAAAAACTTTCATATCCCTTCCTTCGATTTTCTCTCTTATGAATGATTTTTGTAGGAACTCTTTAAGATGGCTCACTTTCACTCCATTCCCTAATACTCCAATGCTTAATGCCTGGCTTTTCGGGAAGACCCACGCAATTCCGTGATCAATTAGACTTCGATCGAAGAATTCCCACACTCGATTACCGAATTGTTCGTCAATAACTGATTCTGGAACTTCAAATTCTGCTTGTATTCCATTTATCATTGGTGGTACTTCCAATCCAATCTGTCTTTGCAGTTGAGCGCCCCCCAATCCAGTTGCAAGGATAACACACTTACTTTGATATTCTTCAGGTCCCTGCACTTTTACGCTTGAATCTTTATTTATCTCAATTTTTTTTACTCGGAATTTGTATTTTATTTGAGCACCGGCATCTTGAGCAATATTTACTAAATGTTTGTCAAAGTCAGTTCGAAACATACAAAAACCTTTATTGTTTTTTCCCGACGCATCAAATTCCATTGGTCCGCTTTTGGGTGTGAATAGGACTCCACCAGTTATTTCACGAACGTCGACTCCACGGGGAATTGATGAGAATTCCTCGTTTCTAACTGGGATACCTCCAGCACAACATTTATATCGTCCTTCCTCAGCAGCTTCAAGCAACAGCACTTTTGCACTGCTCTCTGCGGCAATTTTCGCAGCTGTTGCACCAGATGGACCGCCTCCGATAATTATTAAGTCATACGTAATAATAAAAACCTCAAAAATAAATAACTCCTTCAATGAGATAAAATTTGAATTACTTTTGAAATTATTTAATAAAACGACTAAGCTAAACAAATCTGTTTTAAGAGACTGCGGATAATTATAAATAAGTAAGATGTATGAAAAATAGAAAAAAATGAATGTTAATAAAATGAGTAAAAAAGAATTTGGTTCTGGTTATTTTGGTGAATGGATTGAAGACGAATTTGGAATGCCCGTATATCGTTATACATGCGATCAAATAAACGATCCAAAAGCAATCACTCCAATGAATGATAAGTGGCGTTCAAAAACAGAACACCTTCACCAAGTTGGAAACGATAGGCTGGTTGCCGTAGTGTCGAATTATGGACATGTCCAGGTAAGACAAGATGAGGGAAGTCCAAAATATTTGAATGAGTTCAATCCAGAACAAGGACAATATGCTGGAGGTTTTGGATATCTAACAGATAACGACGATCATTTAAGCACATATTATCCTGGAAATGCAGATTCATTCGAACGAATTTTTGGAATTGGATATTTTCAAAAAAAAGTGAGCGGTAAAGGATATTTAGTGAATCAAATTATTTTCGCACCGTTTGGAGACGATCCCGTAGTAATTTCTCAAGTAAAAATTACCAATAATAGAAAAAAACGAGTAGATTTACGTTGGATCGAATATTGGGGGTGTTATACATATCAGTTTTCTGCTGCTGCATTTGCTGGAATCCTTTCGAAAACATCTGATAAACATCCAAGAGACATCCGCCACAAATCAAGCGATAATCTCAAACATGAATTTAAATCAATTGAGAATAACACTGGAATTCAAGATAAAAGATATTTCGAAAATCTGAATAAAACTTATGATCCGAACAACCTTCAACCTAGTTATGACGATAAATTTCCTCCCAAAACTTTCCTTGTCTCCTTAGACTCGGAAATCAACGGGATGCAAACGAATAGCACAGATTTTTTTGGTTTAGGTGGCGTTGAATCTCCGGATGGATTGAAAAACAATCTAAAAAATGGTCTTAACTCAACGGGTGTAGAAAGCTCCATGCTCCTAGAGCGGAAAGTAAGTTTAAACCCAGGTGAAAGTTGCACATTATCTTTTTTATACGGATATCTCCCCGATAATTTTAAGCTCGAATCATTAATTAAAAAATACAAGACTAACCCATCCACAAGGTTTAAAGAATCTTGTGAGCAATGGAAAGCCAGTAGAATACAATTAAATGTATATGACGAGCCTTGGATAAATCGCGAGGTATTTTGGCATTATTACTACTTGCGAGGCGCTATGACTTACGATAGTTTTTTCAAAGAACACATCCTCTCTCAAGGTCATGTTTATCAATATATAATTGGATTTCAAGGGGCTGCTCGAGATCCTTTACAGCACGCGTTACCGTTTATATACAACGATCCTGACATCGTTAAGAATGTAATTAGGTATACTCTGAAAACAGTTCGTAAGAGCGGTGAAATACCTTACGGTATCACTGGTAGCGGACAAATTTTACTAGCTCCTTTCAAGCCGAGCGATCAAGAAATGTGGTTGTTATGGCTGGTAAGCGAATATATTCTTGGTACGCGAGATACAGATTTCCTTTCCGAGAAAATATCGAGATATCCCGTTTATGGATCTCGAGTTGAGGTAATAAACGTCGGAGAAATATTGAAAAGATGTTATCGTCGCCTAGTTAAAAAAACTGGGACAGGACGCCATGGACTTCAACGATTATCAAATGGAGATTGGAACGATAGTGTTGTACTTGGAAATATTACACCTGAGAAACATAAAGAAATTCAAAAAGAAGGAGAAAGCGTCTTAAACGCCGCAATGGCTATTTTCTCACTTAAAATTTACTCTGAAATGCTAAGGTTTGTAAACGAATCTGAATTAGCTGAAGAAGTTCTGAATTATTCTGATTCCCAAAGAGAGGCAGTCCGAGCTCAGTGGACTGGAAAATGGTTTAGACGCGCCTGGTTAACAGAAGATTTAGGTTGGGTAGGTGAGGACCAGATGTGGTTAGAACCTCAGCCATGGGCTATTATTGGGAGCGCACTTGAGGATAGAGAAAAGAAGATTCTTGTTCAATCTATTGATGAATTAGTACGAAAACCTTCAAAAATTGGTGCGAGGCTTCATAGTAAAGGAATTGAGAGTATTAGAAATGTAGGACAAGGAGTAAACGCTGGTATATGGCCCTCGATAAACGGCACTTTAATATGGGCACTTTCGCTGGTTGACGGACAAATGGGCTGGGACGAGTGGAAAAAAAATTCGCTCGCTTATCATGCTGAGAATTTTCCGGATGTTTGGTACGGAATTTGGAGCGGTCCAGATACCTATAACTCGGATCTATCTAAATATCCCGGGCAGACCGCATTTGACGAAGGCTTAATTAGTGGAGAATACGAAATTGCAGACGGAGAAGAGCATCTTGGTCATGTAGGAACAGCTTGGACCGATTTTCCTGTTTTTAATTTACACCCTCACGCGTGGCCACTTTATGACATAACTCGCTTAATTGGGATTAATTTCACCCCTGAAGGTGTAGAATTAAGACCTACCCTCCTTCAAGATAACTTTAAGTTCAGGTCTTCTCTAATCGGATTAGAAAAAACCAAAAATGGATACTCTGGATGGTATAATCCCGTGAAAGAAGATACATGGAAATTATCATTAGAACTAAGTAATAGGGAACTCGAAAAAATTGATTCTGTTCTAATAAATGGAAACGAAAAGGAGTTTAAAATAAAAGAAAATCATGTATTTTTAAATGGTGAAAGTAAGCTTAGTAAGCCCTTATCATGGGAAATAAAATTTAAATAATTATTGAATTCCCTTTGATTTTAATCAGGATCCATAGGTGGTAAAGGAGGAACTTCAAAATCATTCCAATTTTCTACAGTTGGATAATCCCACCAATGGGAGGGAATTTTTGAGTAATCACCATATTTTTCAAGTCCTTTTGCAAATGCTCTAATATTCTTTCGTGGTGTTTTAATTGTTTTTGGTTCGTCGTAAAAACAGGCTCCGTATCCTCCTTCTCTTGTCCCTAAATTACGAACCATATGCCAAACTTCTCGTTCAACTTCTTCCGGGGTTCCTTTCCAGTAAATAGATTGTATATTAACGCAACCCCAAAACATTATTTTTCCTCTATATTGTTTTAAATCGTTATATCCACTCATTCTTGGGCTATCAAATTCTATAGCATCTAAACCACATTCAATAAGTACGGGTAGAAGTCTATCTACCTTACCACAACAATGAAGATGAGTTTCACTTCCAAGTTCATGAGCTGTATCAAAAATTCTCTTATAACATGGCCCCAAAAATTTTTTGAAGAGACGAGGACTGAAAAAAGGACCAGTTTGTTCTCCTAAATCATCAATGAGCCAAATTCCATCGGACTTTAATCCGAGTTTATGAGATGTTTTTATAGATTCTACGATAAAATCAGTTACATGTTCTAAAAGACGATTTAACTCTTTAGGATGTTTAGAATGATCAACGAGGAAATTAGAAAAACCTCTCATTTCAGAAACTACATGACAGGGTCCTCGTGATCCAATGAATAACAATTTGTAGAACTCTTCGCTGAAAGATTCTTTAAAGTAAAATGCAGATTCATAGCGGCTCTTATCTTCAGGATTTAAAGTATATTGCTCAAGATATTCATTGATATTTTTTAAATCTGGCAAAGATGGTCTCCCAGGATGCCCCATATTCTTATCATTTCCTTTCATATCCCAGATACAACCCCATTCATCAACCTCTTCGTGGGGTATGTTTTTCCAATTTCCGTCTTTAAATTCTGGTCGATCTTTAACCCAATCGGGTTCATTCCAATTATTAGGATTCATATTATGGGGAAACAATCCAACTTCATTTTCCACGTGACCCGGATTCCAATCTTTTGAGTACGTTAAAGGTAAAGGGACAGCGTCTCCTGCCGCAGAATTAAAAATAGGCACTTTATCTGGACGATTAAAGTGTATTGCTGCTTTCACACGTTCTTTCGAGTTCATGATTTAATCTTTCTCGTAAAATTAGATTAATAAAAATAGTCAGTGTTGATATTAAAATATAGGAAGAAAAGTGTTGCAATTAAGAAAAATTAGATATTTTTCATAAATTAGTATCTTCCCTCGGTTCTTCTTTAAGTTCTTGAGGGACATTTTTGTCGATTTTCGATTTTACACATTCTTCGCAATATGTTAACCAAATATCTCTTTCAGAGTTTTTACCATCCATGTTAGCTCAACAAGTTAAGTACTAAAACTCATGATAAGAACATTATTAATTCGTTTTAAAGTTTATTATATTCGATCATTTTCTACAAGAGCGTAGAACAATATACTAAGCCGATAAAAAAAATTTTTCAGAGGAGGGGTGATTAAAACTAAAACTAAATGTCAATTTTTAGACACTCAATAATGTTCCATAATTTTATTCGAGAAATTTTAATTTTCGCAATCTGTGATTCCTTTAATTTAGAATATCTTCCATTGTACAAAATCGCTATCATATTCCTCAAAGTGCAATCCCTTTATGAATTCATAGGAGATTTTATTTTCTTTATATACTTTACAGCGCAATTCTGCAACACCATTCTTTTTGAAATAATCCCAAGAGGCCATACCTAAAATCGTACCTAATCCTTTTCTCTGAAGATCTGGAATAATTCCCATCCCAGCGATGACACCTATCCGTTTTTCTTCACCGGTAAAGTAAATTAGAGCAAAACCACTATCTTCTCCTTTCACTTTAGCTATCAGAAAAACTATTGTAGGATCATTTAATAAGTTGAATATTGAGTCTTTTTTTAATGGACGATAAGGCATAGGTGTTGAATGCCATGCAAGATCGTGCAGTTTTATAAGGACATTTATATCCTCTTCCGAAGCTTTTCGAACATCTGCTTGAAGGATACTATGTTCTATCTTTTCTTTAAGACTCTTTTCAAATTCAGGGGTAATAGATTTTACATAAAGTCTCATTTGAAGAAAGTTCGGATCTCTTTCTAGCAATCCGGAAAATGTTCTACTAAAGAATTTTTTAATCCTATGCATGGTAATTAAGCCATTAAAAATAATCCTACGACTATTAAAAGGTTTTTTTAAATTTTAATTAGCTGTTATTTTTCTAATATAATAAAATTAAATTGCTATGAGATGGAGTAAGTTTGAATTCTTAGCTTTAGCTCAAATCCTAAAAATCGTTCGAAGTGTAAAACGAAAAAGAAGCGATATAAAAATTGACGACTATCTCATTGAGACAGTAAAAAGAAGGATTTTTATTGCATTCTAAATATAACAGAGGGAGAGGGGGGTCACTTAAAGTAAAAAGTAAAAAGTAAAAAATAAAAAAAAACAAAAAAAATAATTGAATATATTTTTTAGTTTGTTTATTTAAGCTCTGAACCACATTCCATGCAATATTTTCCCTCGCCTGAAACCTTTGATCCACAGTTTGGACAAAATTTTAGTTCCGAGGGGGGAGTTGTAGGGTGAGGCGCTACTTCTTCTATTGGTATTGAGGTCGTTGGAGTTGTATCAGAATATCGAGTAATTTCTTCTAATTTGGCTAATTTAAAGTATCCTATGATTTGGAATATCCAACCTATCAGAATAGTGATGATTAAGAAAGAAAGTATGTTCATCAAAGCTGCGGAACGTAATTTATCGCTGCCATCTGCAGCTTCTGTGGCGATATGTTGTGGAAATAATGTTCGATTTTGGTTAAAGAAATCTGTTAAACTACGCCAAGCATCCATTTCAATTGCCGCCGCTATAATATTGAGAACAAACGTAATGATTAGAATTACTGCACTGCCTATTATTGCTGATAAATTAAATGTAAATACGAAATCGAGGATCCAATTCGAAGTATAAAAAGATCCTATTGCTGATATAGCAGTGCTAATTATTCTGATTACGATAGCAGAAATATATTTTGAACGATAGTTCTCAAGCGAACTCTGATTCAGCTTATTATTCGCATTTCTAATGTCTCCAAGAGCCATAATACCAAAAATAAATCCAATAAAACTTAAAAAACTACCAACATAAGGGATAATAACCAAAATAGTCATTATACCTACAATCTTCATCTTCTTTCCAAATTCTGAGAACTCACTTTTAACATCTATATTTGACATTTATGAAACCTCTAGTAAATCTAACTAGGTTTAATTTTATATTTAATTTCAACAGTTTTAATTATTTTGTATTTATTTTGTTGTAAACGCATAATTTCTAATTAAGATAAAAAAAAAATGAAATTAATTGATTTCTGAACCACATAAAGCACAGAATTTTCCTAAACCAGATAATCTGGCACCACAATTTGAACAAAAATTAATAGAAACTTCGATATCATTCACTGTTTTAGGAATATAAGCGTGTTCCACTATTAATTGTTCTTTTGGGGCGTCAAAAACATTTAGTGTATTTAGTTTTGCTAGTTTAAAGAACCCAATAACTTGGAATATAAAACCTATGATTCCAGGAATTACTAAGAATCCGAACGCGCTCAATAATGTACCTTTCTTTAATTTATCACATCCATCAATTAATTCGCTGGATAATTCACTTGGGAATAATTTGCTATTGTTTTCAAAGAAAACCTTCAAAATTTTCCAAGCTTTAATTTCTGAAGCTATACCGACAATAATAAAGATTAAACCAGCGGACAAGAGAATAATTGATAACGAAAGAGTGGTCCAACCTGAAATCGAGAATGGCATGAAAATGAAATAAAATGCAATATTCACACCTCCGGTAGCTAATATAATAAATCCCACTAATCCCAAAATGAATCCTCTAATATATCTAGAACGGAATTCTTCTAAAGAAGCGTTGTTTAACTGAAGATTTATCTTTTTAATATTTCCTAAGGCTATAAAGATAAAGATCAGCGCTATAAATCCGGTAAATCCAGTTGCTATGCTTAAAATAGTACAGACTGCGACTATTTGAATACTTCTTCCAAAGTCTTGAAAACCTTTTTTAACATCTATATTTGACATTTTTACTTACGAATTTTAAGATTTAGATACTTATGATAATCATTTCAAAGAGGATTGATTAATTAATGGGAGTCCATTAATTGAAAATATTTAAGAGAGTCCAATAGAAACTTAAATATATTTAATGAGATTATATAAATAGTAGTATATCCAAATTAGTACGACGAAATCAATGCCTTATTGATTTTTATATTATTTTAATAGGATCATAATTAAAAACTCGTAATTGTATTATGTATGACCACCGCTAAAACAGAACCTAATATATTGGAAAATTATACTTTTTTTGTTATCCCTAGTTGGGGACATTTGCTCGGGTATCCCACATTAGGTCAATATTCTAACCACAATGTGTCCAAAATATCTCATGACCTTGTCATTTTTTTCAGTGGTGCTGACTGTTCTGTTCAAACAGAAAAAGGGACTCTATATTATCTTTTTGGTCTAGGATATTATTACACTCAATTTGAACTTCAAAGCGGAAGATATATTACTGATAATCGACAATTAACGAGTTTAGTGCTTTCAGATTTCGTTTACGATCATCTTTCGACCTCAAAAAATGTAACTTTAGAAAACGATCGTGATGTAATCGTAAGCGATAATCTCTTTAAGTTACCCATAGATTTATCTTTTAAATCCGATAACAAGCGTACGTTTATTCAAGGAACTCTTATGAGAAATCTATTCATTCCTTATAAGGATATTATCCTAGAATTTATGGAAACATTAAGAAATCCACAATCTTTTCAAGTAGACAAAACAGGACCAATCCTCTTGAGTACACATCGGGAATCTTATAATCAAATCTTGTTTTCTACCGAAATGGACTATGAAATGAAAACTAAATTCTTAAGCCCAACCGCAGGATTAAGCGGAATTACCCTTGGTTCTAATAAGCATTTAGAACAATACTTTTCACACCAGAATTTACAGTACATTGAAGAATTAGTATTAAAACTTAAAAGGGTTTATTCTACTATAGATTACGATCCAATGTATTTGTTCTCAATAATAGTAAATGCTGCTTTAAGGTTTAAATCAGAATTAGGTTTTTCTAATGTTCAGAAAGTTGAGAAATCAAATGAAAAATTGCCAAAGGAATCAATATTTCTCTCTGCTGAACCAAGGATAAATTCTTTTGTTGATTGGCCTGAGAGGTTTAGGAGAAGAACAAAGGATGAATTGGAGAGATCGGTTGTTCTAGTAAAAAGTAAAATATATCAACCAGAAAAAATTGATAAAGAATCTATTAGAGTTGAGGAATTTGGGCTTGAACAAGAAGAATTCAAGATTAGAAGTATGAAACGGCCTCTAGTAGAAGTAAAAATACTCCCAATCATTCCAACGAGTAATTCTCTAGAGATTCTTCAAACTATAAAAAATATAGTAAATCAAGATTATGATATGAGGTCCATAGGAAAAGCACTTGAAATTGCCCGAGATTATATTAGGAGTATGATTTTGCATTCACATATTTTGTGGGAAATGAGTAGATATGTTAATCTTTATCAAAAAGTTGAACCGAATGTAGGATTAAGCTCTAAAGAGAAGTTCGAATTAGGAGAGCAAATCAAAAAATGGATTAATTTAATGAGTAATGTACAATCCTCTTAAATTGGTGTGTGATTATAGTAAACTATAAATCTATTGTAAAAAACTTACAAAAACATTATTCAGACGCAACAAAAGTAGTTGTGGTTAATAATAAAGCGAAAATTCTTCATTCAACTGCCAACTGGAAGGTATCGAAAGATATAAAAGGCATTTTAACTAGTTGGGGTAGTGGTAACGCTCAGTTCGTGAATATGAACAATATTAGATATTCAGTTCTTCAAATGGCACCAGAAAGATTTGTAGCTACTAACAGACAGAAAAAAGGACACTTAGTTGGTTCATCCATACCTGGAACTGACATGTATCTTATAGCTCATATCAAACCAAAAGCAAAAGATTGGATGCATATGGCGTACCCTGCTATAGCAAGGGCAGCAGCAATGATGAAAAAAGGATCAAAAGCACAATTTATTGAAACCGAAGTAGATACTTCTAATAACAATGATTTGACGGATATCAGCAGTAGATTGGCGCAACCCTCAATTGATCCATATCTTAAGGCGGAAGTGGAAGGTTTTCTAGAGTGGATTAAAAATCCCCAAGGATTAAACTCTTATCTCTTTCAATCATTACAAGAAAGCGATCCAAATAGAATCTCCAAACTTGCGGAGATTTATGATGAGTTATATAGGATTTTTTACAATTAGGTTTTATAAATTCATTTTTAAAAAAAGAGATAAAAAGAAAAAATAGATTAATATTGAGAGTGAATTACTTTAGCAATTTATGCAAGAATTTGGAAGTATGAAGATATTGAAGACGATCATTTTTAATTCACTCCCATCCCATTTTTTTTACCATTTCTTTCCAAACATTATCCTTAGTGTAGTCAAAAGATGCCATTCTGTCTGGTTTAACTGTAATTTTCACCCATTTCGAGTGTTCATTAAGAATTTGCCACCACTTTTCAGCTTCTTCTCTTGACATGTATTTCTCAGTCATGCTAATAGCCTCTGAATCCCATGCTTTGAGATCTACTTCACCTTTACCATAGACTATAACGCCCCTAATGTCTGGACTTTCTACATAAATGATTAAAGTGACATTGTTATTTTTTGCAATATTTCTAGCTTTTTGACTCTTTTCTGGAGTTGTAATAAGAAATTGTCCATTTTCGTACTTGAACCAAAAAGGAACTCCATGAATGGTACCATCTTCATTAATACTGCATATTATTGCTGTCGGAGCTTCTTTCAAAAAATCATCTCTTTCCTTATCATTTAGATGAGGAGCTTGTGTATATGGCAATTGGATCACTAATTTGTTTAATTAATACTTGGATTAATAGTAAGATGAATTGTTTGATAAGTTTTAAATATTTCTTATAAACAAACCATGAAAACTCCTACTATCGCTTCAGATAAATTGAAATTATGTCGCCATCCTCAATAACATGATCTAAGTTCTCAAATTTTTGACCAGGGTGTTTAGCAGATTTACCCCATACTAACGAGTAGCGATAATCGCTTATGAATCGTTTGTGAATTTTAAGACAGAGTTTCTCTAGTGTATCGCCATGGTGGAGAATTATTGGCTCCTCCATATCAGCCTCCTCTCTTGGTGGCTTCAAAAATACGCGGATCAAATTCAGCTCTGTGAAAATGTTATGCTTAAGAGTATTAATATTTTCTTTATTTTTAGCTGAGATCATTACCCAGTGTTCGTGACCTATTGCTTCTGTTATCTCTCTAGGGGAAATTGGAGTTTTCATTAAATCAGATTTATTTATGACAACAAATTCTCTTGTGTAGATACGATTTCCAAATATAAAATCTATTAATTGATCTGGTGTAGTATCTGGTTCAGAGAAATAAACCCCCGCGTTCCGGACTTTTAGTTCATTCATTAGAGATTTAACTTCATCTGCATCCATAATTTGATGGCCTTTGTAAGTAAAATGAATTCCTCCGCGGGTGCGCTCTTTAATAACAATCCTAGGTGGACTTGTATTTAACCGTATTCCTGCGTTATTTAACTCCATTCTAATAGATTTTAAATCAGGAAAATTAATCGTCCCATCAGAACGAAAACATATTATAACTAACACTAACTCTGCTGAGCGTACTACTGCTAATACTTCCTTTCCTCGTCCTTTGCCAGCAGCAGCACCCAAAATTATTCCAGGTAAATCAATAAGCTGAACTTTCGCTTCTTCGATATTCATCATTCCAGGTATGGCTGTAACAGTAGTAAAATCATATGCTGCAACTTTAGAATTAGTATTACCCTCAGTTAGCAAATTTAATAAAGAAGATTTCCCAACTGAAGGAAATCCAATGAAAGCCACCTGAGCATCTCCTGTTCTTTTAATACCGAAGCCACTACCGCCGCCTTTCTTAGAACTGGCAATGCGAATCAAATCTTCGCGGAGTTTGGCAAGTTGTGCTTTAATGAAATTAATACTTTTTTGTGTTGCCTTGTTTACCTTGGTGGAAGCCAATCGTTCTTCTAATTCTATTATTCGATCTTCGACTTTTTCGGACATCTTATACCATTAAAAAAAAGAAAGTAAATTCAATAAATTTTTCGAAAATACCTACTCAAAGAGTTGAATACTTAAAAGAAATAAAAGTAAAAATAAAATAATATGGAGATTAGTCGTTGTGAGCTGAAATTATTAAATCTGCGAATAATTTCATGTCGTTAAGTAATACATTTAACTTGTCCAAAGATTCTCTCTCTAATTCTCCTGACTTCATAACAAATACGGCGATAATATATTTAAAGATATGGAGCTCGATCCCTTTTCCGTCCTCACTTTGACCCGTGAAACGGCACGAATCGGACATAAAAATATTCTCTCTTACGGTATTACACGCATCAATAAAATCCCTTAAGTCCCCTCTTAACATCAAACCACTACTAACACCTTGAACGTTATGAACTAATACGTTACCAGAAACATCAGAAATTATTATTTTTGCTTTTATTTCCTCAAGTTGACTCTCAGCTTTTTCTACAGATTTCTTCAGGTCTTTATACGAGGAAATCAAAATATCGCGGAATATTTTAGCTAATTCATCTTGCTGATAAATACTTGTGAGTTTCAGATCGAAATCGTAATCTTTAAAGGTGTCTAAATAGAGTTCCTTAGCGTTCTTTACGTTGGTATCTAATAACTCTTTTTGATAATTTTCAGTATCATATTTATGCAAAAACAATAAGACTTTTGGTTTCTCGTTATTTTTCCGATGGATATCCAATAAGCCCTCAAAATATTCCTTTGCTTGATCAAAAGAATTCGGATCGTGCAGATCAATAACACAAATTAATACATCAGTTCCCTTGAAGATGTCTGGCCGGTCCATATACTCTTTTCGATATTGTTCCTGGCCACCGAAGTCGAATATTCCAACTTGAAGACCAAGAAAGGGATGTCTTCTAGTTTCATATAAAATTGTTGGACTCAATTTCTTTGTATCTTCAGGTTTCGTCTCAGCAAATGCTACGGAATACAAGCTTGTTTTGCCACATCCTCCTAAGCCTACAAGAGATATTTTAATAGTAAACTTCACCTTATTTTTTTATGAATGTTATAATTTTCCATTAGATTTATTTCTTTATCAAATCAAAACTTATTTTTCTTCTTTTGGGGCTAATTTATATGTTTTTGAGAAAATTTTTCCAAATTTTTCCGTTGATGCTTCTACTAGTACATCAGAGTAGACTATGTCGTTATTAATGGTTTCTAAAGGATAACCAATTTCTATTGTTTCGTAAGGAAATAATTCTCTGATTGTAGTTATCCATGGATTCTTTTCAAAAAGCTCTTCGACTATGACAATCCTAATCTTTATATCTTCCAAGAGATAACCAACGGAATTGGTTAACGAAACATTTAGAACTTTCTCTTTTTCTTTAATACTTTTTGAAACGCTCAAGAATTTTCTGGAACCTAATGACTTCACTACAGCTTGTTCTGCTTCAGGTTTTGTTTCCACTTTTGGCTCCGATTGTGCTTTAGAGTCTTTAACGATGAAAACTTTACGTTTTTGAATGTTGTATTGAGAAACTTTCTTAAGTTTTGCTAAAAATAAAACAGCGTTTAAGTTGATAGCATTGTAAGGTTCAATTTTTATATAACCCTTCTTTGCTGCATCTTCGATAATTTCCGCCCCGATGCCCGTTCTCGCAAAAGCCGTGTTCTTCTTAGGACCACTACCAACAGAGCCAATGGAAATGTCTGCATTTTCAGCTGTGAGATCTGTACAGAAATTACAACTCGAAGATTTAAATTTGTCGAGTTGTTTAATCGTGAAGGATTTCACAGGTTCGCCATCGTGGTCGTAATATATGTGGAACTTACCCTTGTTTATGTCCATCTTTACTACTTTTGTTAGATCTATCCCCTCTTGTTCGAAAAAAGGGTAAAGAGCTTCCGGAGAAAAAGAATCCATACAGAACAAGCCAATCTTAAGAATGTGAGCTCGCATAAAATACTTTAACATTCCCGCTGGAGAACTTGTCATTTTATCAACAGCATCGATGTTGCACGGCGTACCAACAAAAGCGATTGATCGATAACCTTCTCGTATTGCGTCCATTAATGCTTCAACGGTTTGAGAGTGAGAGTAAATCGAACCAGCAGCTTTAATAGCGTCATCTTTATTTGTTATGATTTGAGCTACGGGGTGCCAGGGATTATTAGGGTCTTTCATTGAAACGATAGCCGCATCAATTAAATGTTCTTCGAATAAATAAGATAATAAGGATGTGACAGTTCCTCCATCTTGGGCTCCTATCACTTCTGGTATATTAGTATTTGATACATATCCCGTTTTGAATTCCCCCATCAGTTGAATTGGATCCGTGATAGTTCGTGGACATTGATTGTAACAAATTCCACAACCAGTGCATGTTCCTATTAACTTAGGTTGTCCCGCCAAATGGTCCCATTCGAGCACTGGACAAACGGCGGCACACGTGCCACACTCAGTACAGATACCTGCTCGAACTATCTCCTTCATTAACATTCCATAGGAGTCTTTTTTCCCCTCGAGCTTTTTTTGAATATAATCAAAAGAGTAATCATATTGAGTGGATTCTGACTCCTGTTCACTTGGATTTTCCGTCATTTTCTATAAATCATCAAAAACTTTATATTAGCCAGATTGAATAATTTGATAATTATGTTATGGTTATGGATTAAATATATTAAAATTTACTGAAAAAAGGGAAAAGAGTCTTTTCACGCTTTTAATCAATATTATTGAGACCGAGTCGTTCTTCTATCTTATCTTCGATCCTTTTAATTGCATTGCTTGCATGTATCCTAACTATTCTAGGAAAATCGTTTACTCTTGCGAGTAAGGCACTCAAAGCTGGTTCATCACCATAAATCTCTAAGAATTTAATTAAACCAATCTTAACCTTAGGGTTTTCTGCTTCGCTTTTCTTCAAAACATCGATTAATGTGGCGATATGTTTGGTTAGCGTCCTTTTAAATTCGACATTATTATCTTTTATTCGATACCAATTTTTCTGATAAATGTTATAAATTGCATCTATAGCTACTTTTTTAATCAACCAATAGGAATCGGGATTTTCTAAGATCTCTATTAAATGTGCGATAGGATCAATGTTTCCAATTTTACCTAAAGCTATAATAACATTTTTCTTAACATCCAAATTCCGAGTTTTTAGTAATTCTGTTAAAGGGTCGGTAAACTCCTCATTACCAATTTCTCCTAATATAAACGCGATACTTTCCTTTAGTGTTTCACTATTCGACTCTAAATTAGAAAATAAATATTCGTAGCTAGCCCCATCATTGCTCAAATAAATTTTCTTTACGGCGTCCATTATGTAAAACTTCATGTCTATATCAGTGTACTCAAAGCTTATATCCTCAACATTTAAAACATCTAGTAACTCGGGAACAGCAGAAAGATCACCAATTTCTCCTAAAGCTTCAATCGTGGCTACACTAACTTCGCTGTAAATATTATCTAAACCTGTAATTAAAGATTCTATAGCATCCTTTAACTTTAGCTTTCCGGCTATGGTGATAACATTTTTCCTAACTATGAAGTCGTCACTTGACAGTAATTTGATTACATCTCTGTTAATCTCGGGGCTCAAAAGTCTCAAAATCAAAGTTGCCGAGTCCATCAAGTCGATATCTTCGGTTTTTAAGTTTCGAGTAATTTGTTCTAATAACAATGCTTTCTTATGAAGTAAATTAGAAACAATTTCTGGATATTTCACCTTAATATAATCTATGTCTTGAAATGAAATATTTATGCTGGAAAGTTCATAACCAATTAGTTTGATTATTTCTGATTTATGTTTATTTGAGATGCTTTCGCTCTCTAAATTATCCAACAATAACCTAATAAGAATTTCAGGTTCGACCCCCACTAGTTGAATCTTGACAAAATCTCTAATGGAACAATATTCAGAATCTAATTCATTTATAAAAATTGTAATCTGGGGGTCTTTAAATTTCGTTTTCATTACTGCTTTCAAAACGGCCAATTTTAACTCAACACTGGCTGATTTCTGATCTAAAGTCCATTTTAAGGGTTTGAGTGCTTTTTCGTTCTTCAGCTTTCCTAAAGCTTCTGCTGCTTCACATTTTATACCAATATTGAGTTCAGAAATTAGGATGTTCTCCAATATAGCAAAGCACTCATTATTTAAATTAGGGACAAATTTTATTATACTGCCAAGGAATTTTATTGCACTTTTTCTTTTACCGTTATCCTTATCTGTTTCAATAATGTCTGTTAATTTCTCAACGGAATTTTCTAATCCATACTCTTCTCGTTTATCAAATATTTCTTGTGGTGAAAGTTTTGAATTTGGCATAATTAAATAGAAATTCCTTTGAATTGCTTTCTATATTAAATTTGATTATTTTAATTATTAGGTAATACGCTAATAAAAATATTTTCAATATAATTTATGTTTTGAGTCAAAAATGCTTAATTGTTTGACCTTTTCAAACATTTATATTACAAAAATGATCCAAAAAAATATTCCATGGCTAAATTTTTGGCAGTTTTTAAAAGTCTATTAACAGCTGATTCTGATATTTCAAAATGAGTACCTATTTTAACCGCACTTATCTTTTTTGGAGTTTTAAAAAACCCTTCTTTAGCAGCATATGCAGCTACTTCTTGCTGTCTCTTTGTAAAATTTGGAAACGGAATTGCCGATCTCCATATTGTTTGATCTACTTCATCAATTTTATCCAAATCGGTCATTCCTATGATTTCAAACTTTTCAGTAAATGAATTAATAACATCGAATAATTTATTGACATATTCATTTTGAGAGATTATATTGATTAATAAGACTTCTTGAGAAACGTGAATAGGAAAAAGAAAAGCCCATGGACCTGAGTCAACAATCGGAAAGAATCCAGATGTTTTATTCTGATTCATAATGCAAATTATCTCGTTTCCAGTTTGATTTAATAACTGGAAGGATTGTGGATTAAATTTTTTCTTAATGTATATATCAAGATCCTTAATTATGTTCGGTTTGAACCTTATCCTCTGAAGAGCAAAGAAGTGATTTTGGTCGTATTGGAACGCGTTTAAAATTTCTATAAATTCAAGATGTTGAAACAAATCTGCAAACCCTATATGTTCTAAAAAATTGCCTGGTATCTGTAATCTTATGATTTTCATTAAAATTTAACTCCAGCGATAATTTTACTGTATAAATTGTAAAATAACTATAGTCTATTATATGTTGCGATCGCAACCATTCAACTATTTAGTTAGGATTAATTCTTCTATAATAGGGATTTTGTTTCATTTTAGACAATAAAAATAAAATTAATAGGTAAATGAGGAGAGTAGTATGAAAGTGTTATTAACAGGTGCTTTTGGAAATGTAGGTTTAAGCACTTTAAAGGAATTATTGAAGAAAGATTATAGCGTCAGAGTTTTTGAAGTCTATAACAGAAAAAACAGAAAGATTGCTAAAAAATTCAAAAATAGAATAGAAATTACTTGGGGTGACCTCAGAAATAAGGAAGATGTAAATCTTGCTGTTCTAAATCAGGAAATTATAATCCATCTGGCTGCAATTATTCCACCGTTAGCAGATGCTAATCCAGAGCTAGCTGAATCTGTAAATGTTGGAGGTACTAAAAATATACTAGATGCGATCAAACAACAATTACATAAACCAAAATTGATATTTACATCCTCGGTAGCTGTTTATGGAGATCGCCGATACAATCCAATGATAGAAGTTACTGATCCCCTCGCCCCTAGCAAGGGAGATTATTACGCAATAACCAAAATTTCTGCTGAAAAGTTGATTAGAGAATCGGGTGTAGATTTCGCAATATTTAGATTAACTTACATAACATCTATCGATAAGCTTAATATGGATCCTCTAATGTTCCACATGCCTTTAGATACTTCTATCGAAATATGTGATACTAAGGATGTTGGATTAGCTTTAGTAAACGCAATTGAGTGTGATGGAGTATGGGGCGAAACCTTCAATTTAGCCGGTGGAGAACAATGTAGAATAACATATAGAGAATACCTTAACGATATGATGGAGATTTTTGGGTTAGGGAGAAATTTCCTCCCTGAAGAGGGATTCGCCGATAAAAATTTTCACTGTGGCTTTATGAATACCAATAAATCTCAAAAAATTCTAAAATACCAAAAGCATACGCTTGAAGATTATTATAGAGAAGTAAAAAAAAAAATTGGACCTAAAAAACATTTTATGCCTGCTATTAAATGGATTGTTCGATTAAACCTCTTAAAAAGATCGGAATCTTATCGAAGGCATAAATTTTTCAGGAAAAAAGCTGGAGCGTTTACAATTTCAGAAAATAAACTAATCAGAAAAATCTTAGCAGCGAATTTTAATCAAATAGAACTTCTAGAAAAAAAAGTAGAAAAGTTAGAAGAACTAACAGCAAATTCCATCAAACGTGAAGAAGGAACCTCAAATGTAAACCAAGTTCAATCAGCGTAATTGAACATCAAAATGTTGTAAACTTTGCACCTTTCTTATTTAGACGCAATAAAATGCCTAAGATCGAAGAATCAGTTATTTTTGATTTTATCATTAATTGGATTATTTGCTTTTTCTTATATCGTTAAATAGAAAACAATATAATAGATCACATAAAAACTAACTTAAATAGTGAATTAAATAAAAATTCATTAATAAAAGTAAATTTTTCGACATAAATTCGGTCAAAAATGTTAGAAAATGATACAAGACGAAATTTAATTTACTACAGAGAAATTATACGTAATAATAATAATTGAGGTGGAGTAAGAAAGAAAATGGAAAAATCTGAAAATCATCGGATTGGATACTATGCTTGCCAGTGAGGAATTAACATAAAAAGAAAAGTAGATTGCGATAAGCTCGTTGAATTTGCTAAAGGTTTGGATGATGTCATAATATCTAAAACTCACGCGTTCCTTTGAACTGAGAGTGGGCAACAAGAAATCATGAATGATATAAATGAGAAAAATCTGGACAGTATTGTTGCTTCCGCTTGAACTCCTCGAACCCACGAGCCAATTTATAGAGGCTCTCTCGCTAAAACGGATTTAAGCCCCTATCATTTCCAAATGGTCAATGTAAGAGAACATTGTGCTTGGTGTACTGAAGATAATGAAGAAGCATTGAATAAAGCCAAAATCTTGGTTAACAGCGGAATTAACAGGGCAAAAACCTTAGCGTCTGTTCCCGTGAGAACGGTTCCCGTCGAAAAAGCTACCCTTGTTGTAGGTGGGGGGATAGTCGGAATGAATGCTGCTTTAGATCTAGCAAACGAAGGAATTAAAGTGTTTTTAGTTGAAAAGAATACGACCATAGGTGGACGCATGTCACAATTAGATAGAACATTCCCTACCGACGACTGTTCTATATGAATCTGCGGTCCTGTTATGCTCGAAGTGAATCGGCATGAAAATATAGAAATTTTTAGCTATAGTGAAGTGAAAAGAGTTGAAGGCTATGTTGGAAATTATAATGTTATCGTGGAAAAGAAACCAAGGTACATAAACAATGATTGTAATGGATGCGGGGCTTGTACGGAAGTTTGTCCTATCATTACTTCAAATTTCTTCGACGAACACTTAGGACCGCGAAGAGCTATAGACATCGCATTTGGACAAGCCGTCCCATTCTTATATGACATTCACAGAGATGTGTGCGTAGAATGTTTTAGCTGTGTTGAAGCGTGTGAATTAGATGCTATAGACTTTAGTCAAGTACCTGAAGAAGTTACTTTCAAGGTAGGATCGATTATTGTAGCAACGGGGTGGGATATTTACGAACCATACGGAGAGTATGGATACGGAAAGTTTGAAAATGTTATTACCCAACCCCAACTTGAAAGAATTCTAGCTCCAAATGGACCATTAGAAGGACATGTTCACAGAATCTCAGATTCAAAGGAACCCGAGGAAATTGTGTTTATTCAATGCGTAGGAAGTCGGGACACGGAAAGGCCTTATTGTAGCGGTGTATGTTGTATGTTAGCCCTAAAAAATGGAAAATTGCTTAAAGAAGAATTCCCTAACGCTAACATTACCATCTGTTATATTGACATGAGAACTAACGAAAAGGGCTTCGAAGAATATTATCAACGAGCTAAGGAATCAGATATAAGAATGATTCGAGGAAAAGTTGGAGAATTCTCTGAAGACCCGGAGACTAAAAATGTAAACATTCGAGTGTATTCATCATTAACCAACGAAATCATTAAAATTAGCGCGGATTTAGTAGTCTTGTCTACTGCTGCGTTGCCCTCAAAGGGTACCGAGCAGATTTCGAGGGTATTGAATTTAGACGCTGATCGTAATGGGTTCTTAACGGAGTCTCACTTTGGATTAATGCCACAAGAAACTAAAAAAAAAGGTATTTTCATTGCCGGATTTGCTCAAGGCCCAAAAGATATCGCATATTCTGTCTCTCAAGCTAGAGCGGCTGCAAGTAAGGTTGCTGAATTAACCGCTCCTGGAAAAGTAGACATTGAACTAATAATAGCAGAAGTTTATAATGACATCTGTATTGCTTGTAAGAGATGCGAAAAAGCTTGCCCAAAAAATGCAATAACTGTCGTTGAGGAAGAAAAGGCAATTGTTGACGAAATTAATTGCGATGGGTGCGGGATCTGCGCTACTTGTTGTCCAACTAACGCGATAGATATTAGATACTTTAGAGACTATCAATTATTTACTGAAATTGACGGAATGTTAGAAGGAGGTTAAACAAAATGGAGAACGATTATAAAATTCTAATGTTTGCTTGTTTGAAATGAGGCTATTCTGCTGCTGATCTAGCTGGTGTTTCTCGAATGAAATACACAGCATCAGTCAAAATCATAAAGGTAAGGTGTACGGGAAGAGTTGACGTAAAACACATCTTATATGGTATAAAAGGTGGGGCTGATGGAGTCATGATTGTTGGATGACGACCAAATGAATGTGAATTCAAGCAAGGCAACTTTACTGCTCAAAGACATGTTGATTTAGCTAATAGAATATTAGATTCTAGAGGTTATGGAAACAATCGAATCAATATGTATTGGTTAAGTGGGGCTGAAGCAGATAAGCTTGTCAAAAGCGTCGAGGATACATACGAGAAAATAAGACGATCTGGACCTAATCCGATAAAAACTATGGAAAATAAAGAATTAAAGCAGAAAGTAGTAACTACTCCCATAGAATGAGTCTTATAAAAAAATAGTAGTTATAAGATGACTTACCTCGCGAAGGTGAGGGAGTATAATATAATTTTTATTTAGTCAAATTTAATGTAATTAAATAGGTAAAAGTAAGAACAATGGTTCAAATAGCAAATAACAAATCATTTCAGGGTATTTCACCTGAAGATTTAATGGAAGCCACATATCAAGCCTCGGGAAATTTTCAAATTAGAGCATTTTTTGAGGCTAAAGATGAAATCTTGAAAGTTGGTAAATTTACAGAAGTTGAATTTTACGAAATCCTCGATGCAATGATTGACGCTGAAACAGAGCGGAAATTAGTTTTAGAAAAACTAATGGGTAAAAATCCTTTATTTTTAGACGAAATTGTCAAGGAAATTAAAGATTTTCCAGCTGAGAATGTTATCAGAGATGTTATTTATCTAAAAGAGCAAGGGTATGTTCAGGAGCACGTAGAGATAAAAACTAAAACGATTGTTAAAAAAATTAAAGGAGAAGAAAAAGAAGTTGAAGTTAAAGAATATTTTTACAGATATCAGTTGAAAGATTTACCAACTGAACGTTATTTTGAGCCTGTTTCTATAGTTTTCGAGGCTGGTGTATGTTGTCAATGTGGTTTTTGTTCATCTGTTTGTCCTGTAAATGCCATTGAAGTCACTGCTGACACACTTGAAGTTGATACCGATATCTGTATGAAATGTGGACTTTGTTTCTCGGTCTGTCCTCGTTCCTTTTTAATAGATCAAGCTAACGAAAGCATTAAAAAGTTAGACAAATCTTTAAAATGGTCTGACAAAACCGGAGCTTACATTAACGCTTACTCAGCATCAACGACTAAAGATGATATTAAAAAAGTTCGTCAAGATGGCGGCATTGTAACTTCTATATTGGAATATCTTTTAGAGAATAATCTTGTTGATGCAATTGTAGCTGTGCAGCATTCTAAAGAATTGTGGAGACCAGAACCTGTAATTGTAGAAAATGTGAAAGATTTATATAAAACTGGTGGAACTAAATATGCAAACTCGCCTTCATTAACCATTATAGATCAATGTAAGAAGTACGAGAATATAGCTTTCGTAGGAGTGCCTTGTATGATGAAAGCTCTAGAAAAGGGATCTATGTTTCCAAGTGGTTTACCATTTTTTAAAAATATTAAATACAAGATCGGGCTTTTTTGTATGGAAGCTTTTCCTTATGACAATATAATTAATTTAGCTAGAGAACAATTTAACAAAGGCATTAATGACTTAACCAAAATGAATATTGGAGGCGGTAAATTTATAATAAATTTGAAATCTGGAGAGCAAATGAATGTACCCCTCAAAGAAGTGCAAAAATACGCACGCAATAACTGTCATTTTTGTGAAGATCTAACATCAGATTATGCCGACATTTCAGTAGGATCGATTGGGTCGCAAGATGGATGGTCTTCTGTAATAACGAGATCGGAAGATGCAGATAAACTATATAATGATGTAGTTAAAGCAGGATTAATCGAATCTAAAAGTTTAAAGGATGTAAAGCCCGGGCAATTTCTAGTAGAGAAAATTGGTGGAATTAAAAGGAAGAAATGTAAAAAAATTGAATTATGAACAAAAATAAATAATACATAATATGAGCACAAAAAACTTCGAAGATTTAATAAAGGAAGTTCACGAAAAAGGAATTTGTCAAGAATGTGGGGGATGCGTAAGCTTCTGTAGTTCGGCTCAATATGATATTATAGGATTTAAGGATCCTTATTCTCCTCCGGAGTATCTTCATAAAGATCAATGTCTCGAATGTGGAATTTGTTATATGATTTGCCCACAAACTCATATCTTAGATAGCGAACTCAACAAAACATACAAATTTACTAATTATGGCTCGATGCCAGTAGGAAACTTTGATAATATTTATTCTTGCCAAGCGACTGATAAAGATTTTCTGGAACACGGAACTGATGGCGGCGTAGTAAACTCGATACTCAATTTTATGATCGAGAAAAAACTTATTGATGGGGCAATAGTATCTAAAACTCAGGCCGCTTTTTCAAGAGAAGCGTCTTATGCTAAGAGTAAGGCAGATTTATTACAAAGTTCAGGAACAATATTAGATGTATCACCCCAATTGGATGCGGTTCATAAGATTTCTACTTACACTCACACAATTCCCGGATTGAATCGGTACAAGTTCAAGAAATTAGCAGTAATTGGCACTCCTTGTCAATTCAATTCAATAAGATGTATGCAAGATCTAGGAGTAACTCCCTCTGAGAATATTGAAATCTGTCTTGGATTGTTTTGTTATGAAAATTTTTTATTTGGAAAATCGCAGATAGAGAGGTTTGAGAAGGATTTTAACATCAAATTTTCTGATATTAAAAAAATTAATATTAAAGAAGACGTTATTTTTAAATTAAAAGATGACGGAAATGGGGAAAAAATAATCCATATTCCATTTAATCATCTGAAAGAGTATATGAGACCAGCTTGTAATGCTTGTGATGATTTCACTAATATTTACGCGGATATTTCATTTGGGGGATTGGGATCAGCTGATAAATATACTACTGTTATTACTCGAACTGAAAAAGGAAAGAAGTTATTTTCCCAAGTTCTCGATGCTGGAATTATTAAGTGCGCAGATTTAGATTCAAGTAAGAAAAAGACTATGATTGAGTTGATTTCTCGATTTTCTCATTCAAAAATAAAAAGAAAAGAAGAATTTATGAAGAATTCAAAGTAAAGAGGAGTAAATTATAACAGAATCAAAAAAAGATTTCAAAAAAAAAGATGTCTCAGATGACACCTCAGAACATCTTGATAAAATTTACAACCCCGATTTGAGAGCTCTACTTAGGAGATGCTATCAATGTGGTCGTTGTAGTGGGGTTTGTCAATTAAGCAAAGTCCAGATATATACACCTAGCAGGATTATTCAACTCATTATAGAAGGTTTTGAAGAAAAAGTACTAGAGAGCGAGACATTATGGGATTGTTTAACTTGCAATCAATGCCTTAAAGATTGCCCAGAAAACATTAACTTTGCTGAATTAGTTAGGATGGCTCGATATAAAATGAGACAATCAGCGAATAAGAATGTTGATGAGTTAATAGCGCATAAAGGAGTTTACACAATGATTACCGAAATTATGAGCCAACCTTATATTAATCCAGATAGATCTCTCGATTGGATACCTAAAAACATAAAAATTGCTGATAAAGGTAATGTTTTGTATTATGTGGGGTGTATTCCTTATTTTAATTACGAATTTGACAAAATAGATTCTATAGCGTTAAGCACCTTACAGATATTAAGCAAAATCGAAAAAGAACCACTGGTTATATTCAAAGAAGAAATCTGCTGTGGCCATGATGTCTACTGGGGGCAAGGAAAACTAGAAGTATTTATCGAATTGGCAAAGAAAAATATTCAAATGTTCGAGAAAGCAGGCATCTCTATTATTGTTACTGCCTGTGCAGAATGCTATAGAACCTTCAAAGTCGATTATCCAAAACTATTTGAAGATTTTAGCCAAAAATTTGAAGTAAAACATATTATCGAGTATATTTACGAAATGTGGAAGGAAGGCAAAATTGAATTTGTAGGTAAAAACGAATCAGAAGAGGGAATATCGTTTACCTATCACGATCCTTGCAGGTTAAGTAGATTTTTACCCGAAGATAACAAGATTACTGAAAATACTCGGGAAATTTTTAAAGAATTCAAAAAATTAGGCTACAATTTTAACGAAATGGAACATAACCAATCAAACTCCTTGTGTTGCGGTGTGAACTCTTGGATGAATTGTAATGAAAAATCAAAAGCTCTTAGGTATAAAAGAATGCTTGAAGCCAAATCTGCGGGGAGTATTATGTTAACTTCTTGCCCAAAATGTAAAATTCACCTTTCGTGCTTACAAGATGATTACGAGGACATTTCTTCAATCGAAATATCAGATTTCTCGGAGTTTTTGGTAAATCATATTAAGGTCATTAATTCCGATAAGAATAATGAGGTGGAAAAATAATGGAAGGAGCTGTATTAGTCATTGGAGCGGGTATAGCAGGCATCCAAACCTCTCTAGATTTAACTGAACTCGGGTTTAAAGTGTATCTCGTAGAAAAAACGCCTTCAATAGGCGGACGGATGGCACAACTTGATAAAACTTTTCCGACAAACGATTGTAGCCTCTGTATCCTTGCACCGAAGATGGTCGAAGTGTTTAGAAATCCAAACATCGAATTAATGACCTATCACGAAGTTAAAGACATAAAGGGAGAAGCTGGTAATTTTGATGTTACCATTTTAAAGAAACCAAGGTATGTTGATGAGGAAAAGTGTAAAGGGTGCGGAGATTGCGCAACAAAATGCCCCAAAATACAAGTACCTAATATATTCGACATGAATCTTGGTAAACGAAAGTCAGTATATATTCCGTTTCCTCAAGCAGTTCCTCCAGTATATGTCATCGATCCAGAGTTATGTTTAATGCTAACCAAAGGAGTTTGTGGTGTTTGTCAAAAAGTATGCGAAGCAAAAGCAATTGACTTTGAACAAAAACCGCAAGATATCAAAATAAAAGTAGGCGCTGTTGTAGTAGCAACTGGCTTTGATATGCCTGCTGATGAATTATCTACCCGATGGGGGTATCGGTTTCAAAACGTAGTGAACGCATTGGAATACGAAAGGATTTTATGTGCATCGGGTCCATTTGGAGGTCATGTTCTAAGACTTAGCGATGAAAAAGAACCCGAAAATATCGCCTTTATTCAGTGTGCGGGATCAAGGGATTTACACGAAAAAGTCCCTTACTGTTCAAGTGTGTGTTGCATGTACACTGCAAAGGAAGCTATCATTACAGCAGAGCACTCTGAAAACGCTAAATGCTTTGTTTTTAGGCACGACATCAGAGCGTATGGTAAAAACTTCTATGAATTTACTCAAAGAGCCCAAGACGAATATGGAGTCAAGTACTTTCAAACAAAAATAAGCACCATCAAAGAAGATCCAGAAACTAATGATTTGATTATTCAATATGAGGATTTGAAAACTGGTAAGTTTAAGGATTTTCGAGCAAATCTAGTAGTTTTAGCAACCCCTCTGATTCCCAAAAAAGACATCAGTGAATTAGCTAATATTTTAGATGTTGAGCTGGATAAATACGATTTCTTTAAAGAGAAGTCTTATTTCAATAAATCCTTATCTTCGAAGGAAGGTGTGTTCTTGTGTGGTTTTTGCCAAGGGCCTTTGGATATTCCAGAAACTGTTGCTGACGCGAGTGGCGTAGCTTCTCAAGTAGCTACATTACTTAATTCCGCTAAATTTACTCAGGTAAGAGAAAAAGAATTTGATGTAGCTGAAAAAGAAGTTAAACCTTCCGATAAACCGAGAATAGGTGTACTCGTTTGTCATTGTGGGATCAACATAGGTAAATATGTTGATGTTCCCAATGTTAGAGATTATATAAAATCATTGCCAAATGTAGTTTGGTGCGAAGATAATTTATATTCATGCAGTTCTGATTCTCAAGAACTAATTAAAGATAAAATTCAGGAACATGATCTTAATAGATTTATCGTAGCTTCTTGTACTCCAAGAACTCACGAACCTCTATTCCAAGAAACATGTCAAGAAGCCGGACTAAATAAATACTTGTTCGAAATGGTAAACATAAGAGATCAATGTTCTTGGGTTCACATGACTGAAAAAGAAGCCGCTACGGATAAATCCATGGATTTAATTAGAATGGCAATAGCAAAATCCAATTTAATTAAACCTCAAAAAGAAGAGAAGATCGCAGTTATTCCTACAGCGCTTATAATAGGTGGAGGTATTTCTGGAATGACTGCATCCTTAGAATTAGCTAATCAAGGGTTTAAAACTTATATTATAGAAAAAGAAAAGAAGCTCGGGGGAAATTTAAACAACTTAAACATACTTTATCCCATCCAAGAGGATGCTTCTATCTTTTTGAACGAAATAGTTGGAAAAGTTGAAAGTCATAACAACATTGAAGTTCATCTTGAGTCAACTATCAACAATGTTATGGGGTATATCGGAAATTACGATGTTTCTATTAATAACACTAAGGGTGAAGTAATAGAGCTAAAAACTGGAGCGATAATTGTTGCCACAGGCGGTCAAGAATTCAAGCCTAACGGATTATTTCAATACGACGGTAAAAAAAAACAAGTAATAACACAACTAGAACTCGAGCAGAAATTACAAGATACGGATAAAGCATGGCTTGAAAAATTAAAACGCGTTACTTTCATTTTATGCGCTGGTGCTAGACAAAAAGAAGGTATAACCTATTGTTCTAACATATGTTGCGGAACATCAATCAAAAACATTAATATCCTCAAAGAACTGAACCCTAATCTCGAAATTGTCGTGTTATATAGAGACTTTCAAATGGCTAAAAAAGAATTTGAAGAATATTACCGTAACCGAAGAAAAGACGCAATGTTTTTACGATACGATTTAGACCAAATGCCAAAAGTAACTAGCATTGGTAAATCACCTGAAAAATATAAAGTAGAAGTATTTGATACTAATTTGCAAGATAATCTGGATTTTGAAACCGATTTAATTGTCTTAGCT
>JAGXNS010000023.1 GCA_019894855.1 Promethearchaeota archaeon
TTAAACTTAGATCATGAGTTAATTGAGTAGTAGGTTCATTCCATGAATACCAATTTGTTAGATCATCAATCACTAATTGATTGTTTTCGTATTGGGCTCTAGTACCTGAGAAAAGAGTTTCATAAGTAGGTGCAGCTTTAGGACCATATTCTTCTGTATCAAAGTAAAGATAAAATATTCTACTTGTTTCTTTTGGAGTTGTTCCATTCAAAATCCATACTAATTGAATTTTTTCAGGATCTTGAGGATCAGAACTATTAATTTTATACGGTGTTTCCCAAAAAGTATCTTCATCTACATATTCGACAAATCTAATTGAATTTACATCAAATGTTTCACTAGCAGCTCCTACTTTTTCCATATAATCTGTAAAATTGACAGTAGTATAAACATGTACATCCGTTTTGGCATATTCAACAAGCGATGTCGTCAATTGGACTCGAAATCTCCAATTCCCATTCCACCAAAGATACTCACTAACGCCATTACTTAGCGCTAAAGGCTCAATATCAAATTGCTCCCCTAGCATTGGAGTAGTAGCGTTTGAAATCATATAATTTGTTGGGAAAAAAATCGAAATATTCATTAGTACTAAGATTGAAAGAAGCGTTGTAATTCGTTTCCGTTTTAGTATTCTTTTCATAATGTTTACCGTGTTTTTTTGTATTTTTTGAATTTTATTCTTTTTTTATTAGATTAAAAAAAATGATTTTTTAACACAATAGTTACATTTTTTATATTTATAATTTACTTAACATATAATATTAAAATTCAAATTTCTTGAAATAATGAACATAATTACTAAAATCAAGAAACATTAAATTTGCAGCTGATTTTAGATTAAAATTATCTTAAAGGACGTTTTTTAAATATTCTATTAACACTTGATCAGCTTTGGATTTTTTATCGTTTATTGCTTTAATGATATTCATTAATTATTTCGGAAAGAATCATTTCTTCAATAATAGGAATATTTTTCGTTTTTTTGGATTATTAGGATTATCAATTATGAAATTTCCCTTAAAATTTGTTTTATTATTGACAATCTCAGCAATATAATCCATTATAACAGTACTTTTTGGGTAAAATTGAACAATCATGTTTGATTCAGGTTTTAAAATTTGATAAAAAGATACAAATAGATTAGTTAGAATTAATCTCTCGCTTTCACTATTCACATCTCTGATAATCCATTGTAGAGCAGAAATAGAAATAATAGAGTCGAAGGAGTCTGGTTTAAATGGAGGATAGCACATATTTGCTAGAATTGGATTCAAATACTCAATGTCGTAATATTTAAGAAATTCTGAAATAATATCAAGAGCAACAGTTTTATATCCTAATTCATTCAGAAACGCCGCTGCAAACCCAGGACCACAACCTGCGTCTAAGATTAGAGGGTGCTTATTCTTAAGTTCTAATAACTCAAGCGCTCGAATTGTAATTTTTTTTTGAGTCCGCATTATAGATTTAGATTCCGCATAAGTTGTAAGAGTTTCTTCATTAAAATAATCTGAAACATTCTCGAATAAATCTTCAGGTCTCTTTCGTTTGATATTAAATGAATAATCATTGTTCAAAATGACGTTGCCTTCATTATTGTTTTTTTATTTAGAATAATAGAGAGTTCTTAAAATGGTTATTAAATCAAAAATTTTATTAGAATTTAAGTATTTAATATTACAATTAGCTTTAATTATTGACATTTCAAATTTTAAATAGTGATACAAATGTCCGAAAAGGAAGAAAAGTTATTAGTTCGAAAAGCAACTCTAAATTTAAGAAGAAAATATGGAAGAACAAAGCAAATAACTATAGTAGAACGCGATGCATTTGTTCCCACCTCTATAGAAAAAGAAATTAGAGAATCTCTTCCTAAAAGAAAATCAATATTGGCATCTGACATAGCTCTAAGGTTTGATATAAGAATTTCGACCGTAAACTTGTTATTAAAACAATATGAAGAAGAAGGATTAATAAAGTTATTAGATCCTAATCTAAAATTGAAAATTTACGTTCCAAATTCTTAACTTTATTAGATTTATATCGTTCCACTTTAAAATCCTATACCCTACTCATTATATTTTCAATTTTCCATAGAACAGTATATTAGAAAAAAATTTATATCTCTCTGAACTAATCCAATTAAGATTCATTTTTAAAAGCAGATGTAGCCTAGCTGGTAAGACGCCGGCTTCGAAAGTAAAAGTTATTACCTTAAAAGCCGGTGCGCATGAGCGCTCGGGGGTTCGAATCCCTCCATCTGCGTTATTGTACTCAAATATTAATAACAAGAAATATACTTTGCCATCTGATATCATTGTTCTAGGTGACTTATTTGAAGATTTGTATTACGTGTCTAATTTTTATGAGGAGCATGCCAAACTACTAGCTTCCAAAATTTTTAATTTTATAAAGTATAATCCTGACGATTTATCCAAAAATATTATAAAGAAATTAGTTATTAAAGGATTTAGTGATAGTCTTATTCAAAATGATGGTCGTTGTTATTTCAAAAGGGGGGGGAATGGGAGCGGTATCTCAGAAATTTTTACTCGAAGTGGTATTCCAACTAAATTAGTCAGCATCATCCGGAAAGAAGGTGAATGGATGGTCGAAGAATTAGCCAAAATCGGAGTGGATACGACTGATATAATCTGTTCAAATGAAATTCTTCCAATTAGGATAATTGTGACATCAAACATTGGTACCAATATTCTTCTAAAACCAAATTCAGCCAATATAAGGCCTTTGAATGAAAAAACATTTGAAGATTTCGAATTTCATAAATCAAAGTTAATATTCTGCACTTCAATCTCAAATGTCTATATTAATCTCCTTGATAAGGGTTCAAAAGTAGGATTATTAACCGCTCTTAGAGTAGAAGATGAAACCTTTAATTTTAATGAGAAGCTTGGAAAAATTTTAAACAATAGATATGATATTCTGTTTTTACACTTAAAAGATTCTAGCGTTATATTAAAGGAAGAGTTATTTGTAGAGCAGATTGACAAAAAGTATAGTAAATATGCAAAGATACGCGTTTTTACATCTGAAAAAAAAGACACGGTTATAAGAACTGATAAATTAAATCTCTATTTTCCTTCACTCGTTGAAGAGAATGAGATAAATTTATTATCTTCAGAGGAAAGCTTTCAAGTAGGTTTTTTGATTAAATTTTTAGAGTTAATTAATAACAAAGAATTGTTAAGTGAGTTGTTAATTAGTAAAAACATAGAAAACTTAAAGCCTATTTTAGTTAAATGCGAGGAATTTGCGGTGAACTTTAAAAAATAACAAGTAATTGCTTTATTGTATTAATTGAAGAATTAATGTTTCCATTTGAGCTTTAGCAGATTCCAACTTGTTTAAAACTTCCACTGTTTTCTCTAAGTCTTCTTCATTCTCTTCAATGATAAATAATAAATAGAAATCCAAGTTCCCAAACTTTAATGTTTCCACTAACCCAGAATAACGGCTACCATTTTCAAATTTATCTGAGAACTCAAGCAAGGTCCTATTCTCTGCGATTATTTTTTTTTGAACCTCTAAGTATTTATCGTAGATCCTAATTTTTTCTATTAAATGTAGATGTGGACGGTAATATTCACCAATCGTTATACCCTTAGCATCAAACAGCGCTATCATGATAGAATTATAATTCTTACTAATTCTAGAAAACAATCGAGATACCATTTCCATTTTTTCAAATAATAAAGATAAACCTGAAGAGAACGCGTCCATGATTGATTTGATATCGTAAATAGAAGTTTCAAAGAAAAATATGTCAAAATCGTTACTATATCTGATTAATGCGTGTTTGATCGTCAATATCCTCTGGTTTATAACTTTCTCTTTTGTGAGCTGAGGATCGAACTTGTGAAAAAGGATACATAATGGGGGATATTCTTGATTTTCCTTTAAAAAAAGTAAAATCTTATCAAGATAATCGATAGTTTCAACGTAACGGTCGTAATCCTGCGCGTCAATAACGTAGAAAAGTAAATCAGTTCCACTAATGTATTTAGTAGGATTCTTCAAATACTCTTCTCTGTATTGCAGTTGCCCTCCAAAATCCATTCTAACGAACTCTATCCCTAAAAATTTAAATGCATCTCTGGCGATTCTACGTGTAGGCATTAATTTAAGTATATCCTGTTCAAAACCGAACTTTTTAGAAATAGCTGTTATAATAGATGTCTTTCCAGCAAAATCTAATCCCATAAAAGCGATCTTCTTAATATAATATCACCAGATTACTAATTTGCTCCCAAAACTTTCTTTTTGAAAATGTCGGAAATAACACTACAAATTATTTATAGCAGAAGGAATTAATAAATCCTCACTTTTTAACGAAAAATTGAAACTGAAATTAAAGTTAGTTCTTGCTAGTTATAAAAAGATTATCCTCCCGAGATAGGAAAAGATATATAAAGCTGATCTCCCTCATTTAACTTCGTTTTATAATTTTGCATGTAAGAAATGTTCCTACCGTTGAGTAAGATGACCATCTGTGAGTTCAACTTCTTCTTGTTTTTGGATAAAATACTATCGTCTAATAAATCTTTATATTCCTTGAGAAATTGGGAGATAATATCGCCTACGGTATCTCCTTCGTATACTATTTTATTTTTTTTTACTCTCAATACAAAAATGTTTAATAAGTTCAAATCAACTTTAACCATAATATTACAACTCGTTTCAAGTAGAAAATTATAAGATCTTACTAAAATCTATTCCAAATTTAGTTCAATTTTAATAAATTAGACTAATTTTTAAGCTTAATGACTTAATTAAATACGTTTGTTTTATCAGAAAATATTAATATCTAATCCATTTTCCACTATATACAGAAGATTATTATCAACATTCAACTTGTTATATATCTCCTTCAATTTTTCAGCATCAAATACTTGATTCTCTGGTTTGAAAGGGCAATAATTAACTTTTTTAAGATTTTTAGAGATTTTTTTCGATAAATCATGAATCTTACTCTCTCCAATACCAATGAGAGGTGTAAATATGGGATGGCTTAAGTGCAGAGTATTGATAGCTAAGGTCTCTAAATCAATAGAGTCAGGACAGTAATTCGAATTATTTAAGCTGATTCCATCGGTGACTGCCTTAATTTTTTCATAAAATTGAAATTTAGGATTTTTAAGGATTTTAGACATTAAATCAAATCTAATTAATCTACATATACCACAAAAATATTGTTTTTCCTCTAACTCTGGATAGATTTTCTTTAAAATATCGTATATTCTAAATTTGGCTAAACGAATATTATTTGTTGGTATATAATCACCAATTTCTTTCCAGTTTGAAATCCAATCTTCGACACCGGTTCCATCATCCGTGAGATCAATTAATATAGGATAAATCTCAGATCCTCTCCTCATTAATAGAAATCCTGCAATTATATCATTTAACCTACCTATATCCATTACCACTATTTTTTTCTGAGGTTCTATAGGTAAACCACCCCATTTACTTTTGATAATTTGAGAGAAAATGTAGGTGAATTCCCCCCTTATTTCAATAAAAATTTGTTTTTTTGGTTGGGTAAGATTTACTTTCAAATCGTGATTCGGAAAATTATCAATAACCGCTTTACCCACAATTTGAGCTACTTCCATTGAGGTAAAACTATGTTTTCCAGACCTTTTAACCCTGAGCGCAAATGTGTCTTTCCGATCAAGAATATCTTTAGCAAGTTCAATTGTTCGTTCGGTAATATTTTTTAGATTGTTTGACGTTCTAATTGCTGGACTTAAGGAATGTACACCAAACGCGTTTTTTATTACTTTGATAGCAGAAACAATGTCTTTATTATTAAAAAAGAAAAAAACCCTCGATGAATCCTTACTCATTTGATACTTGTTGAATTTGATTCCTTTTCGTTTAAGTATTTTAGTAATGTTACTCATCAAATACTTAAGCATTCGAATTTTAATCTTCTGCGACTTTAACCATATTTCAGCGTATCTAATTAATATTAAGTTATATTGAGGTAAAAGATGGTTTTGATCCATAATCTTCAATTTTTTCTTAAATTAAAATAGATAAGTAATAGTTTCCAAAAACCTTTATCTCTCCCGTTCGTAAATTATGTTCTTTCAACACAACTAGTCCTTTCTTATAAATTTCAATTTCAATGAAAACCTCGTCAAAATATTTCCCTTCGAGATTACCCCCATTGGAAAATATAGTATTTTCAATTTTAACGTTAAAAGAAATACTTGGGGAAGAATTCAAAACCAAATCTATTTGAGATCTAGCAAATTGAGAAAGGACATCACCCGAATCGATTAATTCAGTCCTCCACACACTTAGCGGAGTTGGAATTAAATTATGAAAAAAACATACGCCAAATAACTTCTGATGGCTTAGCGATAGAACTTTTTCTATGAAATTATTTAATTTCTTTCTCCCAATGAATCCCTCTTTAGAATCTAGAGTTGTGGAGTTCATACCTTGAAAATATATCTTTTCGTTCTCATAAAGTGGATTAAAATCACCAAAATTCTGTCTCCAGTACTCCCAAGCAAGAGGTTTTGAATCTGTAAACCCTGGAACAGCAATATATGGGTGCTTTAACTGCTCAAGAATATCTTTTGCTGTTCTAAATTCTTCTTTATAGCTATTTCTTGTAAGATTTCCAGTGTGTACAACCAAATCTATATCGCTCATCCTATTAATGCTAGCGATAGTTTTCTCAAAATTGGAAATAAAACCCTTATTCAGTTCAGAAACTAATGAATTTGACATCTGAATGAATCGGGCTATAGGTTTTTGCTTTTTTTCTATTTGTAATGGAATGTAGTAATTAACTTCTCGTAAGATTTCATGTTTAGATTCTGGATCAAAAACCGGAATCACTTTAAAAGAAAGTTCGCCACCGTTTATATCTACAATAGAATATGTGAAAAGTTCTCGATATCTTGTCTTGTTACAGCAAAAAGTCCCTGCGTTAAAAATAAATAAGTCTTTTTCACTACTACTCACAGTATACAGATTTGAAGTATGTCTATGACCATTTAAAACTAAATCTGCCTTTGTTTCTAAAAGCATTTTGAGCATATCTCCAGAATCATCTATAGCTGAACGCTCTTTTCCTGTATTTGGTATAGGAATAAGTTGATGATGAAAACACACAACTTTGAATTTATCCTCTCTTTCCGGATTCTCTAACTCAGTTCGTACAGAATCAATTACGTTATGGTGTATTATTCCTCCAGGTAAATCAGGTTTAGTACTATCTATACCCAGTATATAGATATCGTCGTCTTCATACGCGTAATGCCTTCTACCTATCATTTCTTCAAATAGTAAATAGCCCACATTCATAGCATCGTGATTTCCAATTAAAACCATAATAGGAGTTTTAGTCACTGGATCGAACTTCTCAAATTGCTCTAATGCATACTCATAATCCAATAAAGTTCCCATTTGAGTAATGTCTCCTAAGTTCAAATATAAAGATGCGTTCTTTATCTTATTTACTTTTTCGATACCAACATTGAAAGCGTGAAGGTTAAAAGAACCCCCAGAACGAGTAATGTGAGTATCAGATATGATCACTAGTCTTTTTTTTGCTTTAACCTTTTTCTGAGAGTTAATCTTAACGCTTTTTTCGGTAATCATATTACTTATTCTCCTTTAATTTTGCTGGATGCCCCCTATAAATAGAATTTTCTTTTAATACTTGATTATGATTCGTATAAGAGTGAGCTGAAAGTTTTGTATTTCTCTTAATTATCGTACCTGGTAAGAGAACACATTTAGCTCCTATAAGCACATTGTCTTCAACTATTATTTTTTTCAATATAAAATTATTTTGTTCAATTGCAAAACTTAAAATTGTGGAGTTCATCCCAATTATAACGTTTTTACCAATAGATACGCATTCTGAGGAAATCCAACTATTATCACAGATCGCTTTTTTTCCAATCTTCACACCATAAAATCTTAGCGTAAAACGATTCTTAAGCCAGGGAAAAGGATTTGACGCCGTTACATAAAGCGGCCATTTTTTAACGATATTTCGGACGGTCCAAAAATAATAATCTCGATCTTCTATTGACCGCTTAAAATTTCCTTCTTTTGGATTGTGTATAAGGATAATTATTTTCAAAAATAAAACTGAGATCAGAATTGCACTGAGTTGGATTAAATATATCGATAGGAAGACATTGAAGGGCAGAGCAATAAAAAAAATCCAGAAATATGTCTCGCTCCAGAATATTGTAATATACCAAAATTCGAAAAGCGATACTGGAATTAGACTTAGAATAATTATCACAATATACAAGATAAGAAACTTTTTTCTTATTCTCCCGTCGATAGGTGTAGGGGAATCTCCTTTTAAACTGGCAGGTTGAAACATTTTCTATTCCTCCTATAAATTTGAATCTGTTTTTTTTTGGTTAGGATCATCAGAGATTGTAGGTTCCTTAGCTTTCTCTGCTTTTTGTTGGGATTGTTCCACAGTTTGAATTGGTAGCGTTATCCTTACGGGAGTTCCTACATGAATTAGATTTCCTTTTAATCTCTGATTGATCTTTGTGTAACTATTTACTCCCAAAACAGCAAAATCTTCCATAATTGTACCTGGCGCTATAATCGTGTGAGGTCCCACTACACACGCTTTTCCAACTTTAACCTTTTTGATAAGGAGCTTGTCCTGGTATATTAAATGTGAAAATATACATATATTTAGTGAAGTCATTGTAAAATCACCAATTTCTACAAATAAGGGATCTACATACCCTTCATACAAGACAACACTTCTTCCAACTCTAGTTCCAAATGATCTGTAAGCGATAATATCTAGCCACGGTAATGGTAATGCTCGCGCTAACCATATAGGAAAAAATGCAGTCCAAAACCTTCTATGCATATATTTCCATTCTTTACTCCCCCTCTCGAAGATACCCTCTTGAGGTGGTGAAATTTTATTCAATATTCGAAAAATTCCTCCAGAAAAGAAGATAATTGTAAATACAAACAGAAAAATATTACCATAGATATTTAGTGGAAGTAATAACCAATAATACCATTCCGCTTTTAATCCAAACGAATAAAACTCTGTACCCGTTAAAAGATAGTATAAACTATTAATAAACCACATATTTACTATAAATAAAACTAATCCTCCGATGAATAACTGGATTAAAATTATCAAAGAAAATGGTGTTTTGTAAACGCCAGAAGTTGATATTACCTCCAAATCAAATTGAGAGTCTTTTTCTCCTTCCAAATTAATTCACACATTTCTGACTAATAGCTATTATTATATTATAACAACCGTAAGATAAATAAATTTTACACAATTGTTCTACTAAAATCTAATTTATTATAAAATAGATTTTTAAAACAAATCCATTATGTGATAATATATATAGAATAAAATATTAACAATTAAAAAAATCAAAATTCCTATAAGAGCGTGAGAAAAAATTTCTGTAGACTGGCAAAAAGCGGAAGAGAACCCGGATAAGTCCCAAAAGATAGAGGGGCGATTCCTATTAGATTTAAGGGCAAAGGTAAACGATTTAGAGAAGCAATTAACGGATACAAGAAATGAGTTAACGAGAACTCAAAGCACCCTTAAAACCACCGACGAAAGTCTTGAAACCACAACTAAAGGATTGGAGGACGCTAAAGCAGAACTAAACGATATTAAACCTAAGTTGGAGCAAGCTAATTCTCAGATTGAAGAAAATACACAATCTAATGCTGCTTTAAGCACTGAACTCGAGGGGCTGAAAAGTCAACTTGATAGTGCAAATACGAAGGTAAATGAGCTCGAAAGTACTTTAGAAAGCAGAAAAGAGGAACTTGGGGCTACAATCTCAGATCTTTCTACTGAACTTGAAGCATCTAAATCTAAAATACAAGGTTTCGAAGGTAAAGTAGCTGAAATGGAAAGTACTAGTTCTAATAGCAAAGAACAAACGGATAAACTAACCGCTGAAATTCAAGAATTAAATAATAAACTTTCGGCCACTCAAGATGAGAACACTAATTTAAATAGCCAATTGATGGAACTAAACAATATTTTACTCCAAAAAGACACAAAAATTCAAGAGTTAACTGATAATATAGATAGCAAAGAGAAATTAGTGGATGCACAAACAGCTCGCTTAGAGGAGGTTGAAACTGAATTAGGCGAATTAAAGCCTCCTGAGTTAGGTTCAGGCGGTTTTGCTGCTGAAGAAAGAACTACCTGCCCAATGTGTGGAGCAGTTGGAGGAAATATAAAGCAGATCGAAGATAAATCAAAAGTCTTGTCGTACGTTGGCCATATCCCTATGTATGCTAAGAAGCATGTTTGTAAAAAATGTGGATATGAATTTTAGCTTTAAGCGCTTCAAAACCTGCTGTGAGGCAATTTAAACTTTTTTATTATCCTTTTATTTTTCTTATCTAATTTTTCCTTAATTATTCTCAAATTCTAATTATAGTAATTGATATGATTAGGTTGTTAACTAAAATTGAAAATCAAATAGAAAAAAAAAGGATACAAATTAAATAGAATTATTACACTCTTGCTTTCTTCTGTTCATGAATCTCTTTGACTTTTTCTTGGATGTTTTTTAATTTTTCGCCGTAAAGTGGATACTGAGTCATTGCGATGATTGATATTACTAAAGCTATTACCGGAAATAATATTATTTTTTAATGTTAATCATATTCAATTTCACACTTAATAAATATTTAGATGAGAATAACTTTTTTTATCAAATTTCTGTCCAATAATTTTATTTTGATAAAAACCCATTAAGAAAATAGTATTATTTTTTTAAAATTCGGGATTCTATTAATTCTATCTATAAATTAATTATTATCTCCTAAATGATAAAAATGGATTTAGAGAAATTATTTAAACCAAAATCAATGGCAGTAGTCGGGATTTCAAAAAAAAACCCTCTCAGCCCCGGAAGAATTGTTCTGTTAAAAAACGAATTTGAAATGAATGTAAAGGTATATGGTATATATCCAACAGGCGGAAATCTTGAAGGAATTCAATTATACGAAAAATTAGATAAATTACCCGAAATTCCTGACCTATTAGTTATTGCAGTCGGACCAGACGATACTTTAGGATACGTTCAAGATTGTGTTGATTTAAATATCCCCTCCTGCGTCATAATAGGTGGCGGTTTTGCTGAAATTGGTGGTAAAGGAAAGAAAAGGCAACAACAACTCGAGAAAATAGCTTTTGATAACGACATCGCTGTGCTTGGACCAAACTGTTTGGGTGTCTACGCACCTCCTTTGGTTGATACTATTTTTCTCCCTACAGAAAGAATAACTAGACCTCCGAAAGGATCTGTGGCGCTGATAAGTCAGAGCGGTGGTGTACTCGTTGATCAATTTTTCAATAAATTTTTTGAGAGACATATCGGTGTTTCCACAGCGGTTTCTATTGGTAATCGAGCGGTCGTTGATGAGGTAATGCTCTTAGAATATTTCAGTAAAGTAGATCCTGATACATCAAATATTGCTTTCTATTTAGAAGGATTTAAGGAGAATCGAGCAAGAAATTTCCTAAAACTTGCTCAAGAGTCTGATGATACCGTGATCGTATTTATGGGGGGAAAAACGCGGGAAGGAAAAGTTGCTACTCAGTCGCACACAGCCAGTTTAGCTGGAAATTACAAAATCCTTAGTGCTGCGTTAAGACAGCATCAGATAATACTACCTAACTCAGAGAGAGAGCT
This sequence comes from Promethearchaeota archaeon, assembly GCA_019894855.1. GTDB lineage: Archaea > Asgardarchaeota > Lokiarchaeia > Sigyniarchaeales > SOKP01 > SOKP01. The sequence goes on from JAGXNS010000023.1 coordinate 11,727, forward strand.
GTTAACGAGCCTAAAAGTTTACGATGTTTTATCTCATCGAAAAAATCCTTTTGGGAAAAATGTGATCACATATGGAAACATCGTAATTATGTCAGTTTCAGGTGGGCACGGCGTAATTGCCTCTGACATGTTGAAAAAGTATGGTTTGAATGCAGTGAAACTTGAAAGACAAGAGAAAAAAGATTTAAAAGAGCTAATGAATCCCTCAGCAAGAGAAATCGCTTCATTTAATAATCCAATAGATTTAACTGGCTCTGTAGTTGATACTGATATTGTAGATGTACTAAGGTATTTATCAGATATTGAGAGGATTGAATGTATAATATTGTTATTGCTTCCATACCCTCCCAATATCTCTTTTCAAATAGGGAGACGGATAGCAAACATAGTCTCAACGAAAAATAAGCCTGTAGTGTGTTTTGTTCCATACGTACCAAAATACTCTATAATTATCGAATCTCTTGAACTTGCTTACATCCCAGTGTTTCATTCAATTAAAGAAACAGTTCAAGCGGTTTCTGCGCTTAAACATAGAACCAGAAATGAAAATATCAAAAAAGGAAATCTATTTTGGGTATAAATTCTACAAATTACTCTCAATAACTCATATACATTTTTATGAAAAAAGTTTCCTAATTTATTTAAATTAATCTCTTCTATAATTCTTAAAGTAGTTCGTTAAAAAAGATGATTATATATGGATAAACACATTGGCTGGATAGGAACAGGTGTAATGGGAAAATCGATGTGCGCTCATATATTGAAAGCAGGATATTCTGTTTCAGTATATAATAGGACAAAAGAAAAAGCTAAAGATTTAATCCAAATGGGTGCTATTTGGTGCTTAAGCCCTAAAGAAGTTGCTGAAAAATGTGACATACTATTTACGATTGTAGGATTTCCTCTTGATGTCGAGGAGGTGTATTTAGGAGAAAATGGTGTTTTAAAAACAATAAAAAAAAAGTCAATTATTGTTGATATGACTACTTCTGAACCTTCTCTCGCTCAAAGGATTTATCATGAAGCGAAGGAATTGGGAGTATCATCTTTAGATGCGCCAGTTTCGGGGGGAGATGTTGGTGCAAAAAACGGGACTTTAGCTATTATGATTGGTGGCGATAAAGAAGCATATGAAACAGTTTTGCCCTTCTTCAATTTGATGGGTCAAAACATCTCATATATGGGCAAAGAAGGTGCAGGACAACATACAAAAATGAGCAATCAAATTCTTATTGCTTCTACAATGATCGGCACTATCGAATCTCTTTTATATGCCTATAAAGCTGGAAATGACTTAGACGAAGTAATTAACGTTATTGGAAAGGGTGCTGCAGGTTGTTGGTCAATAAACAATCTAGGACCTCGAATTGCTAAGGGTAATTTTGAACCTGGATTTTTTATTAAACACTTCGTAAAAGATATGGGCATCGCACTAAAAGAAGCAAAACTTATGAATTTGTCTTTACCAGGGCTTGCTCTCGCTTATCAATTTTATATGTACGCTATGGCATTAGGCTTAGAGAACCTGGGAAGTCAAGGATTATACAAAATTCTAGGGAAAATGAACGGAATAGATATATAACAAAACCAATTAATTTAGGACTTCATATTTTTCCTTTATATATTCTTCTAACTTTTTTAAGGCTTCAGGCATGTTTTTTCTACCAAATCCTATCCTGAAATGGCGATCGCCGTAATCATAGTTAGTGCTCGGCATTAACAATACGCTCTTTTCTTTCAATAGGTCCAAACAGAAATCCTCCACACTATCGTTTACAAGCAATCTTGGAAAGGCTATCGAACCTGCTTTTGGTTTAATCCACTTGAATAAATCCTTGTATTTATTAAAAAATGTATCTAAGAGATTCAAGTTGTTGGTAATTATATCTAAATTTCGATTTATTATTATGCTTCTATTGCGTAATGCCAAGATTGCAAAGAATTCACTTAAAGCGCTATTACAAATGGTTGTATAATTTTTAAAGGAAGCAACTGCTCTATAGAGCTCTTTATCCTTTGCTGCAATCCATCCAATTCTTAGCCCAGCTAAACCAAAAGATTTAGACATAACTCCAATTGAAATTCCTTTATCGTAAAGATCACAAACAGAAGCTAATCTTTCGGCTTCCCTATATTCTAAAAATTTATATACTTCGTCAGAAAGCACATAGATATTATTTCTTTTAGCTATATTAACTAATCTTTCGTAGAAATCTTTCGTAGGAAGGTAACCAGTAGGGTTATGAGGGAAATTAACAACAATACATTTTGTAGATTGAGTAACGTGAGATTCCAAAAATTGTAAATCAAGCTCCCAACTGTTCTCATCATCCATTAACCACTTGGTTACTTTACATCCAATAGCATTAGCGATTTCGTAGAGCGATTGGTATGCTGGATATTGAACGATTATGTGGTCATCTTTCTTCAGAAAAACATTCATAAATATAAAAATCGCCTCTTCAGCCCCGGAAAACACAATGACTTCATCAGCGCTAATATTATCATACAATTTAGAAATTTCTTTCCTTAATTTCGGATTACCGAGAGATTCAGTGTACCCTAAAGACACTTCTTTAAGATCTTCTAAAGAATCCTGTTCTAAAGCTAATAATTCATCTACGCTAAATGATTCGCAATCTGAAGAACATAGCGTATATTTAACATTAAACTCATACTTTGCAAAATATTCTTCTAATTTGAAGTCCTTAATTCTCATTTCATTAAAGAATTAAGATTGGTAAGATTTAAAACTAGGTAACATCAATAATTTTTTCAATTTGTTTGATTGATTTCTCGACGAATTCCTTATCATTTATTGTTAGTTCGATAGCATTTTGGGGGCAAACTTCAACACAGCGCCCACATCCCCTACACTCTTTACTAATTTTGGCACGATTACCAACCATGTGGATCGCATCGACAAAACATGTTCCTTGCATACAAGTTCCACACCCTATACAATTCTCTGTTACTTCTACAATTATTCCTGGCATTTTCTGTATTTTAGAGCCAATTTTAGGGGCTAAAACTGGTGAAATTCGCCACAAACAACAACAAGGGTCGCAATTACAAATGCTAAGAAGTTTATGACCGGGATTTACACCCAACCATTGCTTATCTAGCCGATTTCTACCAATCATATGAACTAAACCAGCTTCTTTACATTTCCTTAGATGTTCAAGGGCTTCTTCCTTAGTTACGAGCTTTCCTAATTGAGGGTTAATCCCTAAAACGGCTTCTCCTAAGAAGAGACATCCTAAATCGATTGGATAGTCGTCACACTGCATTGAATCTCGACATATACAAAAGTTCATTACCCAATGATGATTAGCTTTTTCAATAAAATGCTCCAATACTTTTGAGGGTAACACCATTTCCGCTTGTTTTTCAACTTCTGTATTAATAGACACCACCCTATCTTTCGTTAGGTAAATGATATCGTCTCCCTCAAAAAGTAACATATCGAACACTTTTCCTAATATTGGAATTCTCGTTAGTTTTGCTATTAATTTAATATTTGGAAAAGTTTTTTCCAGTAAATTTACAAACCAAAGAGGTCTTGCCATAGTTTTGTTCAATCCCACTAATTCTAAACTATAATAGCTCTAATATTTTATATTCTGTAAAAAATATAAAACTAGTTCAGTAAAACATAGTATCTAGTTTTTCTTTTAATTTTTGAGGTGAAAATTTAGGTTCTCGATTAAAGGTGAGCAAACCATTAATTTCTTGGTATTGATCGTAAAGTTCAGTATAACAAAATCCTTGAATCCATTCTTTTCTTATGTCGAATTCTTTAAGTAAGTTTAGAACCCGCTCAAATAAGCTTTCAGAGTCTTTAATTAATCCCCCATAACCCCATTTTTTTTCAATATTTTCTTTGAAATCATAACCAAATCCCCCTATTTCACTATAAATAATAGGTTCTCCTTTGTATTCATGCGGTTTCAGATATAATATCGGTACTGAAGTTTTATGACTACTAATTTCTTCTTCTAATGTTGCTGGTAATAAATCGGTTGTAGCATAATAGTGTCTGGTGCAAATATCATTATTTTCCGAATGCCACCATCCATCATTATCTATAATTAATCGAGTAGGATCAATTGATTTTATTAAATAATACAATGTGGATGTAAAATATCCCCTCTTAGGGTCTTTTTCTACTCCAGAAATACCCCATCCTTCGTTTAAGGGTACCCAGACAATAATCGAAGGATGGTTATAATCCCGTTCAACTTCAGTTACGAATTCATTAATAAGTCTTAATTGTGATTTCACAGAGAAACGGAAAGCATTACCAATTTCTCCCCATACTAGAACACCCCTTTTATCACACCAATATAAGAATCGGGGATCAAAAGCCTTTTGGTGCGTTCTTAGGCCATTAAATCCAAAATCGATAACATACTGGATATCTTTTTTAATATGATCGTCAGAAGGGGGTGTATATAAGCTATCTGGCCAATAACCTTGCACTAAAAACAATTTTTGATATAGTGGTTTACCATTTAGCAAAATTTGTTGTTTCTTATTTCCATAATCTGATATTGATATTTTCCTCATACCGAAATAGCTTGATACCTCGTCATAAATCTCACCCGTGGTCTCATTTTGAATTTTTAAAGATAGATCGTATAAATTCGGATTATGTGTATCCCAAAGGAACAATAAATTGCTAGGAATTTTGACCTTAAATTTAAACCGATTTGGATTTTCATAGTATATTATCCTATGATACATCCCAATTCTTTCTTTGATTACTTTCTTATCCTTTTTTTGGCCGATTTTTCCGATAAAGTCTAAATTAATACTTTCTTGAGCTATAGTCTGATTTTTAAATAAGATCTCGATGTAAAGAAATAATACTGAAAAGCCCATCCCATTAATACTAATTTCAAAGATAACTTCAGATTTATCAATGTCTGGTGTCATTTTTAAATTCTCTATTTGAACCTCTGGAGATAGAAATTCCAACCAAACTGTTTGCCAAATACCAGATACTCTTGGATAATATATCATATCATGTTCGAGTTTCCAGTATTGTTTACCTCGCGGAATCTCAAGATCTTGGCTCGGATCTTCTACTCTAACAACTAAAACATTATTTGCTTCAACATGATTTGTGATGTCTAAAGAAAATCCCATATATCCGCCTTCATGGGAACCTACATATTCTCCGTTTAAGTATATCAAACATCTATAATCGACCGCTCCAAAATGAAGTAGTACCTTTTTATCCTTGAATTTATTCGGGATTTCAAATACTCTTCTATACCAAATAACTTCATGAAAAGATTTATCTTCGATTCCACTTAATTTACTTTGAAAACAGTAAGGAACTGTTATTTTTCTATCAAAATTCTTTGAGTTTTCTTTTTTATACCATCGTTCTTTTAACCCTATATCCGCATCGTCAAAACTAAATTCCCATTCTCCGTTAAGGTTAATCCAATTGCCTTCCCTTACAAATTGAGGTCTAGGATATTCTGGTCTTGGTATGTTAGCTTCGCTTAAATTCTCCATGAAAGAAAAAAAAATATTATAAATAAAAAGTTATCCAAATTTAATATAACTATAAATTTTAGAAGAAATTTAGACATAGGTTATGAATTAATGAGTGAACTAAATCTGGGAAATTTGAAAATTAATCAGTTGGGATACGTATATAGAGACATTAAAAAACAAGCGCGTATTTTAGAAGAAAATTTCGGATTGCCAAAATTTGCTTATTTAGAGAATAAACCGACCAAGTATAAATATCGAGGAAAAGAAACAATCGCCCAAACTACGATTGGATTTAGTAGATCATTGAATGTTCAAATTGAACTTATCCAGCTTATTAAAGGTGAATGTATATTTAAAGAATTTATTGATGCAGGTAAAGAAGGGCTCCATCACTTTGGTATTTTCGTAGAAGATGTAGATGCAATCGTAAAGGAATATTTAAAAAAAGGGTATAAAGTCGTTCATGAAGGTATAACTGCTGGAGTGCAAAAAATTGCGTACATGGACACTTACGACGATTTTGGGCTCTATCTTGAATTTCAAGCAACAAAAAAAAGAAGAATTAGAAAATAAACCGTATTAAGATTATTAGATTGATATGAATTCGTTAGATTTAACCCTTTCAGCAATTAAAGGTACACCTGAAAGAGTTCCCTTCAATCCATTTATAATGCATTTAGCTGCGAGCCTAGCTAATATTGACTACAATCACAAATATTGTCAAAATTCAGAAATATTAGCGAATGCGCAGATAAATTGTGCTAATTTTTTTGGAATTGATCATGTTAACGTCTCAACAGATGCATATCGCGAGGCTAATGCGTGGGGGGTAGAGATTGATTGGTCTAGTCATACCCCCATAGCTAAATCACATTTAAAGATTTCTGAATTTGATTTTCTTGAAACCCCTGACTTACTTTCTAACCAGAGAATAATTAATAGAGTGAATGCTGTAAAAGCACTCTCTGAGAAAGTAGGTGGAGAACAATGCGTCGTAGGTTGGATTGAAGCACCTTTTGCTGAAATTTGTTGTTTATTTGATTTAGTCAACGTATTAATGCTATGCCGTAATGATGATTGGGATAAAAAAATTATATCACTTATCGATAGAGTCTTACCAATCCAGAAGGAATTTGCCAAATTGCAAATTGAAGCAGGAGCTCATATAATTGGAGCTGGAGATTCCGCAATTTCACAAATTGGACCCTACAGATATGAAAAATGTTGTTTAAAAGCAACTAAAGACCTTTTTGACTCTATTCAAAATGATGTCCCTGTCTTATATCACATTTGTGGCGATAATGGTGTGATTGATAAGGAAAGTAGAGACATGCTAAAATTAGTATCGAGCACTAATGCTGCGATCCTAGATTTAGACTATCAAGTAGATTTAAAAGTGGCGAAAGAAAAAATAGGTAAAAGGAATTGTATTAGAGGAAACACAAATACTCAAGTTTTGGGAAGCACCACATATTCAATTAGCGAAGTAAGTTTTGAGATCGAAAAAACAATTAAACAAGGAAAACCAGGTGGGATGTTTCAATATGCAGCAGGATGCGAATGGCCATGGGAACCGTTGTCATTGGCAAGTAGGAATTTAGGTATTGCTAAAGTTTTAGTTGAGAAATTAGGAATGTATTAGTATTGAAAATTTGAGTTAATTTTATAAAGATTTAAGTTAATTTCTTTAAATATTAAAGAAGAGAATTGATTAGATTGAAAATCGATATTGAAGTTTTAAAAAAACTTGAACGATCAATAGATATTTATAATCCAGAAAAAGGAGAAGTACCTATAAAAATACTTGGTTTTGGTGAAATAAGTCTAGTATTTGAGCTATTAAGCGATGTAGAACCTATAGCTTATAAAAGAATTCCTATTTTTGATAATGAAAAACAAGTTAATCGCCACATATGGGCATATAACGAGTATAATAGAATTTTAGATCAAGATGTAGGATTAAATCTTCCTAAATACGATGTAGCATGGTTTAAAGACGATGAAGATAAGATTCAGTTTTATTGTGTGCAAGAAAAAATCTCCCCAGAATCAGTAGGGAACCGCGTAATACATCAAATAAATGACGATGATATTAATACTTTGATTCTACTAGTAATGAGAGAGATGAAAAAAGTATGGGAATATAGCAAGAACCATGAAACAATTGATTTAGGATTAGATGGGCAAATCTCTAATTTTATGCTAATTGGATACGATCCAGACAACCCTAATATCGATATGAATACAAAATTAACTTATATTGACACTTCAACTCCAATGTTTAGAAAAAACGGGGTAGAAGCAATGGATGGTGAGTTATTCTTAAAAAGTACTCCGTCTTTTTTGAGATTTCTCGTAAAAGCAGCGTTTCTGGACGAAGTCATAGATCGTTATTATGATTGGCGTTTAGTAACTATCGATTTAATCGCAAATTTCTTTAAAGAACAGAGACCAGAGCTTATTCCCGGAATTATTCGCCAAGTAAACAAATTCTTCAAGGAAGAAGCGAGTGAGTTCAATATTGAACCGATTACATTTGAAGAAATCCAAAAATATTACAAAAACGATAAGATGATTTGGGTAATATTTCAAAATGCAAGAAAGATCGATCGATTTCTAAAAACTAAACTCTTTAAGAAAAGATACGATTTTTACTTACCAGATAAAATAAAAAGATAGAAAGAACAATCGAGATTAAGGATACTACCATGATAAGGGCATTCATTGCCATCGAATTAAAAAATAATCTTACGATTGAAAATATTAACTCGTTTTCATCTCGTCTGAAACAAAATCAGACTAAAATAAAACTGGTTAAACCAGAAAACCTTCACATGACTGTGAAATTTTTAGGAAACATCTCTGAATCTTTAGCATCACAGATTTATAACAGCTTAAATTCAGAAATAAACGAAGATATGTTTAAAGGAAAAACTTTTAATTACAAATTGACAGGCGTTGGTCAGTTTAGAAAATTCTCTGTAATTTGGGTTAAGTTGATAGGAGATATCCCGTTTTTACAACAAGTAAAGATTTCTATTGAAAATATCCTATTTGAAAGAATGAGTATTCCAAGAGATAAACGGCTACGATTTGTACCGCATTTGACAATTGGAAGGCTAAAAGAAGGCAAAATAAATTATCAAACTTTTAGTGCTTTAAAAAACTTAATCAATGAGAATAAAAATTTAGAATTTGGGCCTTTTACTATCAATCAAGTAAAATTAAAAAAATCTGATCTAACCCCTAAAGGTCCAATTTACTCCGATTTGGTATACAAATGAATAAAAAACCGATTAAAGCAATAGTTTGGGATCTCGATGGCACTTTAATTCATTTTAAAATCAACTCTATTAAAGCTCGAAGGAATGCGATAAAAATTTTGAGAAATTATAGAGTTCCTAAAAAAGAATTATCAATTGATATTCCTATTCTAGAAGCATTTAAAAACTCTAAACAATTTTTTATCGAATTTGGATATTCCCCTGAAAAAATTAAAAAAATCAGTGAGGAAGTCAACAAAGCGATAATCGAAGTTGAACATGAAGCTGCGATTAAAGCCACATTAATAGAGGGGATAGCTGAAGTATTAGAATTTGCTCATAAAAGAAACCTTAAACAAGCGATCTTTACATACAATACCCATATTAATGCAAAAACTTCTTTAAGGACAGCAGGAATTACACACTACTTCGATGTTATTGCTGGTCGCGACGATATTAAAAAGCTTAAACCACATCCAGATCACCTAAGATATGTGTGCGAGATAATAAACGTACAACTAGATGAAATAGTTATTATTGGCGATACCGGAAGGGATATTGAAGCCGCCCTGTTAACTAATTCTAAATCTATCGCTTTAAATACTAAAATCCCTAGCTTTATTAAGAGAGAAGCGTTTGAAAAAGCAGATAAAATAATACAACCAGACGAGTTACCGCACGAATTAATAAAAACTCTTGAAGATTTTATGTAATATAACATAATATAATAAAATAAATTATAAATACCATTTAATCAATTATTGAAATAATTTTCTTAAATAATCAAAATATAATTCAAAAAAGGTTTAAATGAAAATAATGGGTCGAATAGAATTTGACTTAGACGTCTTAAAACCACATATTCCGTCGAATTATGGAGTAGCACAAGCATTAGAGGAGGTTCCTGGCGTTTTGTTTGTCCAGATTAAAACAGATGAGATCGATCAAAAAACTACATCGGTATTTATAACAATTATAGGCACTGAAGAACTCTCGCTTGAATCTATCAAAGAGAAATTAGAAAGTATGAATTGTGCTTTGCATAGCGTCGATCGAGTCCAGATTGATAAACGTACCTAATTCTTTATTCCAATTTTTTTTATCTTATTTAATTAACGCCAATTAGCTAAAATGTCGTTACCAAGTGCTCCAAATGTGATAAAAGTTCTCCAAGAAGGAGAGATAAACGATGAATTAGATTATGCTTTAATGAAATATTTGATTAAAAAAAGAGGACCCGGATATACCGCTTGTCAGCCCCAACTTGTCGAACTCGAGAACAGTAAACAAGCAATTAAAATGAATATTGATAATACTTTCATAGATAAGGATAATAATCTTATGGGATTGGGAATTGTTGGGACGCTTTTTGTGGATATTGAATCTCCAGAACTGGATGTAATCTATTGTTCCTCATCAGAAGAACTCGCAATAAATATTGAAAAACTAAAGAGCACTGGGATTCAGCCCCAAACTAGACCGAAAGGTAAATATTAATATCCATCGCAATTGTCATTCTTCTTTGCATATTAAAACTTCATGAATTTATGTTTATCAATAAATCAATCAAATCCGCAAAAAATAAATGATTTGTATATAAACATTGAATAAGAATCATAATGACAGAAACCGCTAATAATATAAAAAATCTAATTCAAGATTATTTGCTTGACGAAGGGCTTTTAAGAAAAAAAATTCCGATCGACGATAAAAAACTTGAGTTTGGTTTTCAATTTGTATTCCCAAATACAAAAGGTCCTATTGCGCAAAAAATGGTGGTAATAAAACCAAAAAATAAGGATTTAATTATTATTTCTAATCCAATTCAAATTTCTCCCCAGCAAGTTGATGCTTTGAACTCGTTAGAAAATAATGGAAAAATATTTTTTTTTATGGCTATTAGAAAGTTTTTCCTCATAAAAGATGTTTTTTTTAGAATAGATACTCAGAATTTCAGATATGAAATAAGTGAACAGATATTTCTCAAAAAAGACGGGACTATCTCGAAAAATTCCTTTTTCAAGAGTATCAGAAAAGTTTTTACGTGTTCTGCCTATTCTAATATGCTCCTTAACGAACACTGCTTAGGAAAGATAAAACCAGGAGATATAACTAAATCTAAAGATTTTACTGCCGACTTTTCATTATATTCATAATTAAATTCCAAAAGTGAGTAGAATAATTTTTGACAAATGGCTACAAGCCTTAGGAAAATTAGATTATATTCAAGGTAAAGCAAGACCAGAAGTTGATTGCATTTTATGCTCAATTAAAGAAAGCGACGAGAAAGTAGTCAACTTAAAAATTTATGAGGACGCCATCTGTTTTGTAGTGTTAAATCTTTATCCTTTCAACCCTGGACACCTTATGTGCATTCCAAATAGACATATTACAAAATATACCGAATTAACGAAAAAGGAACTTTTACATTTGAATAGAACAATTCAGGGTTTGCAACTATTACTCGATGATTTGTATAACCCAAAAGGCTACAACATTGGAATAAATCAAGGAAATTATGCTGGGGCAAGCATAGACCATCTACATTTCCATGTAGTTCCAAGATTCAAAACGGAACTTGGATTTATTGACATAGTCGGTGATACACGAGTTCTTCCCGAAGGTTTAGATTCCGTCATGAAAAAATTAGCTCAAAATGTAAATAAATTTTTAAATAAAGAATTTTTTGAAAACTTCAAGTAAAGGGCGCTCTTTAAAACAAATTACGGGTTTATAACTAAAATAAGAAAAGAAATGTGATTTATAGTTAAGCTATAATAATAAAACCTTTAAATTAAAATACAACTTTTTATGTCAACTCTAAAAGAATTCTTAATATATTTAAATCATAATACATAGGGATAACATATCATCATAGAGAATAAAAAAACTACATTTCACAGAGAATAAAAAATGACAGAAAAAGAAAAAGGAAAAAGAGAGCCAGGTCAAGAGAACGCGGTTTTTGTTGGTCGTCGTCCTACGATGAATTATGTAATGGCTGTAATGATGGTCGTGAATAAAGGAGAAGAATGCACCGTAAAGGCTCGTGGTAGAGCGATTTCTCACGCCGTCGACATTTGCGAGATATTAAAAAACCGCTTTATGAAAGGAGTTGAATATAAAGAGATTCGCATTGCTACGGAGCAACTTAAAGGCGAGGATGGTCGTGAAAACAATGTAAGCTCAATAGAGATCGTTCTTTCGCCTCCGAAGTAAATTAAGGTTTACTTCTAATTTTTAAGTTTGTGATTTTCAAAGATTTTAAATTTTTTTTTCTACTAACTTTTAGGAAATAACGAATTAAAACTAAAAATTAAAGTAAATAGCTTATCAAAATGAAAAAAAAGAATAAAGATTTTAAGATATTGGTTCTCTATCTCGTAGCTTTACGAATATCGGCAGCTGTGACCCTTTTCCTCTTGTCCGCCTTGGTTATTTTAATTGCCTCTTTTGTCGTATTTGCTGCTTCTTTCTCTAAATAACCTATTAATTTATCAAGAGCGTCAGCAGCAACTAAATCAGCACCTTCCTTTTTCATTAATCTTCGAATTGGTGCTTTAGCGATATAACCATCAGATTTTTTTGCCGGAGCTTTCTTAGCCATTTTTTATTCCTCCACAATTTTTTTTTTTTACTAATTTGTTTTAATATAGATTAATAATTAATAATAACTACGAATTTCTATTATATAAATATTATGGTTCGGAACAATAGTTTATGGAAATAAAATTAACTATTTATCATGGATCTAAAATGTGCTAAATATTATCTGCCCGACAAAATACCACTATTAAATAAAATTTTTATTTTTTATTAAATAGGAAATAAAATTTTTTTGATTGGTAAAATTCACTCAAAAGTCGTTTTCAAAGAATTCTCTTATTTTTTACATAAAAAATAAAACCTTTATTAAAGTTTTAATATAATGAAAAAGTTGAAAATCGTTTTTTATTATTATATTACCACTTGAATTTTACACAAGCGTTTCTTAAGATTTAAAGGCTTTTTTATTAATGAATTTGATCATTTCGCCTTTGTAAGAGTTTTAATAAGTTATTTGCGATTATTTTCTTTGAAATGTATAAATTAAAATAAAAGTTTTAGAATTAGTTATGTAATACAAATAAAAAAGGATCAAGATTCAGCTCTTGACATTTAGTCGCGATATCATAAAACTTGAAGAATCTGACATTGAATATGCCTTACAGTCATTAGGATTTACGAAAAACGATTCGAAAGTTTTGTTAGCTCTTGCAAAATATAAGATCTTAAGTCCAGCAGATATAGCAAAATTTTCTGATGTTGATCGTGCTAGGGTATATGATAGTCTTAATCGTTTAATTGAAAAAGGATTTATCCAAAAAGAACCAGTAAAAAGGGGAGCAAATTATCAAGTGATCCCTATTCCTAGGATTTTTAAAACGCTTAGAGACAATTATAAAAAAAAAATTGACGATACTATAACTATCGAAAAAGCGATTGCTGAATTGGAAATTGATAAGGAAGAAGTTGAGCCAAGGGTATGGGCGATTAATTCAAGGGATAAAATTAGAAAGAAAATAAAGGATTTAATTAGTACTTCTCAAAACCGAATATTTTTCATTATTACACCTGATTTGTTGATTAAGGAATTAGGAGGTCACGAGTGGATATTAAAAGAAATATGGAGTAAAAAATTCTCATCAGATATGGAAATCGTAATTGCCTTTAAATATTTCGAAGAACTTAAGGAGGAAATCAAAAAATTATTAAAAATTTCTGTGAAAATCCATTCAATTGAGGGTGATAATGTCATTCCGTTCGGATTGTTGATCGCAGATTATGGATTTTTGTTAACTACTTTAGATCAGGTAAAAGAAGCTCCGGAATACACATCTGGTTTGTGGTTAGAAAACGGAAAGCAGAGCCAAATAATCGGCTATGAGCATTTATTTAGGCATTTTATTAGCTCAGAGACGAAAGAAATAAAATTAACCCCCGTAAAAATACCATATCAAGTTTAATCTATTTTAAATAAATCATATACTCAAACAAAAATTACGGTAAGTTAATAGAAGTAAAACGGAAAAACAAAAATAAAATTAAGTTTAAATTAAAGTGTTTAATGATAAACATATTGATAAAAAATCATAGGGGATAAAAACTGTGTGGTATTATAATTTTTTAGTGAAAGTAAGAAGAGGTTTATAGTTATTTCATATCGTGGTAAAGTTATACTCTGTGGTAACCCTGAGGTAGGAAAAACGAGTTTGTTAGCTCGATATGTAGACGGTAAATTTCACGAGGATTCGGCACCAACGATAGGTGCTAATTTTTTGATAAAAGAAATTGATTTAAGTAAAATAGTTGATAATTTAAACTTAGAAAACCCTGAACTGAGACAAGATATTAAGGAAAAGGGATTTCAGTTGTATTTTTGGGATCTTGGAGGGCAACACGATAAATTATACAGCAACGAATACTATTTCGTTCAAGCTGTTGGAGCTATGATTGTTTTTAGCTTAAACGATTTATCGACTTTCAATGACATAAATTTTTGGTTAACTAAATTAAAAGATTTAAGTGGGGAAGTGCCTTACATTCTAGTTGGAAACAAAACAGATTTAGAGAGAAATGTAGACAAATCGCTAGTTGAAGCAGAAGTAAAGAATCTTGGTATCCAATATTTTGAAACTTCTGCGAAACTTAATGAAAACGTTGATCTGGCTTTTGAAAGTTTATCTATTCAAATTTTAAATAATTTTAAATAATTTTAAATAATTTTTTAAATTAATCATTTTGGTATATTTTATATTATAACTTTGCCTAAATTTCATAATGAGTATTCTTTTAATTCCTATTGCTCCTTTATCAAGGACGAAGTCTCGTCTTAGGGATTGTTTTCCAAAAGGTTTACTCAAGGATTTAACTATAGCCATGTTTAAAGACTTGGCAAAAAAAGTCCAGAATGTTGATTCCTTCGACTCTAAGATAGTTTATTGTCATGACGAAGAAGTTTTAGAACTAGCAGAAGAGTTTGGATTAATAGGAATTAAAGAAAAACTTACACATCCACGTAAATCGTTTGATTTAGTAATTAACGACTTGAACAATGTTGCAATTAAAGAGTATGATGCTGTTAGTACTGTTTTTACTTTTTTAGATGTAATATTGCTATCCGAAAATAATTTGATGGAAATCAGTAATTTAATGAAATTCAACCAACTTGTTATTTGCCCTGCAATTCACTCCGCTGGAATTTCTCTATTCGGGAGAAATCCTCCCGACATTGTCCCTACCCATTTTTCAAACACAAACATTCCTTCGTTTGTAGCCTTATTAAAAGATGCTAAAAGGCGGAACTTAAAAATATCCATATATGATTCTTTTCGGGCGGGATTCGATATAGATATTAAACAAGATTTATTGTTAGGATTCGAATATCTTAAAATTTTCGATTTAACTAGCTCTGAAACGTTTAAATTCTTAAAAGATAATTTAAAATTAGTATTACAGAAAAGAAGTTTAAAGAATAACAGAGAATTTAAGATTAGTAAAGCAAAGTGAAGTATTATTAGAAGTTAAAAGTAATATTCAATTTAACTTCCTGATTTATTTGATCTTTAATTGACTTTTGAATATCTTCTCTTTCATTTTTGAGAGAAGATAAATATCTTAGATAATCCTTGTTTTTTCTATCGAGATCTTTTTCTAAATGCTCTAATTTTCCGGTATTCAACGAAATCTTATTTTTAATTTCATCTCTCTTGACTGCTAATCCTTCCTGTTCTATTTTTTTTTTAATATCGTCAATTTCAGAACGGATTGTTTTGAGATTATCTATCTCATTTTGAATGTTCTTCTCGTCGAAAATAGTATTAATTTGGTGAATAGTTTTATCTTTTACATCAGATTTCAGGTTAAGTTTATTATCTTCTAATATATGCCGTAATTGGATGAGTAATGCTGAAAATTTAGGTAGATCTCTGTTTTCATTAATTAACGTATTAATTGGGTTCTTTAAAAAGTCTTTTAAGAAATAAATGTTGACATTTGGAATGTGCATTGTATTTTTTTCTAGTTCAAATTTCAACTTTTTTAAGGCTTTTTTAAATCCAAACTGATTGTTAACATTCATTCTTAAACGAGTTAACTTAGCTTCTTGCTGATCTAGTTCTTCAAAAAGCTCATTTTTTTCGATTTTTTTGAGAGCTTCTGTTAAATTTTCTTGCTCTGATTGTCTTTCTTCTAACTCTTTTTCAAACCCATCTAAGTCAGATTTAGCGTTTTCTATATTTTCTTTCAGAGTAAACACTTTCGGTAATTTTTTCAATAGATATTCTGCATCTTTTACATCCGTATATTTTTTTCTTAGAAATTCGTCTAAATCCTTTTGCTTGTTACCTAATTTGCGTGTAATATAACTTAATTCCTTAATTTCTCCCTGTAACTCTTTTTGAAATTTAGGGACAGATTTTTTTGCTATATCGTTGATGTTAGTAAATAATTTTTTAATCGAGCTTAAGAGATTATACATCGCATCATATGTGATATCTTCTTCAGGTACTCCAACTTCATCGATTTCCTTTCTTATTTTATCAGAAAATAGGTGTAAAGATTTAAGAGCTTTCTCATCTATTTTTCCTTCTCCAGCGTCTATGAAATGATCTGTACAAACCTTAATTTCTAGTAAGCTCTCGTTGATATCAGTTAATTGCTTTTTAACAGCTTTTTTTATTTTAAAAAATTGTGCTTCTAGCTGCTCTTTGTAATAATCTTCAAATTCTTCTAATAAAATTTCAACCATGTTTGATCAATTTTAATTTATGAGTTAAATATTTTTTTCCCATTCATATATTTTTGAAGGACTTTAGGTATCGAAACTGTCCCATCTTTATTTTGGAAATTTTCTAAAATGCAACAAATTGTACGCTCTGTAGCAATCGCGGTGCAATTAAGAGTATGTGCTATGTCCTTCTTTTGAGAAGCACCTACTTTACCCAAGCGTACTTTTAACTTCCTTGCTTGATAATCTAAACAATTGCTACAAGAAACTAATTCTCGAAATTTACCAGATGAAGGGAACCACGCTTCTAGATCATATTTTTTGGCTGCGTTGTCGTTTAATTCACCAGAGGCGATGTTAACAATTCGATATGGAATTTCTAACTCTCTATAAATTTCTTCAGCATTCGATATTAGTTCATCAAACAAGTCCCAAGAGTTTTCAGGTTTACAAAAAATGTATTGCTCAACCTTTTCAAATTGGTGCACTCGAAATATACCGAGTGTATCTTTACCATGAGAACCTGCTTCTCTCCTAAAGCAAGAGGAGACTCCTGCATACTTTAAAGGGAGTAGGTCGGGATCTATGATTTCATCGTAATGATAAGCAGCTAGGGTTTGCTCTGAAGTAGCAATCATATAGAGATCCTCATCATGGATTTTATATAATTGTTCCTCAAAATCTGCTAATTCTGCTGCAGCTTTCATTATTTCATGTTTTATAAAAAAAGGTGTCCATAAGGGTTCATACCCTTTACTCATTAATTTATCTAAAGCAAATCTAAGGAGTGCCAAGTTAAGTAAAACGATGTCACCTTTTAAGTAATAAAATCGAGATCCCACTACTTCAGAAGCTTTATTTGTGTCAGCTCCATTTATATCTCGAATAATGTTAACATGGGAGGATGGTTTAAAGTCAAAAACGGGTATCTCACCAAATTCCCTGATAATCTCGTTACTTTCCTCTGTTTCTCCAATTGGGACGGATTTATGTAAGTCATTTCCGATTATATATCTAAATTTTTCACGTTCCTCAAGGTACTCATTCTTTTTCTTTTCAAGCTCATCGATTGTTTCTTTAATTTGTTTTGATTTATCGATTGCACTATTAGCTTTTTCCTGTTCACCTGATTTTTTAAACTGACTTATCTCATTAGAGATGTCATTTCTTTGCCTTCTTAAGTCTTGAATTTCCTGGAGCGCATTTCTCCATAATAAATCGAATTCTAGAACTTTTTTGGCATTTTGTGGATTTTTAAATCTTTTTTTTTCAGTTTCAATTACAGCATCTATATTAGTTCGAAAATCTTCTATGTCTCTCAAAAGTCCAATCTCATTATAATACAAAATTTCTAAGTTCTATTATAAACAATCATTAAATTAATTTATGCAAATAATTATTGCGTGTTAAAAAATAAAGAATTATTCATGGTGAATTCTTTCAGCTATAGTTGACCGTAAATAGGCAACTTTTATTTTTGCTTTATCGTATCCTACTTTATCGATAATTCTCATGATTTTTATTCTCCTTGCTTTACCTTTCAGACCTTCTTCGGTCATAAATTCTCGAGCGAATTCTTCTTTTTTGTTTTCTTCTTGCTCCACCATAATTAGACCCAATGAAAAATCTATAAAAAACTTAATGTGATTAGAATTTTGGATTAAAATTTATAAATTTATAACTAAATATTTGCTTAAGTAAATGACAAATTTGATGAGAATTTATCAGCTTAACCAGAAAAAATAAATTAATTCAATAATTTCCAATCACAAAAATGTTTTATTAAATTTAAAAATAGAACTAAAAGCTTCTTATTTGGGTGATGTTTTAACTAAAGGTGATTTAATTGTCTGAAAAACAGACCACTGACAAGATAAGAATAGGAGTTTATGTGTGTAGATGAGGTGTAAATATTGGAGCTCACCTTGATTGTGATGCAGTTAGAGATTTTGTTGAACCATTACCTAATGTTGTTATCGCTAGGACGAACAATTTCACTTGTAGCGATCCTGGACAACAAATAATCAAAAATGACATTCTAGAACTTGATTTGAACCGAATAGTCGTAGCAGCTTGTACTCCAAAGATTCATGAGCCTACTTACCGTGCGGTTTTACAGGAAGCAGGTTTAAGCCCTTACTTCTTCGAAATGGTAAACCTTAGAGAGCACTGCTCGTTTGTACATCAAGGCGATAAAGAAAAAGCAACCGAAAAAGCAAAACGATTGGTTCATGCTGGTATAAATAGAGCACGGGAATTAGAAAATGTTCCTTACAAAGAGATATCCGTAGAAAGAGCTGCATTAGTAATAGGGGCGGGAATTGCCGGAATGAACGCAGCTTTAGATTTAGCGGAACACGGGATACAAGTCTATTTAGTTGAAAAACAAGCAACTGTTGGAGGTAATATGGCACAATTAGATAGGATTTACCCCACAGATGATTGTGGCATATGAGTTCTTGCCCCCATTATGGTTAACGCTTCAAAACATCCTAATATAGAACTTTTCACCTATAGCGATATTATCAAATTTAGCGGTATCACGGGAGATTACAATGTTAAGATACGCAAAAACCCCAGGTATGTGAACGAAAGCAAGTGTACCGGGTGTGGCTTATGTACTACTAAATGTCCAATCAATGTTCCCAATGAATTTTATAGTGGAATTGGTGAAAGACGTGCAATTTTTATCCCATTTCCTCAAGC
>JAGXNS010000024.1 GCA_019894855.1 Promethearchaeota archaeon
CCGCCAAGCCGTATGTTCCATCCGCTACATAAGCGTAATCCCCATCAACATAAACGCCAGATGCTGATCCTGACGTATCTTGGTAGTAAACAGAAGACTCTTGGGGTAGTGTTGTATTAATGATCTCGTTAGGATTCTTTTCTTTAAAGGGAATTTCGCTATATCTCTCCATATTTATAAACAAATTTGGAATCACTAAAAATATTGAAATTAGTAGAAGAATCCTCAAAAATTTTATTTTTTTTGATTTTTCCATTTTTTTCCGCCAGTCTCTTTAATTACATTAACTTTTTTCAAATTTAAGATAATTTATTTTCCAAAAGCTTCCTTGATAATTTTTACCCCTGAAACGGCGTCATCCGCAAATAAGTCGGCTCCAAGTTTCTTGGCAAGTTCCATGTTCAAAGGAGCGCCACCAACGATCAGTTTTACAGAATCTCTTAGTCCGGCTGCGATTAAAGCGTCATGAACAACTTTAATTTGTTCAACGGTCATTGTTAACAATGAACTCAAAGCCACAATGTCAGCTCCAGTTTCCTTTACTTTTTCAATAATAGTATTTTCATCAACATCCATACCTAAATCGTAGATTTCAAAACCATTGCTTAATAATAACGACCCTAAAATATTCTTTCCAATATCGTGATTATCACCCTTGACGGTGCCAATGATAATTTTTATCTTATCTACCGATTGATCCGAAGCAGCCAAGGCTGGTTGGAGAACTTTAAACGCTTCCTTCATGGTTTCGCCAGCGAGTACGAGTTCAGTAAGATAATATTCCTTTTCTTCGTAACGGCGTCCTACTTCGTCCATTCCTTTTGTTAAAGCGTTCATAATATCAAAAGGATCCTTTCCATCTGCTTCTAACGCTTCCTTTACAGCAGCCTCAATATCATCTACTTCTAATTCAATAATCAGTTCTGTTAATTTCTCAAAATCCATTTCTGACTTCTCTTTACATGAATTGTAAATATTTAATAATAAAATATCTTACTTAAGATAAATATTTTCTAATTTAATTAAGACAAAAATGGATGATTTAGATAAAAAAAGAAGATAGAGAGAAGCCGGAAATTGACCTCATAAATGAGGTAAAGATTTTGGGATAAAATTTAGTTCCGTACGTTACCATTTAAATTAGGAAATTAGGGGGATATTTTTATTTCTGACTTCCTCTCTAAAATACATAATACCATGGCACTATATAAACCTTTGTCTGATTTGTCCATTTCAACCTAATATTTACTTTAAACGGAAAATGATGCCATAAGGTTTTAAATAACTAAGAATTATAGAAAAAAGAATTAAAAGAAGAATTACTTTAGGGATTAATAATGGAGAAAGAATTTATCGAAGAGGCTCCAGATATAGAGGACATCGCAATTTTAAGAGAGATTAAAGAAGGAAACTTTTTAATCTTGGCAAATAATTTAGGTAAGGATTACGAAATTGGCGATTTTATCGTGAGAGCAGTCGATGAAATCTCATTAGGAATTAAAGAATCGGCATTCGTTATTATTAAAGGTCCATCAGGAGCTGGGAAAACAACCCTGCTAAATTTAATAGGAGGGTTAGATACTCCAAATAGGGGGTCAATACACTCTAGTGGTGTCAAGATTAGTAACTTACAAGAAGAATCCCTCGCTACATTTAGGTTAATAAATACGGGATTCATATTTCAAAACTTTAATCTCATAAGCACCCTTACTGCTGAAGAGAACATAATGTTTCCAATGAAATTAGCTGGAATGAGTTTAAAAGAGCAACGAGAGAGAGCATTAACTCTTTTAAAAAAAGTAGGTTTAGGGGACAGACGAGAACACTTACCTTTCCAACTCTCTGCTGGTGAACAACAGAGGGTCGCTATAGCAAGAGCTTTAGCAAACGATCCTCCTACTATTATCGCAGACGAGCCAACAGCAAACTTAGACAAGAAGACGAGCCTATTTATAAGAGATCTCTTTAGCGATATGAAGCAAGAAGGAAAAACTATTATTATTGCAACTCACGATGATTATTTAATAGAACTCGCAGATCGCGTCATAAATTTTGAAGATGGTAAAATAGTAAATGAATAACCTGTTAATTCGCAAGCAAAAAAGTAAAAAAATAAGGTGCCGTTAAAATTTCGCTAGATTTTGCCCTAAAAGATTTCTATCGGAAACGTGGCACAACCTTCTCTTATACAATGATGATCGTTTTAGTTATAGCGTTCACTGTATTTTTAATTAATTTCACCTCATCTATAGGTTTTAACAATTTTATAACGTACGATTATGAAAATTTATTCTTTTTTTCAGGCGGAATTAGCATAGTTTATGTTGATTTCACTACGTTAGTGGTCATACTTATGTTAATCTTAGCTTTTGTGGTCGTCATTATCGTTACCATTACTTTGATTATAACCAAAAAACGGGATATTGCGATAATGAAGGCACTAGGTTCAATCCCAAAGAAATTATATGGTTTCTATTTAACAGAAGTTTACGTGGTTTTTCTTATTGGTTTTGTCATTGGGGCTTTAATAGGTTTTATCTCATATGTAATTTTCTTCTTTATAGCTTCAATTTTAGATGTCGTAGCGACCTTTCAAGTTGATGTTTTCTACACACCTATTCTGTTTATAACGTGTTTAGTTGGGATTTATCTATTTCCGGGAGTCGTGTTAAGGAAATTAGGAACGCAAAACACTATTAAATTGTTTTCAAGAGATATTCCTTACAACTACGACGCTTCAAAAAAATTATCTGCAATTCCAAAGTGGTTAAGTTTAATAGGGTATAATTTTAAAATATCAGTCCTAAATACTCTTAGAAGGAGGGGAGAATTTAAGAGATATTTAATTGTATTTACAATTATTTCTCTAATAATTTTTACTTTAGGGTTAGGGAGTACTGTTCTAAAGAATTCTTCTCAAGAATGGATTAAAAAGTCGCAAGGAACAAATATAGTTGCAATTGGCCATAAAGATGTCCTTCAAAACTACACTAGAATGTATGATATGTTCTCCAATCCAGATATACTCGTAACTCAAAATGATATTGACTTTCTCAACCCTGATTACCTTTTTAATATCTCTAAAGTTGAAGAATTAACTAATTATACAGAAATAGAAAAAATTGACCAACGATTAATCAATTTTTTTAACGTTACTGAGCTAGATGGATTTCACTATTTCGTAGATGGAGGTTATTTGGTAGTTGGTCAAGACAGACAAGCAGTTATACCTATAATCGGTTTTAACGTGAGTGAGATTATACAGGATTTTGAGATTGAAGGGGAATACATTGTTGACGAAGATTCTGTCAATATGATGATAGGGGATGGATTAAGTTACAATCTATTTGATTATGCAATAGATCAGAGCATGCGAATTGAAGAATTAGGAACGGGTCATCCATTTCACATTTCTGCAGTTGTTATAGATAGTTTTTATAGTGGTTTTGCGGGATATGTAGATTTAGGTGTTATGCAAGGAGATCTGAATTTTAGTTCGAATGAGATAAATCTTCTCTTGCTTAAAGTACAATCTAGTGAGTATAATAGCATAATTGGAGAAATTGAGTTGATTATTCAAGGGAACCTAGGAGAAAACTTTAGCTTTGTCAATTTAAATCAAACTTTTGAGAAAAATTATTCTTATCTTGAAATCATAACTTTCTATCCCTCGCTCATTATTATTATGATGGCAATAATATCGATTTTTGCGCTGTATAACTATCAAAAAGGCAATGTTTTAGAAAAGGCGAAAGATTTTCTTATTATGAGAGCTGTTGGGGCTAAATATAAGTCCATTAAGAAGATTCTCTTTTTAGAAGCTTTTTACATGATCGTACCGTCCTTACTTCTAAGTATGGGGGCTGGAATGATGATAAACTCTTTAGTATTATTCGAACGCGTTTATTTACCCAACATATCGTTACCAATTATCATCATAGGGTTATTATTTATAGCTTTCTTAGCTTTTAACTATATTAGTTTATTTCCGATTCTTTCAAAGATAAAAAAATTTAGTATCAAAGATTTCGATATATTTTGATAATTTTGTTATCAGAAAGAAAAACATTAAAAAAGTGAAATCGATGAAATATATATGAACTTATTTTTTCTAAATATACTCAATCACTAAGATATGGTAATGACTGAAGAAAAAAACTTACTGAGGAAAATCCAAGATTTACAATCTGAATTAGATAAAAGAGAAATTCAAATTAATATATACTTAGATAAAATTGATGGTTACGAAGTAGATATCATGAAATACGAGCAAATGTTCGATGAGAATGCTCCAAAGAGTAAAATAAAAAAAGCTAAGGAAGATAAACTAAATATTGAAATAGACACAAAAGATCGAGAAATTCGCGAATTGAAGGACCGAATGGGCTTTTTAAGAAAAGAAAAAATAGACTTGCAAAAGAAATACGAGCTTGAGTGTAAAAAGAATATTGAAACTTCTGTTATAAGTGTAGAAGAAATTAGAGAGAAAGAGAAAGCTCCTTTAAATGTGTTACTTCAGGAGCTACAAGATAAAATCAATAAGCAGGAATCAATGATTAGAAGGTTAAAAAGTGGAGAAATAGGGATAAAAAGTAAAGATATCGGAAGCGACGAATATAACGAAATGTTAGAAGAAAAAGATAAAAAAATTGAAATGCTCACAGATCAGATTGCTACACTCACCGATCAGATTGCTGAACTTAATGAAAACTTAAGTAAACCTGCTCCCGATATAGAATTAGATAAACCTCCGAGTAATGATATCTCAAGGGTTCTCTTAGAAGAACTCAAAAATAACCTAACTAAAGTAAAAAGACGTAATAACGAGTTAAAAAAGAAATTAGAAAAATATGAAAAAAAAGTTAAAAGCAAAAAAGGATCGGAAGAGAATAGTCAGATACTAGAATTGCAAAATATAATTTCTCAATTAACTAGCGAGTTAGAGCATAAGAATAAAATAATTGAAGAAAATACCATATCTAGCATTCACCGAGAAAGTGAATCGGATGCAGACTCCTTACATTCCGTTGTAGAAGAATTAAAAAGTAAGTTAAGTAAAGCTAAATCAGAAATAGCATCTTTTCAACTAGCTCAAGAACATAGTTTTAAAAGTCTTTCTCCAAGTGAAACTGAAGGAAAATTAAAAATTCAAAGAGAAATGGCGAGTTTTCTGCAAAAACAATTAGCAGAAGCAAAAAACGCTCTAAAAACAAAAGAGGAAGAAATCACTACAATAAAGAATGAGGCTATAAGGATTAAAAGAAAATACGAAGATTTAGAAAACCTTGGAAAATCAAGAGATCAAAAAACAAGTGAATTATATGCCGATTTAGACGCGCTTAAGATGCAGATTAATACTCAAAATGCTACATCGCAATCCATCCATCCTGATGTTAAATTACGACTCAATGAACTCCAAAGTTTAGTAGACGATCTTAGTAAACAAAATATACAACAAAGGTTAGAAATCTCTCAATTAAGAAAGAGTAAGAAATAAATATGGAACTAATCATTTTGGGTTCCTCCGCAGCAATTCCCGTGCGCGAAAGAAACCTCGCTTCAACTGCTCTTAAGTATAAAAACGAACTCCTTTTATTTGATTGTGGGGAGGATCTCCAAAGAAGCCTTGTTGAAGCCGGTTTGAAATTCAATAAACCATTAAAAATATTAATATCACACTTTCATGGAGACCACATCATTGGTCTTCCTGGCCTATTATTTAGATTCGGGTTAAACCAGAGAACTGCCCCCGTTACTATTTTTGGACCTGTAAACCTTTTTCTCTACTTATCTGTTCATAGGAAAGTGCTCGGTCTTAACCCTCATTATCCCATAACTGTAATAGAAATAGATGATAAGCAAAAGCAATTAATAATATATGAAAGTTTGGACTCTGACTTACCGAATAAAAAATTGAATATGAAGGAAAATACGATATTCGATGGTGAAAAATATACTCTTAAATATACTTTAGTTGACCATTCAGTTTTAGCTTTCGCATATTCATTCATAGAAAAAAAACGAAATGGTAAATTTAACCCTGAAAAAGTTAAAGAACTTGGAATTCCTGAGAGTAATCTCTGGAAAAAGCTACAAGAAGGAGAAAGTATTGAGTATAACGGCAAACTGATTGATCCGATAAAGGAAAGCATTGTAGGTCCGAAAAAACAGGGACGAAAAGTGACTTACTCTGGAGATACAGCCCCCTGTGAAACTTTAATTGAATTAGGGAAAAATTCAGATGTTTTGATACATGAAGCTACTTTTTCTAAGGAGTTATCAGACATGGCAATAGAAAAAAAGCACTCAACTGCTACTGACGCGGCAACTGATGCAAAGAAAATGGGAGCAAAACAGTTGGTATTAACACACATATCTTCCCGCTATAAAGATGAAAGTTTACTAAAATTACTGGAAGAAGCTAAGGAAATTTTTCCTAATACGTTAATCGCTGAAGATTTGATGAGAATTGAAATAAAATAAGATTTTTAATAAAGAGAAGATAAAAAAATTTTAGTTTAAGCCCCCCGCTATATGGGGTAAAATCGTTATGGACGAGTCCTTGTCGATAACTGTGTCTTCATCAGCCTTTTTTCCATCGACAAGAATACCAAAGTATTTCCCTTCTAAATTTAACTCTTTGAGTAAATCGCCAACTGACATTTCCCGTTCGGGGGTAATTGTTTCAATAATTCCAGTTTCTAATAAATCAGCTATTTGTCGCAAAAATAACAACCTTTATGATAATTTTACTATTATAATTAAACCCTTCTACCTATTTAAAATTAATGCAAGAAATAAATAAGTATTGAGAATTTATTCGAAACAATTTTATAACACCAAAACTGTCTCAATTTGGTGGTTGTGTCAAAAAATTTAGTTTCTGTAAATAAAGAATTCAGATTTTTTTATTTTACTATTAAAAACCATCATTTTTATATGTCTTTTAATTTCATTGCATAAATTTGACTTTTATTTAAAGGGTTGATCTCAGATTCTTCAAGAGGATTCTTTTAGCGATTATGGCGAGTATCTTGATAAAGTTAGAGATTTATTAATGGAAATTAATACTCTTGAAGACGAAAAAGAAAAAACTGACCAAAGTCAAAAAATTATTAATGATTCTATTACAACAGCTAATGAGATCTCTGAGTCTGGAGAACATTTTGAAG
Organism: Promethearchaeota archaeon; assembly: GCA_019894855.1. GTDB lineage: Archaea > Asgardarchaeota > Lokiarchaeia > Sigyniarchaeales > SOKP01 > SOKP01. The sequence continues at coordinate 7,173 of JAGXNS010000024.1, forward strand.
CTGGAGAATTTCTTATCTCAATAGCGGAATTATTAGAAGGACTCATTTCTTTTCATTCTGTTAAGCTATACAAGCTAACTATCAAATACTGGAATAACGAAGTAAACTCATTTAAATTGCAAGGGAAACTTCATGAAGTAGCCGAGATTTTCTTACGAATTGCAGATCTATATGAAAAATTAGATGAACCTAAATCTTATAAAAAGAATATCTTAGGAAGCATAGATTATCTAAAGCGCGAGAGTAAATTGCTTGAAGAATTTAACGAGACCAGAAAACTCGCGCAAAACTACGAAAACATCGCTGGACTCTACCTAAAAGTTGTAAACTATAAAAACGCAATAAAGTATTATCTTAACGTGGTTGAAATCGCAAAAGAATACCAATACTTTGATTTGCTCTCGTATTCTTATCAGCAAATATCAGACTGTTATCAAGAACTTGACGAAATTGAAAAATCTAACAGTATAATCTATGATGGTATCGAGTTTTTCTCCACACTTTTTCAATCTTTTGAAGAAAAAAACGAGAATCTTGCGATATCTCAGATAGCTAAAGTGTTAAAATCTCTTTACCACCTTATCGATGATGAAGAACAGTTTATTATCTATTCTAAAAAGGAAGCTGGTGCTTATATAAATTTAGCGGAAAGATTAGAAAAACGTGATGATAACTATAATAAAATCGCCAGATATTATCGAGGCGCGGCTTTATGCTATCAGGAGATTAATAACAATCTTATAGAATCAGCTTCTTGTTTTGTCTTAGCAGGAAATTATAACGAAAGGATTGAGGAATTCAGTGAAGCAGCTATAAATTTTTTCAACGCAGCCGTAACATTTAAAGAATTAAACAATTTAGAAATGACATATAAGCATTACGTTAAAGCTGGAGATAATTATTGGAAAGTAAAGAATGTAAATGATTCAACTGAGAGTTATTTAAATGCCTACGATATTGCTGTAGAAGGAGGCTTAGAATATAACAAATTTGGCATTTTCAATCAAATTGTTAGGGGCTTAAACATTGTAGCAAAAGAAGGGTTAAAAAACAAACAATTTTACACCGCAGCTACTTTAATTATGGAAAGTATCAAATTTTATCAACAATTGGATACGGCAAAGGAATTTCTCGTAAATGAAATGGTTAGGAATGTCTACAGATATTATTATAAAGCTGCTAATTTAAAAAAAATTGGGAGCTCTCATATAGTACAATCTTACGTTATGGCAGCCATTTCTTCTATTCTCAATGGAAATCCGGATAAAGCACTCAAAATTCTTTCTGAAATCGAAATGGAAGGAACTACTGTGAATAAATACAAAGAATTAGTCCAAATTATTATTGATTGGGTGTCTGATGGGAGAGAGGTTGAATTTGAAAACTTCCCATACGATATTCAAAGAATAATAACCGGTTCTGAAGAAATTGGGTATCTGTTAAGATTCTTTAAAGGATATAGAATGTATTACTAATTCGTTTTTTCAGATAATACTTTAACAGTAATTGGAAGTGCAAGGGATGGCGGTATGGATTTTTATCAACCCTTCTATGATAAATTAAACCAAGGAGCAATAATTGGCGATGCTTTTGTAACATGGTTTCATAATCCTGAAATTGTTAAGTGGAATAAGGAATTACTATATTACGGAATGACAATATTGGGAGATCCACTTCTTACGATATATATGACGTAATTTTAGCATCAAATTAGTAAGATGTTATTTATTTTTTTAATTTTTTTTTTTTCTATAATGCCTTAAAACTTATTTTATCTCTCTTCATGTATTTTAATTAATGGAAAAAAAACAGAATATAATTTTAAGTTTTGATTTAGATAACACATTAATCGATAATAGAGAAGGGATCGTTAATTCTTTCAATTACGCCTTGAAAAAATATAATCTCCCGGTACTCGAAAGAAATAAAATCGAAAAAATGATTGGTACGCCTTTAGATGAGATGTTTAAAAAAGTTGTTAATGTCAATCCAAAAAAATTATCTTCAGCATTCCGCGAATATTATAGAGAAAAAGGGATATATCAAGGCAGCTTATTACCTGGCGTTAGAGAAAAACTAGAAGAATTTAAGCAGCACTTTTTTACTTTAGGCGTAATAACTTCAAAAAGACAAGACCTAGCAATCCAAATTACGAAGATTTTAGATATTTTTACGTACTTTGAATATATCATAGGGGAAAGCGATAATGTAAAGAGTAAGTTAGATCCAAACTTAAAAAAACATTTACAAAATAATTATAGCGAATATAGTATCGTGATTATTGGGGATCATCCTAAAGATTTGGCTCTTGCTGAAAATATTGGTGCACCTTTCATAGGTGTGTTGACAGGAAATCATTCTGCTGAAGAATTACGGCGCGGAAATGCACCTAAAATTTTAATAATGAAAAGTGTTAAAGAACTATTTCCTAACCTGATTTATTCTTTATTTTAAAAAATAATCAGATTAAAAATATAAAAAAAGTAAAAAAGAAAACTAGCTATTCCTTTAAATCTTCGTAAGTTTTCATAAATTCTTCAGGTTTCCATAACTCCGTCATATATTTACCAATTCCAGAGCTATCTCTCGGTCCAACTACAACGTAAGCATCAGCTTCGTCTTCTAAAGCCCCACTCAAGCGTGCGGCCATACCTGGTATAATTAATATACGATGATCTACTTTGTCGAAGGCGCCAAATTCTTTTACTGCTTCCGCAATTGATCCTGCGCTAAATTGCCCTCCTGCTACTGCTGACTCAATGCCGATACCTTCTGAATCCACAACCAAGAGCCAGGCGTCTACATTTGCTCCTTTAATATCTATTTCAACGGGGATCTTCGTAAGTCTGTAATTTGATGTCACAAAAATAGGAGCCATTTTACCAGGTTCTCCTATCTCAAAAATACCAGGATCTGTTGTTGGATAAATACGCGGATCGCTGAATACGCTCTGTCTTAAGGTCATAATTGCTAATAAAGCCCATATATCTTCTTTCCTCTTACCACTGTGGAGAACAATTAAACTTGTATCGATAGATTCCATTATGGCTGCCATAATTATCTCCTGATATTGATGTTCCCAGAGCTTCTTATCGTCGTCAGTGTTAATCTGGCTCCAATACGCTGCGGGAACCCCCATAACCGGGAAGCCTGAATTCACATCTCCCTTATCAATTGCAGAAATTCTCAATCTCATTATGTTATCATAAGTTAAGGCTACATTTCCTGGACCAAAAACGGTCATAGCGTCTAAAATTATATCCTTTACACCAAGCTTTTGTAGGGTAGCACTTAAAGACATAAGCTCATCTAAGTCACTTGAGACGGCTACAACGGGTAAATTATTTTCAACCGCAAATTTTCCCACTTGTTCCCAGGAATCTTTTGTTGCAGCATAAAGGAGAGGCTTTAATTCTTTAACTTCAGTAGCAGCAGCGAGTAAAATATCTGGATTCATACAAGCTAACATAACGGGAAGATTTGACGCCTCTGTAAGCTTTTTCGCAGCGAGTTTGTATTGATCGGCGTCTCCAGATACGCATCTTAACGTAATTCCATTTACTCTTAACACATCTCCCATTCTTTCAAGAATTAGCGTTGTTAGATACTTAACAACTTCTTCTAAATCCGGATCGTCATCAGCAATTTCCATGAAAATAGCAGTTTCGTTGTAATATGTTAATTGATGCCGATTAAGAATCTCTTCTCCGCCAATTATACATTTACGGTCACCCACTCCAATTTCAACAGACCTTTGTGGAGGAATAACAAGAGTTATTAATTTATTTCGCTTTTTCGCCTGTTTAGGATCCTGCATTAAATGCGTACAATCTTGAACTGTGACCTTCCTTTCGAGCAAATCCGTGCCAAATGCCATGCAAGTACTTCTCCCACATTCTTCACAATTACTCTTATCTAAAAGAGCATATATTTCTAACGGGCTGGGTCTGGCCATTTTAATTTCTCCTAAATTCTAATTAGTCCTTTTTTTTAATAATTATTAATTATTTTTTTATAGTTAGTGTAGTTTGATTTTACATTAAAAATTTGTTTTTTTTCAAAATTTGATGTGTTAAGAATGAAAGTCAAAGATAGCAATGTTTTCAAGAAGTTCAATATAATCAGTTATTTGATTTTACTCTCATCAGCATTAGAGGAATTAATGATAAAATTGCCAAAAAACTTGCTGTGATAATTAGAATTTCAATTTGAATAAAAGCAGAAAAATAAGTCCCCAATGGGATGAAAATCACACAACTAAACGCAGATGCTAATTTCAAGCACTGATATGTAAAAGTTTTATTCTTCCCATTATTAGAAATCGTCATCATCAAAGATGCGTAATTTAACATCATAACGCCAGCAAGTACGTTAATAATTCCCTGGATAATCATCAAAAATATAAAATCTGAAATCGCCATCAGAAACGTTAAAACAGCATATAGTCCAACTGTAATAGCGATGATCCTTTTTCGATTAGATAACTTAAAAGCATATAATACTTCTTCTTGATTGCCGCTTGTAAGATCCAACTTATTATGGGTTTCAACCATGACATTGCTAATTCTCTTATTCTCTTTTTTTGAAATTCGTTGCCCTATTATCCACCCTCCTATATTAAGTAAGATCAAGACAATATATAATAACGAGTATGTCTTAAATCCTTCTTCTCCGAATCGGGTTAAGATCCAAGACGAAAAAGGAAATTGATATAATAAATCACTCCAAATCAAGAAATATGATAGGAATAACAGAAATATATTTAAAATATTTTTTTCCCCTAGACCTGTAGTTTTCTTTTTTTTCTCTTGTTTATTAGCTGTACCTCTCATAAGAACTGCTGATAAGACTATTGGAAGGGACGATAAAAAACCAATAAAGAAAAACACATTCCATTGATTGATATTATAGATATCGTTTATTGTAAAAAGGAACACAACTGAAGGGATAAATAAGCCAACATTCGACGATATACTTATAGCAACTAAATTGTTATCCTTCACACTTTCACTACTGGAAAGATCTATTATCATTTTTGAAACCCCGACTCTTACAATTTCTTGACTAAGCAAGTTTATCGCTAAAAAAAGACCAAATACGCCTAAATTTCTCACACCGAACACAGAAAGTAAGAAACTAACCAAAAAAAGTATACTTGATAATGTTATTATTAACTTTTTGTTTTTGGAATGTCTATCAAAGAAATACCCTAGAAGAGGTCCTGAGAACATAACGAGATAAATGAACACTTGGATGAATGCTAATTGACTTCTATCAACATTTAAAATATTTAATAAATAGACAGGTAGATAAATTACTAAGTAGATCCTAATTACATTAATGGCAAAATAGAGGAGAAGGAATCCGATGTAATTTGAAGCCTCTACACTCTTCCTTTTCATTAGCCTTAAACTCCACCTAAACCTAAATGCTGGACTTGCAATCGATTTATTTGCTGTTTGTTTATTTTTTTGACTAAACATTTTCAGTTTTTTCTACTGAGAGATTTATTATTAACACTTTTCTATTTATTTGCCCTCAATTTTATAAACCAAACAGAAAATTCCCCTTTACTATATGAAGAGATTCTTATCACTAGTAGAAATATTATTCAAAAATCATAACGGAAAGATTATCTGTGTAAATACTATAAAAAAAAGAAGGAAAATATGGTTATCCTGTATTTCAGATTAATTGATAATCTATGCGGATAATAATTTGGGAATTGTATCACAATTTGCTGGCATTTTAACCTTACCTCAACTTATTTTGATGAAATATAGGGTGTTTTTTCTATATGAACTCGCTATCTTCAACCGAGGAGTTCTAATAGTTCATACTATCTCACAATGTTTATTCAATTATAGATATAAAAACATAGAGAAATAAGCCAAAGAGAAGCGTGGATTTTTTATAGTTAGAAAAACTGAGAGATCATTAAATCTAAAAATTTATGGCATAAAAAAGTATTTAAGTTCTTACGCTAAATAAATTCATAATTCTAATGCGTATTTATCTATAAAATTGAATATATGGCAAAATTAAATATCGATTTTTTAATAAAAGCTCCAATCAAGGACATCCTTGAAAAGATTGATTACTTCTTTCAGGAACTTCTTCGAGAAATCGAATCCTATCTCAATTTAGAAGTATTTTACATTAATATAAATATTATTTTAACCAATGAAGAATCAAGGTCAGGTGTTATAGATAACATTTTCTCAATAGGAGTTGATAGTTCTTATAATGATGATATTCTCAGTATTAAAATATCTTCAGATTTTATTCAGTACATCCAATTTATTATGCTTAGGGAAGCGTATAAATGTTTTATTCCTCCCCTCGCCAACAAAATGAAAGTAATTGAAATTTTTATAAACCAAAAAGTATCAATCGATCTTATTAAATTAAAATATAGTAATGAATGGAACCTGCTCATACGGGATAAACTGGTTAATTACGAGTTCATATCGGGCCAACTAGATCGTTTAGAGAATTTTTTGAAAAGTGAAAGTACTGAGAATATTGATAGCCCTTTTAGATTCTTCTTTAAATATATTAGAAAAAATATTCAAATTATTGGTGAAAAAGAACATAATTTTTACGACACATTCTTCAAAGAATTTTCAGTAGTTTCCTCAAAATCATTATTCAATAATGAGATAATAGAAACAATAAGAATTCTTGATAAAATCTTCAACCAGGTAAAATATTATTCAGCATTGTTAGATTATCAAGATTATTTTACGTCATTTAAAGAGAAGAAAATTATTGAAACTAATCTAAGTCTAAATAAATTTACTGAAAATATGCAATGGATTAAAAATTTTAGTTATTTATCTCCTACTTATAAAATAAACTGGCCATCATTAAATATATCCTCAATAAATTGCTGCATTAAATTCAATCCGATCATTAAGAGGTCCGAAATAACTAAATTCATTAATAAGCTACCCTTTTTTGTTCTTCTTAAAGAATCCAGAAATAGTTTTGGCTTTGAAGTTGAAGGATATTTTGTAATACCAAAAAATTATGTTGACGATTTAAAAATTTATCTCGAGAAGTTTAGAGATTATGGATATGCTCTTCAAATTAAGTTAACTAATCTAGAAAATGGTGAAACCCTTGTTAACTTAAATTATTTTCGAGAATATCATGATAGAAAAGCGATTGTTAATAAAAATAACAAGTTCTATGATAGTAAATATGAATTAAATTTTTCGATTGCATATGCAAAGGAAGTTGTTATGCCTAATTTGTCCCTTCTCGATTGGTTAATAATTGATAGAATCCGTTATGTTTCACAAACTGGATTTAATTTCGAAAGAAGAGCTGGAGCTCTTAAGCTATTAAAGACAGATATTATTAACGAAATTATTAGTCAACGGAAATTTATTACTGAATTAAAAGCAAATTTGCTTGTTATTCATTCCTCATTAAAACTCCGAAACGATTTTCTTGAGTTTTTAAAAACAAACGAATCTTTTGGATTTTTTTACATAAAAAATATGCTTAATGATTATATCATTAGTTTTAATTTAATTAAAGATATATTGACTAAACATCCTTCTATTAACAACATCTTCAAATTTCGTGAACATTATAAAAACCAGGGAGTATCAAATTCAATCGAAAATAATATTATCTTTAAAAATTCAACAATTAAAAAAACGATTTTTAATCAGTTTCTGCCAATATTGTTTAAATCAAAGGAGAATTTCGAGGAAGAAATTAATAAATATTCCAGTTTTTTTAAAGTATTTAGTTCTTGTTACGATTTGAAGATTTTCAACCCGCAGTCTATTCGCGTGATTGTAAAAGACAGATCTTTGATTAATACAATTTATAAATCGAAGGAAGAAAAATTAATGAGCTCATATGAAAGCTATGAATTATCGGATCTAACATATCAATTAATTGAGGAAAAGCTAGATTATTACTTAAATTGCAAACCACCAGTAATTAAACCAAATTTACCCCAAACTATATTGGTTTCAATGGTTCAAACTTTTATTATTTTATTGAAAAATAACGAGGAAACTTTAGAAAACCTTAAGAAATTAACTTTTATATCAAAGAGGATGTCGATAAGTTCTGGAAAAATACTGAATGTAGTAATATTAATTCCATACTTAAGTAGTAGTGAAAAGGGAACATTTATATCATTATTGATTAATCTCTTTAAAGAAAATCTAATTAGCGTTAAAAGATATTTGTGGAGCTATTTTCAACAGGCGTTTTCACTTAAATCTTTTTACGATTTAGATCAGAAAAAGTTTTTCTATACGCACGATCTCTTCAAGCAATTCTTCCAAAATGTAAGAAATATAATTGGTGATGTGCAAAAACCGCTTCTAGAACTCCAAAATATGCAGCAGAAACGATTTTGGCCTGAAGAGAAAGATGTTTCATCCTTGATTAAAGAGGTTGAAGATCGTGTAAGAGACGAAACTATAGATATAAGTTCAGAAAATCTTCGAAAATTGTTCGAATTTCATAACTTATTAAGTAAAAACATACTAAACATTGAAGAGTTTAAGAAATCCCAAGTAAAGGTTTTCTTTAAAAATTGCATCAAGTCAATCGATTTTATACCATCCTTTCAAAATTTCGGGATGAGCCAGTATTTCTTATATTTCTATCCTACAGATATCAATAAAATCGATTTTAAGCTTTTACTAAACAATTCTTTCCAAAATATTAGTTATCCCGCTCAGTTCGATGATTCTAATTCGTTTTTGATTCAATACATTTACCCTTATCGCAATCCAGGTATATCTTCGTATTTGAATTGGCTGACTAAGTCGAAAAAAATCGTTAGAGAATATTGTTTATTTTTCATTAAGAAATTCTATCAGATTTTACATTTTGATTACAACCTGAGCTCTGAAGGATGGGATCTCAACCCAAATCGGTTTAAGATATATTTCCAAAATATATTATTTAATCCTAATTATAAATTCCAAATTCCTGATTTAAAGGAGTTCAACATTGGTGATGTAAACAAGTCAAATTACCTTGGACCCAAATCCTCTGAATTCAAAGAAATATCTCAAATATATAACTGGAAATCGTTGGATATTAAATCTTACTTAACGAGACGTTATTTTAAAATAAATACAAGTATAATAGAATTGTTAAAGAAAGGACTAATTCAACCATTTATTTCTTTAAAGAATTTAGATGTAGTGGAAGAGATTACTATCATTTTATCAGATGTGAAAAAGGAATATAACGAGCCAATTTTAAAAATTTTTAGCTTTTTCAACATCGGGTTCATCTATGAAATGGAAGGAGAATATTACATTCATGGGTTTGAGGATGTAATGAAATTCGAGAATGGTATAATGATTAAACTATATTTTCCTGATTGTCAAATAGATGAATTCGAAAAACTTTTCGATTTGCTTTTTGAATACATGGAAATTGACCACTACCTAATCTTAAACGATCAAGTTGACGGAGAGAATTTATTAAAATCTACATTTAATGGATTGAAATTTTTAGAGACATACAACCCTTTTACCAATCTAATTTGGAACGATAAAGACAAAATATGGCGAAACCATAAATTATTTAACGAGAATTTTGAACCGGTGTATCCTGATATGTTCTTTGGAAAAAAGAATTACGATTTAGATTCGTAATTTTCTACATTAATATTTAATTTTGTCCGTAAACTTTGAGACAAACTTGTAAAAGCATAAACCAATCTACATTTTCAAAAATAATAAATCGGTTGATATTTTTTCATACATGAATTGGCAGTCAAAGATATCGATTTTGAAAAGTTCGAAACCTTATTTCACCCAATTAATATCGCTTTTATCGGAGCTAGCGAGAAATCTGCTTTTGGGGCTATGTTATATTTATCAGCGTTTAAAACTTCGAAATGGAAAGACACATTCTATCCCGTAAATCCAAAATATGATAAAGTACTCGATTGGAAATGTTATAAATCAGTCTTAGATATTCCGGATCATATAGATACGGCTTATATTTCTGTTAAAACCAAACACATTCCGCAAGTATTAAAAGAATGTGTAGAAAAGGATATTCCTTGGGTAATTGTGTTCTCATCTGGTTTTTCTGAAACGGGGGATCCAGCGGGGTTAAAATTAGAAAAAGAATTAAAACAAATTTTAACAAAATCAAATACTAGAGTAATTGGTCCTAATTGCCTCGGCCCTTATAATGCGGCTGAAGGTATGGCATTTTCTTTCAGCGCAAAAACGAATAGTCCCGGACAAGTCTCTTTCATGTCTCAATCTGGAGGGCATATGAGTCAGTTAATAGATATAGGATATAAAAGAGATATTAGGTTTAGGTATGGCGTATCATTTGGTAATCAAATAGACCTGAATTGTGTTGACTTCCTGAAACACTATCAGAAAGATTCCACAACTCAAGTAATCGCCGCATATTTAGAATCATTCGGTTCTACTACAGGTCACGAATTCTTTTTAGAGCTGAAAAAAACTACAAAAAACAAACCAGTTATTATATGGAAAGGAGGGTATACTGAAGATGGCTCGAGAGCAGCGTTTTCCCACACTGGCGCCATAGCAAGTGATTTAAGATTGTGGCATTCAATGGCCAAGCAAACCGGTACAACGATAGTTAAAGATAACGAAGAATTTTGGAACACTATAAAGACATTTGAACTGTTATACCCAAAATATATCCCTCATGGAAGAAATGTAGGGATTATCACTCCTGGCGGTGGTTCTAGCGTGAATACAACCGATCTATTCAATTTTCACAATTTAAAAATTCCAGAATTAACTTTAGATTCCCAAAAGAAACTTAGCGAAATACTTCCATATGAAAATGTAAATGTGAAGAACCCTGTGGACTTAGGAGCTCTTGGTTTTGTCGTAGATGTATTCGTAAATTGTATTAAGATCGTAGTAAACGATCCAAATGTTGATATCGTTGTCATTCCATTATGGGCTCATTTCATTTATAATCACGTTTTCAGGCAGATGATTGAAATCCAGAAATCAACCAAGAAACCTTTTATGTTTTGTTTACCAAGCATTGCTGACTCATCGGAGCTTGCAAACCAATTTTCTACGGTCAAAAAAAAACTCCACAAAGAAAGGGTCTTGTATTTCTTTTCCTTAAGAGATGCTGCAAAAAGTATTTCTTTATACTGCGATTACATTGAGTTTATAAACTCCCGTTAGCGTAAAAGCTCAAAATAAGGATTTCTGGTAACTCAAACTTTCTTCATCATTTCTTTGAGATACGCTTTCATAAAATATCTTTCCATGCTGCAATAATCCAACTTCTGAGTATTTGTTAATTCTTCGTTATTTAGTAAAAATGAGTGAACATTTACTATTTTGCCATAGCACTTAATGAGTTTGTGGTCCACACAGCTTTCTTTTAGTGTAAATACATCTATTTCCTTAAAAACAGGTGAAACCGGAACGCTAATATCGTAAGCTTCGTCGAAAATTTTAATGGGATAATTAATCCCAGCTTTACCCGAACTCAATTTGATCACTTTAATCTAAAATTTTATGTAATTAAACCACTTGTTTTTTGAAACTGATGTGTTGTTTCTAATTTTGTCGGAAACTTTCATAGATAGATACTAAAATGTCTAATTTAGAGGCTTAATACACCTATAATCTCAATTTTGCATATATTATTGTTTTACTTATATTAAACTCTCAGTGAACCATATATTAACGGATTAATAACCGCAAACTGAAATTTAAAATAGTAGTGGAAGCATTAAAATAAAATAAATAGAACAAGTATTAATTATAACAAATTAAAGATAATAATATTTAATGGCGTTTATAGCAGGACTTAAAGGAGTGTTTAAAAAACCTCTATATGTTTTTATGATATGTGCTTTTACTCTTACATGGATACTAATCATAATTAATTCGTATTTTTCTAACGAAACTCTCGGATTGACGGTGCTATTATTTGGTGGAAGCTTATTATACTTCGCGTTAATACTCTTTGTAGTTTCATTTATAAAACCTCTTGACCAGCTAAAGAAATGGCTATTTTTCATTATTTATGTAATAGCGATTTGCTTAACATTTCTTTTGAACCGCTCAGTGTTTTTTGTAACGTCAGAATTATATTTCATTATCCCTTTAACGATAAATCAGTTCTTTACAGCCTTTTTTGCATTCAAAATTTGCATGGATTCCTCTACAAAGGTAGACGATTATCTCTATAAAAAGGAGAAAAGTCGAATAACAACGCGGTTAATAGAATTTGGTGTTTTTCTTCTGTTAAACTTGTGGTTTTCAAGAATTATACTGGGATTTTTCGGCAAAGTATCCACTCTGTTATTTATAACCGTATTCCGTATGTTTCAAATTATGTTTTGGGTAAATGTGAGTTTAATAGTAATTGTTGTTATTCGTTTACTTGCCACTAAAAAGTTTTCGGCTTACATTTCTCTATTTTTCTTGTTAACTCTATTTTACGCGATATATATCCTTATTGATTATCTGTATGGCGCTTATTTCAGCTCTGGATCAGGGGATCCAACTTATGTGTTAATCTCCTTTTTCGTTGATTGGTTCTTGTTTTTATACATATTAGGAACAATCTATTCAAGAGTTGATTATATTCAGGAAAAATTGAAGTTTCTTAAGGTAGACACAATAGCACTATTTCTAATAATCATGAAAATTTATGTCCAAGTTTCAAAAATCGTTCCAAAAATTGTTGCCGAAGAGATGCAAATCCTACAAGCAGGAGGACTATTCGTTATCTTTGTTTTTTTCAATCTACTCTTTGGAATTCATTCAATTTTAGCTCATAAACAGAAAAAAGAAAAAAAAGATAAAAAAATAAACTAGTACATTTCAGTTTTAGTAAATAAAAGTGCGAATGCACCGTAAAATACTCCATTTATTGCTGCACTTATACTAAATGCGATTAACAACATGATTGGATTTAATACTACAATGCCATAATATAACAAAGTACCGGGATTAATAAATATCAGTACTCCTAAAGCTGAAGAACTGATCAAACAAGTTATCATCCATCCACCGAAACTTGCTCCTTTGCTTCCTCCAGTACGCCCTGCTATGAGAGCGGCGACAAATGGCGTTACGATAAGTCCGATGGTTTGAATCAAAGATACATCAAACATCCCTAAAGAAATTTGTGTGTATAATGTAAATATGGCGGTGCTTGGTACATTAGTAATAGGTCCGAAGAAGATTAACAATAATATTAATGGATCGCTAGTAATATCGCTAAATAGTGGATTTAAACCCCCACTAATAGTTTCGGATATTATGACAAATAAGAAGTTCAAACCAACGTACGCGAGTAAGGAAAATCCAAGAGCTTTTCCAAGTCCCAACTTAATCAACCTTTTTATAAATTTGTGTTTACTATTTAATTAATTAATACTATGTATAAAATAGAAAATAAAAGCTATTTAAATTTATTTGCCTTAAAAATTAAATATCATATTTTACTAAATCTAATAAAAAACAAATCGAATTAATAATTTCATCAAAAATATACATTTCTATTTTACCCTTGCTCCAAAATTTAAATATTTAAAATCTCTATTTGTAATGATGTTGAGATGAGAGATAAGCAAAAACAAAATAAATTTCTTATTGGTAAACTTAAGCATGAGTTCCTGCAGAAAATGTTAAGCGATTTTGTGTCAACCACTCATTTAAAAGAAGATAGGGTTGTTGTAGGCTCTAGTATCGGCGAGGACGCAGCTGTTATAGATATGGGAGATAAATATTTAGTCGCAAAAACAGATCCAATAACATTTGTAACTGACGAAATTGGATATTACGCCGTTAACATAAATGTAAATGACATTGTATGCATGGGGGCTACTCCAAAATGGTTCCAATCAACAATTTTATTACCTGCGGAACATACTGATGAGGATTTAATCGAAACAATTTTTAGGAATATCCATGATACGTGTAAATCTTTGGGAATAACTGTGATTGGAGGTCACACTGAGATTACAGCTGCTCTTGATAGGCCTATAGTGATAGGGTCTCTGCTTGGTGAAGTTGATAAAGAAAAACTAGTTTTATCCTCTGGAGCTAAAGAAGATGATATGATAATTTTAACAAAGGGGATTTTTATTGAAGGCACTAGCATTATAGCTAGAGAGAAAGAAGATTTCTTAAAAGAGAAAGGATATAGTAATCAATTTATTGAGAAATGTAAAAATTACCTTTATGATCCCGGTATTAGCATATTTAAAGAAGCCGTTGTATCTAATGACAATTTTACAGTAACATCAATGCACGATTTGACAGAAGGAGGACTATTTAATGGTCTTGCCGAAATAGCAATCGCATCTAATTTAGGTTTATTAATTAAAAAAGAACAAATAAATGTTTTACCAGAACCATTGGAATTAAGTAAAATCTTTAATATTGACCCTTATAGCACAATATCTTCAGGTTCTCTTTTGATTTCAATTAATTTCGAATTCGCTGAAGATTTAATTAATTTATTAGCTAAGAATGGGGTTGCATCAGAAGCAGTTGGAAGATTTACAAAAGATAAAGGTAAATATCTCATACTAGATGAGAATAATAGAGAAAAGACTATGATTTATACTGAAATAGACGAAATCACTAAAATATTTTAAAATTCTTACATCCTAAAAAACATATAATTCTGAGGTTTTTTTCGTAACTATTTATATACCAAGATTTTTATTTCTTAATTTTCACATTATATATACGGGTATTTTATAATTTTATATTAAGGGATGTAAGGAATTTATTTATCTAACTTAATAAGAGTTAAAGAATGATTTAAAGTGGTTAACAAAGAATTACGAGCTATACTTAAATCCATTGGAGAGCATTCCAAGGGAAGAGATTTAACCCTTAAATTGAATTCTCACGTTTTTTTTGATATATTAGAAGCTAAAAATATTGTTTTTTACAAATTTAAAGAAAAAATTAACAAAGATTGGAAGGAATTTAAACAAAAAAATCAAAATCGAGTAATTAAAAAAACCTATAGTTCTTTCTTCTTTCAATATTTCGACGAACTTCTTACATTTTATTTAGAAAACTTCTGTGGGTACGATACTAATTCTTTAAAGTTAATAGAAAAAGAGAAGATATCTGACAATAGTTTATTTTTAGAGTATAGTTACGATCTATCTCCCGAAGAAAAGGAAGTTTTTAATGAATTTACTGAGAGCATTAAAAACAATGTTGATGGTATAGCCCCTTCATCCGCCTCTCCATCAGGCTATCTCTATCTGGTGATTACAATACTTGGAGTAATTCTAAGAAAACTATTAGATGAACAATTTTACATCGTTTTAGACGGTGTTGTTTTAAAAAATGGTAAAAGTGATAACGCTCTGAATTTCTTAATCGTTATAAAAAATTCAAAAGATGAATTGTTTGATAATTATTATTATATGTATTTATATTATTTTTTAAAATACTTTAAAGAGGTTCCTGAACAATATTTTGATAAATTATTAGCTAGCAGGGATAGGGTGTACCAAATAGCTCTTGACGAGTATTCTAATGCTAAAGAGAATCTCGTTGATCTAATGTATTATTTTTATAAGAAATGTAACTTGTTAGGAAATTTCTCTGCGATATTAGATTTCCTAAACTTCGTATGCTCAAGAGTAGAAGATTCGGTGTTTCCAAAACTAGATATTATTAGAAAAGAATTCTTGCGGAATTTCGATTATACTGATGAAAAAAAGAACGCTCTATTGCGAATCTTTGAATTTATTGACAAAAAATCTACTTTGTATTCCACTTTTCAAGCAAACAACTTACCTAGTCAAAAATCTCAATTTAATTTATTTCTCCTCTATACAAAATATTATTTTGGTAGTGGAAGTTTAGAAGCTTTAGAAGTAAGTGATCTCTTATTTTTGCCCGATGAATTCAAAAAAAAATTAAATGATTTTAATGCAAAAACAGAAAATGTAATCAATGCTAACACAATTAACGAAGTCGCAGAGTTTTTAGATAATCTCTCGATTTTGACAAACATCGAGAACCCAGATATCTTTTTTAAGAAAATTTTTAATAAAGAAATCTCCCTGCTTAATTATAATTTCTTTAAAGCGTTTTTACTTAGTTTGAATTCGAGTATATCGCGTTTGATTGGGATTGAAAATAAGACTTTAGAAGAAAATCCGAGTAACGAACCATTAAATTTTAAAATCGTAGTGGATCATGTTTGTCGAATGCTCTACACATTAATAGACAAAATCTTTCTTAGAAGTCTTCCAAGCCAAGCGTCCAAAAACTTTATCGACCCAAGAAGTAGATATGTTGGTAAAAATATCGCATTGAGGGTATTAGAGTTATTTATTTTTAGTGATTTGAACGTTTCAGATGATGTTTGGCCTGATTACATTATATCTATGAATAAGGACGCTTTACAAAAGGATTTAGATAATTTCAAAATTGAGATACCTGAAAAATATTTCTATCGATACGAAGATATTGCGAGATTTGTTGTTATATTTAATTTTCCGTCGTCAAAAGAACAGATCTTATTTGAGGAGTGGTTAATCACAGGACTTATAACTCCAATAATCAATTTTATATCGAAAATTCGTGACTTGATAAAAAAGGATGACAATAAGACGGAGCTTTATAAGATTTTAAGAAATTATTTTGTTGGTGACGCTAAACACCAAGAAAATCTAGAAGATATCAATTTTATTTGCCAGCAACTCGCAGATTTTTGGCAAAATGCTGATTAACTCTATTAGTTTTAATGTATATTAAAGATTTTGGTAAATCTTTCAAAGTTTTGTTGTATACTAAAAATCGGTATCTGATCTTCTCTTTCCTTTCTGTGTTTATTTAGAGTGATTAATCCGGATATCAATTTAACATTTTTGTTTAATTGGACATCAATATCCTGTAATTCTTTTACACATAAAATAGTAGGGTACGATACATCTCTAAAACCCTCAACAATTATAAGATCAACTTTATATGGGCTTTTATTGAGCCAGTTTATTAAAGGGTCTAAGCTGATTTTTTTATTGAGATAAATAGCGTTTTGATTAAACTTATTTTTAATAACAGAAAAAACCGCACCAGCTTCAGAAAATTTAAAAGAATCTTTTCCTTCTTCGTCGATTCTATGTTCATGTATGTTTTTTACAACGCTAACTTCAAGGTTAAGTTCGGTTTTAAGTTTCTTGATAAGAAATTCAATTATGTGAGTTTTACCACTTCCCGAATATCCGATCACACTAATAACTTTCATTGTTATTCACAGATTCTAAGAACTTGAAAAATACTAGAGATTTAATATAATCATTAATATCTAAAATGTGTTAATAGATTAAAGATTAGCTTTTGATATAAGGAGATGTTTTAGGGAATTATGCCAAAAATGAGCGAAATCATAGTATTTGATGCAAATTTCTTTATTTGTATGAACTCTATTAGAGCTAAAAATTTGCTCGGGAACCTTGATAGCGTTGCGTCTGATTTAGGTTATGAGTATTACATAAGCACCGTTGTATTTGATGAAATTAAAGCACCCCATACGTTCCGTGAAAAATTCCAGAAAATCATACATGTTGAGGAAATAACCGAATCTGAAATAGAAGCTGTAAAAAATAATCTTAGCTCTAAAGGCATTCGTTTTCCTGCTCAAGATCCTGATTTATCTTTGTTATCGTTATCGCAGAAATTGTACGATAAAAAAAATAATCGACCTATTCATATTAGTATGGTGTCTGACGACTTTAAGCTTGCTAAAAACGCTAATTTATTTTTCAAGGGTAAGATCAATATTTTATCCCTTTCTAGTTTTTTACTAAAAATTCACAGAACGATTTCAAATAAGCAGTTACGGAGCTATTTTAAAACTATTTGGAAAAAGAGTTTAAACTACACTTTATCGTACATGATAGAACGCTCCAAAATTTACCCTGCTGAGGAGAAGATAACATGGTTAATAGAGAAGGCAATAAGCGTAACACAAGACTCTATTTTAACCCAAGACTCACATTATATTGATAGCCAAAAAGGCCCCGTAAAATTTGAAATAGGAGCAAGCAAATACGAACAAGAAATAACAATTTGCGAAAAATATATTGAAAACCATAAGCTGGCCAATAGTGAAGAAGAGTTAATAGCGGGGATATTAAATTTCCTTGAAAACTTAAAAATATCTCGCGAATACGTGAAGCAAGCTCGCAAGGCAATTGAAAAGCACGATTCTAAGAACGCAGTTAAATTTTTAAAGAAAGGTAATGGTTTTTTGATTTCACTATTGCAGATTGCTTCAGGTCAACTAACTAATTTAAAAGATTACGATATCGTTGAAAAGTTAATCTGTAGCGAGATATCTAAGATGGAATTCCTAAGAGCCTTTATATTAATTTCTTTAGGGAGGGTTAATAATGCTATAGACTCTTTAGAAAGAGCTGCTTTATTTTCTACAATAATTCATAACCACCAGACATGTTTGACTTTAAACTATGTAAAAGCGTTAATCTTGTTATTTCATGGTTTATACAACAACGCGATAATGGCGTATAATTTTACAGAAGAGCTTGCTGATATATATAACGACGAAAGACTTAAACTTAAATGCGCGATTGGAAAATCAATTGCTATCTATATTAAAGGAGATGATAGTGAGACTGCTATGGCGATTATGGATGAAATTGCCAACATGGACATGGAAAAGAATTTCTTAGATACTATTATTGTTTTTAGTGAGCTGGGCGATTATTTCTTAGCTTTAGGACACTCACAATTAGCTGCAAATCTTTACAATGAGGCGTTAGAAATAAGTATTGATTATAAATTGAAAATTAGAAGCGATATATTAATAGAAAAATTAAAAAGATCATATATTGCTACTGTGCTAAATGGATATTCAACTGAAGATATCATGGTTGACAAATTGGATGTTTTACTTAGTAAGGCCTACTCAGTGAAAGATGTAGAGAAATACAACGAGCAAATCAAGAAAATATCTAGTTTTAACATTCTGTTCTACACGCCCTTCCCTTACATTTCTGGGAAAAAAAAAATTATCCCTTACATTAAACTTCCCAAAGAGCTCCAGGAAGATTACTTAGAAGTAGTTCATTTTGAGAAGCTAAAATACACTAAAGCCTCTAAATATCTTTTCATCGTCTCTCATTATGAATTAGGTTTGTTAGGCTTTATTGTAAAAACTGATGAAAATGTTATTGGCATCGCTGAGAATTACACATTAAAATTAAAACCAACTTCAAGAGTTAAAATATACAACCCCAGCGAAGAATTGAGAGATACTTATTTAATTAGAGCGATTATCGAAGTTGTAACTATAAATGAAATCGAAATTATTTATTCGTTACCCTCGTTCTTTAAAGCTCTGAATATATAGCTTAAAATTTTCTTGAAGCTTTACTTCGTTGACTAACTTGATGGCTATGAACGGCGCAACTTATACAATAATACTTTTTCGAACTTGGGGATTGAATAATTGTCCCAGTTTTCTTAAGCTCAGCATACATTCTCCCATCAACTAAAGAAGTTCGCCTAGTCACTGCTTTAGCCTTACTCCGAGGAACCATACGACCACATTTAGTGCACTGTACGTTCTTATAACTTCCCTTACTTGAGCCGGTTTTACCGCCACTTCTTCTCTTCTTAGGAATACAAAATCAGCTTTTTTCTATAAGTAATTATGTTCTATTTCTAAGACTTTGAATAAGGCAAACCTTAAAAAATTTATTCTTTCCCTTAGGAGATTAGCAAGTATTCATTCTATTAAGGTTTTCTTTCAAAAAGATGTAGTTAATTTTTATCGTGCGCTTCAATTTTACTTATTTCTTTAAAAGAAAATATTAATCTTTGCGCTATTGTCAAAATTAGTAGTCCTGTAAAGATTATTGTGAATATCGGGAAAAATAGAGTGAAGGGAGTCCCAAAAAATTGTCCCAAGAAATAAATCCAAAATTCAGCGATAAAAGCGAACCATAAAATGATTAATCTTTCAGCTCTTTCCATAAAGCCTACTCCCTTCATATTAATTCCTTCATTTTCCGCTCTGGAGCGAATATAAGAAATCATGATAATTAAGAATATTATCGTATATCCTATTATGTAATTAAAATATCCGCCTAGTATTAACCCTAAGACTATAACGGCATCAGAAAGGCGATCTAGGTTCGAATCTAAAAAAGCTCCTGAAATGGAAATTTTATGAGTCATCCGGGCTATTTCTCCATCGAACACATCAAAAGCACCCGCCCAGAACATAAAAAACGGGACGATCCAAGCTATAGGAAAGGGAAAATGTAACCCTTCTAATGAGAGTAAAATAGCAACCACTATTGAACAGAAAAAGCCACAAAATGAAAGTATATTTGGTGTAAATCCCCATTTAACTAACTTTTTAGCCGGGAGCTCGACAAATATTTCTAAAATTCTTCTCTGATTGCTCCTTTTATTAGTAGCTTGTTCTATTTTGCTCAATATTTAATCCTAATTAAGTTTTAACGATAATAAAATTTAAAAGTACTCTAAAATAAAAAATTTATCATATAAATAATTGCAGATTTATTTTAATTAATCGAATCGTAGAAGATGCTAAATATGAGCGATTTCCTAGACTTATGTCTTTCAATTTCAACTTCTTCAATTCTTTATTGTTTAGGAGATCACCACTTTGATCTCCTAGAATAAATAGCAAATTATCCTTTGAATTCAATTCCTCAAAAGCTTCTTTAAAATCCATTCCATTTTCGTTTAACACATAAATTTTATATTTTTTTTCAACGAAGTTCGTAATAGCGTCAAAAATATCTAATTTGGAGTATTTTATTGAGTCCAATGGAGTTTCAGGATATTTTTCTCCTTTTTTCGTTTTTTTAATAAATTCTACAAAGAAGTCCGTTAAAAGAATTTCGTTTTTTGGGAAAGCCTCATCATTGAACAGATCAGAGTCAAAAACAAATGTTCCATACTTATCTAAAAAAACCCATATTTGAATATTTTCTTCAAGATCCGTACCCGTTGTAAGCGCTGATAAAACACATCTTGAGATTACATCAAGTCTTCCAGATGATCCTGGGATATCTTTAATGGTATACCTGCTAATATCAACTGTTCCCGATTTTATAAAAAAGATTAAGTTCACGAATTTAAAATAAAACCATCTAATTTAAATGAGTATTAATAACCTAAGAAGTGAAAATTAAAAAAAAGGTTGTTTTTATTTCTTTTTTCTTTTCTTTTTAGAATTAATCCAGACTAGCTTAGTTTCCTTTTCTTCAAACGAGTAATTAAATAAAAAGTCCCAGTTAATACAGTTATAGATAGAACAATACCGATAATCCCAGCAACATAATCGTTAGTAATCCAACTTAAGAAAGGAATCCATGGAGAAAATAGATTTTCAAGCCATTCTTCTCCATTATAATCTATTAAAACTCTTTCTAGTCCATCAGGGTTGTCAGAAAGAAATCCAATTGTAAATCCTACTGCTATAACAAGCATGAGAGCAGCAACTACGGTTAGAATTGTGATTAGAGGCCATTTGTACTTTTTTATTAACCCCATTTTTATTTCACCTTCAGTATTGATTCAGTTGTTATAAAATCGGGTTTTGTTTTATAAATATAAAACACGATAAGAGCAGAAATTATTGCTTCACCTAACCCTATTATGATATGCCAAAAAACCATAGCCGGAACGGCGATTTCAATTGGGATCGTCCCACTAATACCAATTTCAATACCACACATGAAAGAGGCTAGAACAATAGCGATATAAGATCCTATAGCAGTTGCAATCGTGACTTTTAATTCTTTCTTCAGCGATGTATTATTCAGAAGTCTTACGAATAGTATAACTAAATAGAAACCTACAATACCACCAATTATTCCCATATTAAAAGTATTTGCTCCTAACGCGGTAATCCCTCCATCTCCAAAAAGACTTTGAATAACTAAAATTAAAAATAATACTATAACTGATGCCCAAGGGCCAAGGATAACAGCTACTAGAGTACCTCCAACCAAATGACCGGAGGTTCCTCCTGGAACGGGGTAATTAACAAATTGAAACGCAAAAATAATTGCTGCCAATACTCCAATGTAGGGAATCATCTTTTCAGAATCTTCTTTTTCAAACATTTTGCCCATTCTAAAATATCCTAGAATCATAATCGCAATTGTAACAATCCAGAGCACGATAGTTGTTATAGGGTCTAATAATCCGTCAGGTATATGCATTTTTTCTTTACCAATATTTTATTATCGATTAATTTTTTTGGTATGAATAATATTTTATCATAATTTAGTATTATTTAAAAACGATATGATAATTTTATAAAATAATATGAAGTATCAATTTGGAGCTATTTGAATTTCATATAAGGAATATTCTAATGAGTTTCGTTAATTAGTAGAAATTTAAGGAGATAAGATAAATTGGACATAGAATTACCTTTCAAACACGAAGATGAAAAAAATTTCATAAATAAGATTCACCCTTTAATTCGATTTATTCTCCCGTTTATCTTAGTTGTACCTTTTCTTATTATAAACGATGTTTATTTAGTAATTACGATAATTATTTTTGTAACATTTTTCAATTTGGTGTTTCGTTTACATCTATTAAAAATTTTTTCAAAACTTAAAGCGTTAATTCCATTCATACTTCTTATTACAATTTTTGTTCCTTTCTACGTTGGAAATACCGTATTCTTTCAATTGAACATTGGAATTCCACTAAATATTTATGTGGAAGGATTAGCTTACGCCTTAACTCTATTCTTTCGAATTATAGGGGCGGCATTTGTATTCTTAACATTTTTCACATCTTTAACTTATTCTGAATTTATTGAAGCATTAACTAAACTAAGAGTAATTCCCTCATTTTTTGTAGGTAGTATAGTTATCATGCTTCATTACATCCCTATTCTCGCAAGATCTAACAGAAAAGTACTGGAAGCACAAGATTTAAGAGGAAAAAACTTTACATCGTATTGGCAAAGGCTTAAAACTCACGGATTCATAATGGGAAAGAATGTAGTACACAATATGGAAAGAAGCGAAAAATTATATGAGAGTTTGAAAATGCGGGGTTTTTCTGGTAAGATTACTTTTGCTCCAAAGAAAATGAAAGTTGTAGATATATCAATCGTTTTCTCTTTTTTTACTATCTCCTTCTTATTAAGCTACATAATTAATTTAGAACAGATTTATACAGAGGTTATTAAACTATTTTTCTAATAGAAGTAGAAAACTTGAATTTTGATTACAATTCTAATTTTTCTATAAGCAATATATCATTAAAAA